>JBJXFJ010000355.1:0-4621 GCA_046154735.1 Chloroflexota bacterium | reverse complement strand
GAGCCGGTCTCCGTGCCCCAGATGAAGTACTGGCCCAGATTTGAATAGTCGGGGACGCCCTTGGGGTCGTTCAGCGGCACGTCTGATCGGCGGCTATTCCGCGCCGGCGGGTTGTTGTGAGCTTTGGTCCAGGCCATCTGGCCGTCCTGACTCAGGAACCAGTTCACGAACACCTTCGCCGCGTTGGGATGCGGCGCGTTTTTGAAGATGGCCACGCCGCTCGCTGAAACGTTGCCGCCCCCGTATTCGAGCGGTTCAACGTTCTTCCCAATCCCCTCGTTCTGGAGTCGAACAAGCTCTTGATCGGCCGGGCCGATAGCAATCGGATATCGGCCCGTGGCCACCCATTCGCTGGTGACGCGCACGGTCTCCTGGAACACCGGCTTTTGTTCAGTGAAGAGCTTGCGCACCCAGTCCGGGCCCTTGGCTTGCCACAGACCAATGATGGTGGATGTGCCCTGGGCGGCTACCGTGCAATCGTCCACGACCATTTTGCCCTGGTACTTCGGGTTCATGAGATCATCAAGGCTTTTGAGCTCATCGCGCGGAATGACGTCGCGGTTGATATACAGGCCGTTACGCAAACTGAAATCATGCGAGAGGATTTGTGGTTTCGTTGATGAGCTATAGGTCGCCCACTTGCCATTGCGCCACTTGCTGTCATCCATGACTGATGGGTCAACAATGAACTGCGGGAGATCCTGAAATGCGCCCGCCGGCAACAGAACCTCGTGCATGTTACTGGCACCCGTGGACTCAAAAACGTCCCAGGCATAGACGCCATTCTGCTGTTCAGAGATGATCTTGGGCGAGATGTCGCTTGGCCGGGCACCAGTGTGCTCCACCTCAATGCCGGGATACGCCTCTTGGAACATGGCCATGATCTTTTTGTCGTTCTCACCCGGCATGCTGACGATGACCAGCTTCTCCTTCTTGGCCGCTTCCACAGTCTGCTGCCAGTCCGCTGTCCAGTCCTGAGTCTGCGGGGCCCCGCTTGCCGGTGCCGCGGGGGCCGACTTAGCCGGCGCCGCCGGCGCTGAAGTGGGCGCGGGTGAGGGGCTGGTGGATGCGGCAGGGCCACAGGCGGTGACCAGTGCCATCAGAAGCGGCACCCAGCCTCTCGTGGTGATCCAGCGTGGTGATCGATACATCGCCTCTCTCCTCCTGGTTTTGCCCAGTTCCATGTCGTTGCTGGGATGTGCTCCGTATTGCGATTGAGTCCCGCAGGAGTCTCGGAATGCACCCGGGGTTGGCTGATGGACCTGACCGGAGCCCACTTTCCGATGGTCCCTGAGAATCTATGTGACCATGGAGGGAGTGCCGCGGTCAAGGAAAGCGAGCCAGAGGCAACTGTCCACCTTTCGATGGAGATGAAACCCAGAGACACGGAGACGCAGAGACGCAGAGCATGACCAACTCCATCACTCTGCGTCTCTGTGCGTCATTAACCGTCGCCGTATCGCTGAACAATTACGCTTGACACCTCCGGCACGGTGGGGCACGATGTTCCCCATGGGAGGACGTGAATCCAGTGTCCCCGCGGCGTGCTGTCTGGGCGTTTGCGGTGAAGCCAGCCGATATTGATACCCTCGCGCGTGATCTTGAAAGGACCGATGAATGATCCTGAAGTCCATTCCTGTCCTAGCGTCCCTTGGAGCGTTCGCCATTACTTTGACGGCCTGTAGCCCGCCGATGGCGCCGGCTCCCACCGCGCCTCCCCCACCACCAGCTTCGGCTCCCACTGCCAGCGCTGCAAGACCAGCGACAGCCCCGGCCCAGCCTGTGGAGAAGACCGCGGTGTCGCCCTCCGACCAAGCACTGGCAGAGGCCAAGTCCAAGTACTACGAGGCCGCTCAGAAAGAGGGCAAACTGGTGCTCTATGGCAATAGCCTCACGCCGGCGCTCTTCGACTCGACGAAGGCTGCCTTTGCAGGCCGTTTCCCAGGCATTGAGCTCTCGGGCACGGAGATGGCTGGCCGGGACATCCGTGAGAAGGTGATTGCCGAGCAAGCGTCGAAGAACTACGTGGCGGACATCGCACTAATGGGTTTCACTACCCAGCGAGATCTTACGGATGCAGGATTACTCGAAGCCTATGAGTCTCCACAGGTGTCGGCGCTCTTTCCACAATTTGTCGTGCCTGGCGGGGTAGTGAACCCCCGAAACGCAACGCTGATCAGCCTCGCGGTGAATACGAACCTGGTACCCCCTGATCAAGAGCCGAAGGTCTGGGATGACGTGCTGGATCCGAAGTGGAAGGGCAAAATTGCCGTTCTGGACCCGCGTGGCTCCGGTGAGGGGGGCACAATCGTTGCCGGGATGGAGCTTGTCTATGGACTTGAGTGGAGCTCAAAGCTAAAGGCGCAAGAACCATTTTTTGCGAATGCCACGGGCCCTCTCTGGACCGGTCTGGTGCGCGGCGAGTATGCCATGTATCTGTCCGCGCGCCACGTGGACGCGATTGTGCAGCGCAAGGCCGGTGCGCCCGTGAAATTCGTCAAACCCAAGGACGGAGTCGGCTGGACCTACTCCAGCATGGGCAATATTAAGAATCAGCCCCATCCAAACGCGGCTCGACTCTTCATCGAGTGGACACTCTCCGCTGAAGGGCAAGGCGTGCTCTCTAAGGAAGGGTTTGTTTCGGTTCGCCCGGGACTTCCGTCGGCAGAGCCTGAGGCGGGCATGGAGGGCGTGACGCTGCTGCCCAGGGATCAGACGCCCGAGGCCAACGAAAAGCTGGGCGATGACAAGGTAAGAACCAAGCGCTGGGACACGGTGTTTTTCAACTAGGCTGAGTGCTGAGGGCTGAGCCGGAGACGCCGAGCTCAGCCCTCAGCACCCCGTTCTAGCTTGCTCCCCAGATCTTCCCGGGGATCGGCACGCCATCGATGTGGTGATTTTCGGCCGAATTTGATGGCAATTGCGTGCCGTCAGTGCGCAGGCGTGTGGCGTCACCTTGCTGTGCGCCGAGCTTGGCGCCTACGCGGAGCAGGAAGAGGTTCTCGCCACCGGTATTCAGGTACCGATAGTAGGCGCCCTTGGGAATCATGATGCCTTCATACTTATGCAGCACGGTTCCCTCCTCTTCCTTATTGAAGAACGTCACCTCGCCCTCCAGGACGATGAAGGCGTGCTCCTCGGCACTGTGGGCATGCAGGGCGTTCTCGCCGCCCTCCGCATTGATCTTCAGGCTCAGCCAGAGAACGTCCTCTTTCGCCAGGTCGATGTTCACCCGACCTTCGGAAAGATAGTTCCCTTTCATTGCAAACGTGTACGTCTCAGGGGTGATTTGGGTCTGGGTCGTCATCGTTGCTCCTCCGTGTGTGATGTAATTGCCTGTTGCATGATGGGTAGGTCAGTTGCCTAGACGAGCACGGGCTCCGGTATCCGGATCTTGTAGAACTTTACGGCGTTCTCACGGATGAGTTTCTGGATGGTGTCTCGCTCCAGATGGCCCAGGTTCTTCACCAGGAATTCTCGCGATTCGGGCCATTTCGAGTTCGGGTGCGGATAGTCTGTGGACCACATGCAGTTCTCAGCGCCCCACCATGAAAAAAGTTTGCCGCCCACGGGATCATCGAAAAACGTGGCCGACATCTGTCGCTGGAAATACTCACTGGGTGCCATGCGGATGCTGAGCGGCCGCGCGCCCGAACCATCTGGTCGGGTGGAGCCAAAGCGGCGCACGTAATAGTCCCATTGCTGGAGATAGAAGGGGATCCAGCCCACTTCGCTCTCCACCACGTTCACGTTCAATTTGGCATGGCGTTCCAGGACACCGGTAAAGATGATGTCGAAGAGCGTGTTGGCCGCCCCTGCGATCTTGTGGTTCACGGAGCCACGGTGGGCTTCAATGGGTCCGCCCCGATCTCGAGCGCTATAGTCAAAGCCCGTCAGGATGTGGAGGTTCACGGGCATATCCATGTCCTCGGCCGCCGCCCAGAACCGCTCGTAGTGATCCGACACCCACGGCAAATCCGGATGTGGCACTTGCCAGATCATCGCTCCTACAAACCCGGCCTTCCGGCAGCGCTCCATTTCCTGTATCGCGTGATCAATGTCGTACACGGCGATAGCGGCGATGCCAAAGAGCCGGTTCGGTGATGCCTGGCAATACTCGGCCAGCCAGTCGTTGTAGACCCTGAAGCAGGCCTCTTGAAGTCGGGCATCCTCCAGGCTGTACAGGCGCAGGGCCAGCGTGGGAAAGAGGACCTCGGCGCTTACACCGTCTTGCGCCATTTCCTTTACGCGGCTCAACGGATCCCAGCCGCCCGGGCGAGGTGCATCCAGCGTATTTGCAGAATGAGCTGCCCCAGTTCGGCGATCCTCGAAGATGGGTGCACGGTCACGGAGATCGGCGGGCAATCTCGTCTTCCAGAGGTCGCCCGGCTCCGTCACGTGCGAGTCAGCGGAGATGAGTATCTCATTGCTGATGTCGATCCTGTTTCCGGTATCCAGCATATCCACGATAGCCATGTGTTTACGCCTCCGGGTCGCAGTGTAGCGCCAGTTCGGAAAGCCAGCAAGTGCACGAGGGTGCACTCCAGGGTCATTCAAAGTCATGGAGTCTCGCGGGGTGTCGTTCGAACCGGTGGGGGGGGGGGGGGGGGGGGGGGGGGGG
>JBJXFJ010000354.1:0-17077 GCA_046154735.1 Chloroflexota bacterium | reverse complement strand
CCCCCCCCCCCCCCCCCCCCCCCCCCCCCCCCCCCCCACCGCGGTGTACGCTTGCCTCCCTTTCAAGGCCAGCTTCTCGGACAACGAAAACACCCTGGCAGTGACCCATCAGTCGACCGGATTTGTGGGGAACGCACTGATGAACGAGCGGGAGGCTATCGCGAGGGAACCGCTCGCTCACGGTCGCGGCTCGGACCCGGCGACTGTGAGCGACGCCGAAGGCGGGGGCCCCGGAGCGAGCAACCGCACCCTGACGGGATGCGGCTCCGATTGACACGAGGATAGACTACGCTCAGCAAACGAAGTCTTCCAGAGGCACTTATGCGCGTCGAATGGCTGATGGTGGCCGATTCAGCTCAGGTCATCAGTAACAAACTGTACACATTGGGAGGGGGCTGGGAGAGCATCATGGTTGGTGGGGCCTTCCCTGTCCGGCATAAGTTCTCCGTGGCCTTGGCAATCCTGGTTGAGTGGATTGAAGCCAACCAGGATTGGGATGGCCAGGTCGAGCTGGCGTATGACGATCCTCGCCAGATCCTCGTCACCATGAATGGTCAGCTCCGCATTGGTCGCCCGGCCAACCTGCCGGAGGGCCACTCCCAGCGCATCCAGTACGGTATGGACGTGGATGTGGAGCTGGCAGTCCCTGGTCAATATCTCGTTCGGGCTCGCGCCGGCGAATCAGCCTGGTGCCAGGTGGGATTCCGCGTGGATCAAGGCCAGCTCCAGACAACGGTGCGGTAGCAAATATTCGCAATCCAGTGAGGCGGGAAGCCTGCAGGGCGCGCTAGCGCTCTGGAGTGCTGGTGGCCGTGACACCGCTTTCCATTCCGAGGCCGCACCAGTAACGATCGCGGAAGTCAAAGCGGTGTCGCGGCCACCAGCACTCCAAAGCGCTAGCGCGGGCTTCCCCGACCTCGGGGCCTCACGAATCAGTGTGGCGTCCAGGCGAGAGCGCCGCGTACTTCAGTGAACTCTTTAGGGAACTTGATCCACCAGTCACCGCCATCGGAGCTGCCAAACAGTTGCCCGTAATGACTGCATCCGAGGATCAACTCGGGATCTGAAGGATGCGTGGCAAAGCATTCCATGTGCGTGTTGGGCGCCAGCGGCAGGAGCGGCGTCTCCCAGGTCTCGCCGGCATCGCGTGAGCGCTGAATGGTGCCCTGGCAGCCAAGCGCATTGTCACCCACGGCCGCAAAGATCACTCGCGAATCGCCTTCTTTGAAGGTCACGCTCCGGCAATACGGGAGCGGGAACTGTGGCCCGGCGCCCAGGGCACGCCAGTGGTCGCCCGCGTCCTCCGTGAGAGTCAGGTCATTCGGGAGCGTCACAATCGCCGCGCCTGGTCGTCCGGGGACCACGGTGATATCGTGCACATCCAGCTCGTCCATGATGCCGCCAGAGATGCGCGTCCAGGTATCTCCCCCATCAAGACTGCGGCACATGCCACCCACTTCAACGCCCGCCCAGACGATCCGGTGATCAGCCGGATCCACTTCCAGTCCGAGCACGCGGGCAGTGTTCACATTGAAGCACTCTTCCGAGAATGGCACGTGCAGTAGCTCCCAGTGTTGGCCACCATCGCGGGAACGAAACACATGCGCGGGAGCAGTACCTGCAAACATGATCGATGGATCGACCGGGTCAATGGCAACGCGCCAGACCTTGAGCTCATCCATGGGGCTGGCAACGTGCTCAAAGTTCTGACCTCGATCCTCACTCCGATAGAGCCCCTCATCCGTACCGGCAAAGACCACCCGCGGATCCTCCGGATGCACCGCCAGGCCAAACGTGGAGCGGCCACCCTGATACCCATGCCAGAGTTTTCCACGCGCCCAGGAATGCCCAGCATCCTGACTCT
Organism: Chloroflexota bacterium; assembly: GCA_046154735.1. GTDB lineage: Bacteria > Chloroflexota > UBA6077 > UBA6077 > JACCZL01 > CAVXYC01. The sequence continues at coordinate 15,213 of JBJXFJ010000354.1, read as the reverse complement.
GCCACAGGCCCATCCCGAGCGTTCCCACAATGATCGAGAAATCCTTGGCCATACTCCCGTGCCTCCCTGAAATGATGGGTTCAGCATAGCTCCAGGCGAACGTCACGGCCAGCCGAGCATTGTTGATCGGCCTCGGAACCGCTGCCCTAGGAGGGCTGCCATCCCTGGCGGCCCGGCCCCTGAGGGCCGCACAGCGCGATCCCAATCCGCGGCTGGGAGTTCGGAGTTCGGCCTCGACGGCCGGGCCGCCAGGGATGGCGACGCTCCCAGTGGGCTGTGGCCAGCGATTCTGACAACAGCGCCTATCCCATCACAGTAGTGACCAAGCCCCGAGCGCTACTACGTCGAAATCCCCGCGCACTGGGACGCATCCAGTGTGTAGAACAGCCTCCCACGCCATTCATGCTGATACACGGCCGTGGCGCGAATGACCTCCACCGCGTCCGGTCGTGGAACGACGAGCGAGACCATAACCAATGTGACGAGTGCCGCGCAGGTTACCAGGCCATGAAGCAGCGCGAGCACCACGCGTCGAACAAGAGCGGACCAGCTTGCAGCTATCGTGCCGAGGACTTGGGGAGGAGCAAGCTTGCTCGGTGGAGGCAATAAGACTATTCAAAGCGAGGATCCCAGGACAACGCCAACACGTACGATCATCCACGCTCTGCCGATAGCAGCGGCCGTGCAAGGCACACTGCGGGCACCGTTATCGTGGCGCGAACAGGCATCAATCGCATCGTCATGGCCCCTGATGGAAACGTGACAATTGAACCCAGAGGGTCGCGGCGTCGGAATACGGCGGAATGTCGTCAATCGAGGGTCGTATACTGGAGCCTCAACTGAAGGAGCTGAGCCATGCCAGAGCTAACAGCCCGCCTGCTGCGCGTCGACCTCTCCAACAAGTCCACGAGTGTCGAAGTCGTCCCCCAGGATGTCGTTCGCACCTGGGTGGGCGGCACTGGACTGGGCACACATTTCCTCTATAAGGAAGTCCCACCCGAGGTCGAATGGGACGATCCCGAGAACCGGATCATCATTGCCACGGGGCCGCTGGGGAATACGCGATTCTCGGGCACGGGAACGATCTCCTGCGTGTTCAAGGGACCCATGACAGGTTTGGCGGGGGCGACCCAGGCGAATGGGTATCTGGGCGCGTTTCTGCGCAGCCAGGGGTACGACGGGCTCATCATTCAGGGCGCGGCGGAAACGCTGACACATCTCTATATTGATGAGAACGGCGTGGAGTTTCGCGACGCGGACTCTCTGGCCGGGCTGGGCGTGTGGCAGATGGAAGATCGCATACGCGAGCAAGAAGGTCTTTCAGATAAACAGCTCAGCGTCTTTGGCATCGGGCCCGCGGGAGAGCACCTGGTGCGGTTTGCCGCGTTTGTGGGTGATCGCGGCCACGTGGCCTCGCATAACGGCATTGGTGCGGTGCTGGGCGCGAAGAAGCTCAAGGCTATCTCCTGCAAGCGCGGCAAGCAGAAGTCGTTTGTGGCTGACCCGGCGAAGGTCAATGAGCTGGTGAAGCCGCTCTTCCAGGATGCCAAGGAGTTTGGCGGCGGCAATCTGTACGCGTGGGGCACGGCCGGCGGATTGAGCGGGGCAGCGCGGGGCGGTTGGCTGCCAATCAAGAACTACACCACGTGCGTCTTCCCGGAGCATGAGCAGATTAACGGGCAGTACATCCGCGAGCACTTCCAATGGAAGAACAACCCGTGCTGGGCCTGCCAGATGTCTTGCTGCAAAACCATGACCGTGACGGAAGGCCCGTACGCGGGCACGAGCGGCGAAGAGCCGGAGTATGAGGGTATGTCAGGCATGGGCTCGCAGCTTGGCATCACCGATGCCGGCGCGGCGGTCTTCCTTTCCAATGAGGCAGACAATATCGGCGTGGACATTAACGAGCTCGGCTGGCTGCTGGGCTGGGCCATTGAATGCTCCATGAACGGCTGGCTCACACCCGAGCAGCTTGATGGACTGACACCCACCTGGGACGATCCTGAATCCTGCAAGAAACTGATGGACAAGATAGCCACGCGCGAGGGCTGCGGCGCCTGGCTGGCCGAGGGCGTTATGCGCGCCAGCCGCCACATTGGTGGGCCGGCCTCGGACGCGGCAATCTATGGCGAAAAGGGCCACTCACCCCGCGGTCACGATCACCGCGGTCGATGGGCAGAGATGTTCGATACCTGTACATCCAGCACCAGCACAATAGAGGTGACCTTTGGCGGAGTTCAGACAGAGCGGCTGGGCCTGGGTCCACTGAGCGATCGCTTCTCGCCCACGGAGATCGTGGAGCAGATGGGTCGGCTCAATGGATGGCACCAGTTTGACGATAGCCTGGGCGTCTGCCGCTTTGATTTCACCAACGCCTCGCGCGGCGTGGAAGCGGTGAATGCCGTGACCGGCTGGGACCTCACGCTGCAGGATGCGTTGAAGATCGGTCGGCGCGTCTCAACCACGCTCCGCGTGTGGAGCTTCCTGCACGGCATGAATCCCAAACTTGAGCGACCTTCGAAACGCTACGGCTCGGTGCCCATGGATGGCCCTGCCCAGGGTGCAGACATCATGCAGCATTGGGATGGGATGCTCCGCAACTACCGGCGCATGCTGGGCTGGGACGAGGATCTCGGCCTGCCGCTGCCTGAGACCCTGCGGGATCTGGATCTCGAGGAGCTGATTCCGATGGTGGAGAAGATTCGCGCGGAGCGCCAACCTGCCGTGGCGAGTCATGGGTAATGGGTGATGAGTGAAGGAGACGCTCTTTCACCGCGCATCGCTCACCCATCTTTCGCTATCGCTGGCACGATTACGCTCGAGTATTATGGCTGGCTTCGGAAGGAGCTACGCCTGGCGGACAACGGGCGCCCGGGTGGTGGCGAGGGCAGCACGGTCATCACCATCCCGCTCTGGCCGGAGGCTACCGTGCGTGCGTTACTGGAGACGAAGGCCGTAGAGTCCGAGGCGTTCGAGCGGCTCGTGTATGACCTGGCCGGTAAGCGCGTGCGTGAGTTCGTGGCGCTCATTGTCAACGGCCGCGTCGTGGAGCTCGCGGGGGGCCTCGATCGCACACTGGAGCCTGGCGATGAGCTGCTGTTGTTGCCGGGGTTTAGCGGGGGATAGTATGTTCAGTAGGTTCAGACCCAAGTTGTCATTGACACAGTGATTGGCCGATAGATCAATTCGGGCTTGTAGTGCGGAATACTTGCGGCTCTACAAGCCTTGAGCCGCTCATTAAGACTTGTGTTTAGGATCACGAGTGTAGAGTTTTTGAAACCATTGAACACGATTTCATCGGGACGTGGACATGCACAACGAGTTTACGGCGATCATTGAGAAAGACGGAGACTGGTTCATTGCCTATTGTCCGGAAATCCCCGGAGCAAATGGACAGGGGCACACAGTAAATGAATGTCGCGAGAATCTCGCGCACGCCATCGAGCTTGTTCTGCAAGATCGCCGGGAGGACGGCCTTCGGGGCATTCCGGACAACGCGCTCCGTGAAGTTGTCACCATTGGATGAAGCGGAGCAGCCTACTCAGACACTTACGGCGTCACGGATGCATCCTGAAGCGCGAGGGTAGCGCGCACTCACTCTGGATGAATCTGCAGACCGGGGAAGTTGAAGCTATTCCCCGCCATACCGAAATTGCCGACCGACTCGCCCTGAAAATCTGTCAGGGCCTATCAGTTCCACGCATGGGTGATCGCTGAGCGCGTTAACGGGCGCATAGCAAGCCTATCTGAACTGAGGAGCCGCGCCTTTCGTGCGTGACATAGCTCTACCGAACCAACACCCTGCCCGCCGAACAACGCAGCACCGCTGGACTTCCAGCATAGCGGTATCCATGATCTCTTTCGGATTGCGCTGCCGCTATCCCAGCGCATCTAGAGATTCCAGCCGCCGCACACCGTCCACGAAGCCTGGCTCGGCCCGCTCGCAATTGACGATCGCGCGGGCGAAACGGCGGAAGGGACGTCGAATCTGGCCGTCCGCACGTGCTGGGCCAATTGCTAGAATTCACTTGATCAGCGCACGACAAGAAGCCGCGCGATTATTGGGTTGAGAGGAGCAGCGCAATGTCAGCAAATCTAGAACATGTTGAGAAGCAGGCACGAGAGCTCTCCGCGAGTAATCGGGCTCACCTGGCCGAGATCATGCTGGAGACGCTACGAGAGCCACGCATCCCCGAAATTGAATCCGCATGGGAGCAGGAGATCACCACTCGGGTGGAGGCCTATAACAAAGGTCTTCTTCCCACCGCCTCGGCCGAAGAAGTGTTCGCGGAAGCACGGCGCCTCACTGAGTGAATCGCGCGCGATTCATTCCCGCCGCGAGGTCTGAGCTTCTCCACGAGGTAGCGTATTACAGCAGTCGCGAAACGGATCTTGGCCGGCGATTCACCGACGCCGTGCAGGAAGCGGCAGCACGGGCACTCGCATACCTCTTGCCTGAACACCATCCATATCAGGCACACGTATCGCTGTCGTGCGGGGGTTCCTATTCAACGTTGTCAATACCGTAGCGCAGGATGAAATTGTCGTCATCGTCATTACACAACATGCGCGCAAACCGCTTTACTGGGCCGCCGCCCCGCCTACCAGGCGGGGTCTTTTCATAGTGGCCAGCATTTCAGACGGGCGTCGAGGATACCGGGCGGGCGAGTGACCGGTGTCCTGTAGGGGCGACTGGTCGGTCGCCCGCCCGGTATCCTCGGCGCCGGTGACAATGAAGTGACCCCGCCAACCAGGTCTGAGTGCACCTCGCGAAATCGTTGACCGGCGGCATTCGCTCTGCCGTCCCTACCTGGCGAGGGGTGCCACCTAAGGAATGATGCATGCTCGCTGCAGCTATCCCAGCGCATCCAGAGATTTCAGCCGCCGCACGCCGTCCGCAAAGCTGGGCTCTGCCGGCTCGCCGCTTAGAATTGCGCGGGCAAAGCGCCGGTACAGATGAGCCACGTGAAACGGGGCGCCCTGGGGTACGGCATCGGGCACCTCGCTGTACTCGGCCGGCACGGAGATCGGCTCCATGGCGGAAGCGCCCGGCTGGCCACGCTCCAGCCGCATAGTGGCCACATGCGAGGGGCCTGAGGCGCTGGCGCGAACCGCGCCACGATCACCGTAAATCTCCAATCGCCATGCGCCCGGCGTCACGGGGACGTACGCGGAGTGCAGCGAGGCGATCCCGCCCGAGGCAAACTGCCCGGAGATGAGCACGTGGTCCGGCGCGTCGGCCTCGATGGGCTCCAGCCCTTCGATCAACCAGGGCGTCACACGCGTACCAATGCGGCTCTTCAGGCCCGTCAGCGGCCCCAGCATACTCTCCAGCATGTCCAGCATGTGGCCCACCTGAATGGAAAGCAGGTGATTCCCGGCTGCCCGCTTGGCCGCCCAGTGCGTATCCGCGCGCATGTAGTTGTGGGTGGTGAACGAGCTCGCATTGACCGCGATGATCTCGCCCAGTTCACCGCCGCTGACAAGATCATGCAGGTAGCGCGCCCACGGAGCCGCACGCCCCTGGAGGCCCACCATGTGTTGCACGCCAGCAGCATCTGCCGCGACCTGCATGGCCTCGCCATCCTCCACGGTCACTGCCAGCGGCCACTCACAGTACACATGCTTCCCCGCGGCAGCGGCCGCCAGGGCTATCTCCTTGTGCCAGGGCACACGCACGGCAATGGTGACCGCGTCCACTTCCGGGGATTGGATGATCTCACGATAGTCCGAGAAGGCCAACCGCGCACCAAATGCCTCGGCTGACTCGCGCGCGGTCTCGGAATGAGCGGTACACACTGCGGTCAACTCCAGCTCAGGGAGATGGGTGAGGGCGGGCACGTGCGCGCTCATACCCCATCCGCGCCGCACACTGGCGCCAATGAGCCCCACTCGAACTCGCTCCATCACGCATTCCCTCCCACACTTCACTCAGCTTCGCGTGCGCCTCGGCGGTGCTTCAATCCTACCGAGCAAATCCGCCAAATGGTTGAAGATAGGTCGGTGAGAATGGCGCAAAAATCTCTTTGACGGCGTCATTGGGGGACCCCATGATGGTGAACCGGGTGGGTGTGACCGCGGCCATGAAGCGTCCCGCGTATCGCTCGCCAAACGTGGTCATGTGCGTGACCACCGCGTCAGAATCGACGTATCGTTCGACGATCTTCACTTCAGTGCGGTCATCGTTAGTGAACCAGGAATAGCTCAGCGTACCGGGCTCATCGCGAGTCGACGCCACCATCTCATCCATCAATACTCGAAAATCGTCAAGCGCGCCCGGATTGAGCGCCAACTCCAGCAGCCAGGAAACCTCAGTGCCCATGATTGTCATCCTTAAGGGTCAGCAACTCGGCCGATTCAGCGACCGTTCCCGATGCCCGCATCATACGCGATAGATTTGCTCTTTGGACCCTGCCGGTATCCGCGGATGTCAGAACAAAGCCAGCGGATTTGCCGGTGACCCGGTGCCGCCGATGACCTTGAGCGGCGATACGATCAGCATGAATTCATCGCGGCCCTCCTCCTGACATGCCTGGGCGAGTGGCTCCAGGAGCGCATTGTCCACCAGTGCGATGCCATAGGCGAAGAGGCAAGCATGCACGGACCACGGAATGGGGTAGCCAATGGGCAATGCATCCAGCATGTCCCAGACCAGCACGCTCACGTCATGATCACGCAAGAAGGGCAGACAGGACACGTGCAAGCCCGGCCGTTCAATGACACCGGCCTCGTTGGGCCGGCTGTAGGGTCGGCCCGGGTCCTGTGCTTGCCAGGCATCGCGGCCGCTGTAGACGATCACCGCATCCCCCGGCTCCAGGGTCAGCCCGCGCTCGGTGAGGATATCGTCCAGCTCCCAGCCATGGACCGGGGCACCCAGCTCCACGAATGGCGTGCCACGATGGCGGGGCACATCCAGCAGCACCGCGCGGGTGGTGATACCCTCGCTCCAATGCTCAATGGAACCAAATCTAGCGCCGTCAAAGGTGATCTCTTCCTCGGGATTACGCCCATTCCACATGGACTCTTCGTCCCACGTGTGGCACAGCGCGTCAATGTGGGTGGAGGCCACCCCGTGGTAGGAGATGCCGTAATAATCCGCCGCGTACCCGCCAATGCCGCGGGAGATGGTCTTCATGTAATGGTGCGCGGGATTTGGATTATTCGGCCCGGGATCCTTGGGAAACGGGCGACTCAGTGAGACACTGCGCCCACTCTGCACGAGGCGGGCCGCGGCCACGCGCTTCTCCGGTGTGATCAGATTGATAGCGCCACGTTGATCATCAGCACCCCACCGGCCCCAGCTCCGGCGCGGGCCGCGGATGTAGTCCAGGACTTCAGGCTCGGTGGGTAACGGTCTGTCTGGCATGGGATCTTCCTTCTCTGGTCAAGCTAGGCCTGGATTATTCACCGTTCAGGGGGCACGTTCGCAATCGTGGTGCGGCCGCAAGTATCGCATCCAGATGCGAAGGACGGAACGCCCTGAGTTGGCACATCCGCCCATCCCGACACCGGTAGACCTTCCGTAGCGCGGTGGTCTTGTGCCCCGCGCGAGCGGGATCCCCAACCATGTGCAACCGTATGAGTTGCAGGAATCCTCGGGCACGGGGCGCAAGACTGCCGCGCTACCGGATGTGCCGGCGAGGAGCCACATTTCACCGGTCACGCGACGTTCACGCTAGTGGCTCGGAGAGTCTGCCTGGGCCGTTGTGACCGTCAGATGCAAGTGGACGGAACGCCCGCCTATGACCCATACGTCGAGACCGAGCTCCGGCTAATCACTCAATTCCAGCGCGGATCTCCGTCGCCTTCTGAGTGGCGGCCGCAAGCAGCAATGCCAGGTCCGCCTGCGTTGTCACGAAGCGCACGCCTCTGCGGATGTAACGCACTTGACGCTCCAGATCCCGATCACCACCCAGACCGGCATACTTGCCATGACGTGCGGCCGCGTCAATCACCCGATCAAGCGCCGCGACGATCTCCGGGTCAGCATAAGACCCCGGTTTGCCGAGGGCCACGGAGAGGTCGCTGCAGCCGACGTGCAGCACGTCGACGCCTTCCACCGCCGCGATCTCATTCACGTTCTCGAGTCCCTCAACTGTTTCAATCATGCATACCACCAGCGTGAGGTCGTTCAGCACGCGGATGCTCTCGGCCAGCGGCACCAGCGCGTGATCAAACACGGTGGCCCCCCCGCCCACGGAGCGCCGACCAATGGGTGCATACTTGGCCGCGCTCACCGCCCGCTGCGCCTGCTCAGCCGTGCTGACATCGGGCACGATGATCCCCGTCACGCCATTGTCCAGCAGCACCGGGATATCCGGGTCGTCACAGCTCCGCACGCGCACCAGCGGTGCAACACCGCAGCCCAGCGCCGCCTGCGCCAGGTGCCCTATCGTTTCCATCGAGAAGATCGCGTGCTGCCCATCGATGAAGATGAAATCATGGCCGGAGGTCTTCGCAATGCGCGCGATGTCGCCCGATCGCGCCAGCCGAACAATCAGGCCCAGCGCTACCTCCCCGGCCTGCATACGTTCTCTGGCTGGATTGGTTGGTTGCATCATGTGGCATCTCCTCGTGTCGCCCCGACACTGAACATCAGACAGCACCCGCGGCCGCTGAACGAAGTGGAGACGATTGCACAGATTCGGGAACAGCGGAGTCATGCTCAATTTCCCCGGCGGGAAACCAGACGGTCACCACCGTCCCCACCCCCGGTTCGCTCTGGAATTCAATCTCTCCGCCGTGGAGTCGCGCAATCCAGGCGCAGATGGCCAGGCCCAATCCGGCGCCGCCGGAGGCACTGCCGCGAGCCTGATCAACTCGGTAGAATCGTTCGGTCAAATGCGGCAAGTGTTCTGGAGCGATACCCTCGCCGGTATCCCGCACCGCAATCATGACACGAGCATTTCTTGATCCGAGACTGAGTACCACCTCGCCACCCCGGGGCGTATGGCGAAGGGCGTTGTCCAGCACATTTGAGAGAAGTTGGGTGATGAGCTGCTCCGAACCCAGCACAGAGCTCGCAGAATCAACTTCCAGGAGAAGCTTCACGCCGCTGGCTCGTGCGCGGAGTGCCACGCCAGCCGCCACTTCCGCCACGAGGGCATCCAGCTCCACCAGCGCGAGCGCGGGAATCATCGCTGCATCAGCGCGGGCCAGAACCAGAAGATTCTCGGTGAGCCGCTCCAACCGGAGCGTCTCCTCTCGCACGCTGCCTAATGTACGCGAGTAATACTCCGCCTCCCGGGGCCTGCCCAGTGCCACATCCACTTGCGAACGGATCACCGCCAGTGGTGTGCGGAGCTCATGCGAAGCATCCGCGGTGAACTGCTGTTGGCGCCGAAACACCTGCTCCAGCCGCTGGATCATCCCGTCAAAGGCCCGGGCGAGTCGGCCCAGCTCGTCATCCGGCAACGCCAAATTCAGACGGCGCGATAGGTCCTCCGCGCCGATCTGCTCAGCAGCGCGGGTGATGCGATCAACAGGCGCCAGTGCTCGACCGGCCAGGAACCAACCGCCGAGTCCGCCCAGGGCAATGGCCAGCAGCGCGCCAACACCCCCCATGAGCCGAAGCTGATGCAATACCGCATCAAGCTCTGCCTGGGATCGCCCCACTTGAATGACGCCCATCACCTGCCCTTTGCGCCTGGCCGGTGCGGTGTAGAGACGGATCGATTCACCTGTTGATCCGGTCACCGTCGTCCAGACTGAATCGGCCCGACCGGACAGCAGCGAGTCAAAGACCTCCGCATCAGGTTCCGGAAGGTCGCGATCGATCGCAAAACGATGCACCACCCGTTGTCGCTGGTCCCAGATCCGAACAACATCCAGGCCCGCGGTCAGGGCACCGGCGTCCGGGTTCTTTGCCGGATCAAGGTCGGCCTTGAGCCGGCCGTTGTCTGTTTCAAGCTCCGTTTGCATCACGCCAACCTTGAAGAGCAGGAGCTCGTCCAGGTGACCGTACATTGAGCGCTCGACGGTCCAGAGGCCGAGCATTCCCAGCAGCACCAGGCTCCCCGCAAGCATGCCCGTGTACCACATGGCCAACCGTGTTCGCGCGCGGCGCGGAAGCCACATCTGGCTCATCTCAATCCACGCCTTCTCTCATGCGGTAGCCGAGGCCACGTACCGTGTCAATGACGGCGCTCGTGCCGGCCTCGCGGAGCTTGCGGCGCAGCCGACCGATGTACACGTCTACCAGATTTGGGGACTCCGGGTAATCAAATCCCCAGACGCTCTCAATAATGGCCTCACGCGGCACGATCCATTCGGGTCGACGCATGAGCGTCTCCAGTAGGGTGTACTCGCGCCGAGTGAACGCGAGCGGAACAGCCTGCCAGGCCACCGTCTGCGACGCGGGATCAAGGGTGAGCTGCCCCAGCGCAAGCGTGCCGGAGCGCTGCTCGGACCCACGCCGCACCAGCGCTCGAACGCGGGCGAGCAGCTCGGAGAAATTGAAGGGCTTGGTGAGGTAATCATCAGCGCCACTATCCAAGCCCCGGATCTTGTCCTCCAGGCTATCGCGGGCGGTGAGCATGAGGATGGGGGTCAATGCGCCATCCTGTCGAATCTGCCGACACACCGAGAGGCCATCTAATCTCGGAAGAAGAATGTCCAGCACCATGGCATCGTACTTCGCGCAGCGAGCGAAGGCGAGCGCCTCGTCACCATCTACTGCGAGGTCCACGGTGTAGCCGGCTTCATTGAGGCCTTCTTCCAATGAGAAACCCAGCTTCAACTCGTCTTCCGCTATGAGCAATCGGGTCACTGAATCACCACCCGACGCCAGTATACCCACGGATGCGTGCCAGCATCGTGCAATTTAGCTTGAGTTTAGGTCCGCCGCGTAGTGTGATGATCAGCCCGCCCGAATCGGCCGACGCGCGGAGCCAGCGGACCATTGGTCCAGAATGCGGAGTTGTGCAATGTCACTTCAAGGATTGAGTCTCGGAGCTCGAGCGCTCATGCTGGGCTTAGGCCTGGCGGTATTGTTTAGCGTTGGTGCGGCACCTGCGGATGCCAAACAAAACAAGAAGAAGAAAAAGCCAAAGGATGAACAGACCCTCTTCACCGAGAATTTCCGACTCAATGACTGCAAGTTCCAGAACAACGGAAGGAATGCCTTCTTCATCCTGGAACCCGGCTTTCAACTTCGATACGAGGGTAAGGAAGACGATGAGACCGTCGCGCTTACGATCACGGTGCTCAATGACACCAAGGTCATCGGCGGCGTAGATACGCGCATTGTCGAAGAGCGGGATTGGGTGAATGGTGAGCTCGTTGAAGTCTCACTCAACTACTTCGCACTCTGTGGGCAGACCAGTAGCGTCTACTACTTTGGCGAGGATGTTGATATCTACGAGAAAGGACGCGTTGTCTCGCACGATGGCGCCTGGCATCACGGCGAGAACGGTGCCCGGGCAGGACTCATCATGCCCTCCGAGCCGCTGCTGGGAGCGCGCTTCATGCAAGAGATCGCGCCTGGCGTGGCACTCGATCGCGGGGAGATTGTCGGCGTGAGTGAGAGCGTTCAAACGCCAGCCGGCCGCTTCGACAACTGCGTCAAAGTGACTGAGACCTCTGGTATGGATCCAAAGGATATCGGGCAGAAGATTCACTGTCCGGGTGTCGGCTTGGTTAAGGACAAGGACGTGCTCTTAACTCGTTACGGTCAGCAATAACCCGAGCTCAGCGCACTGTAGTGGAGGCTTCCGCGTCATGCGGGAGACCGCCGCTACGGTGTGAGTGCCCTCTGAGACTCCGCGTCCAGCACCGCCACGAATCGATCGTAGAGTCGCCTCGCATCATCCGGGGAGTCTGCGATGGCGGTTACGCCCAGATTTCCAAGTGATCCCACCGCGCTCATCATATGCAGCACCACTCCAGTTTGCGAGGTGTGATCAAACTGGAGCCGATGATGGCTTAAGACGTCGAAAAGCAGCTCCGGTGTAAACACTCGATACGATGGGTCAGACACATGATCGCTGGCCAGGTAATACTTGGGATGGCCCTGAGCCGTGGCGAACTCGCCCAATTCCGCGTCATAGCGTCCATCAGTCAAGTATTGAAGCGTGAGGAAAGGGTGGGTGGTGCCGCCCTTCCGGAGATTCACCTCGATGGCGTAAGGCTCCCACTCCCCGGATGAGCTCTTGACGACGACGAAATCCACGGCGAATCGACCCACGATTCCCTCGCGCGCAAAGCGCCGCCCAACTTTGGCCGCCTCGCGCATGATCTGGGGACCATAGTCCTGGTTTGCGGGAAAGGTGGCGCCAAGATACGTCTGCCCACTGGGCCCACCCAGAAGCTGGTCATGCGTGGAAAGGAGCTCCAGCTCGCCAAGTGGACTCACCCGCAGTTGGGCGCTAGGACTCTCAAACGCCTCGCCGATGATGAGCTCCTCCACGATAGCGCCTCCATCCACGACCTTTTCCACGTAGGTCTCGTAGGTCAGGTCAGCCATCTCAAAGCGCATCCTGTGCAGCCGCTCAGTCAGCTCTTTAGCTTCACGGGAATCCCCCGGTGGCGGCAGGACGCTCAGGTCAACCACGGCGTTGCCCATGCCCGCAACACCTTCATTGAGCTTTACGATGACGCGCTGAATCTCAGGCTTTTGTGAACGCATCTGGGCAATGGCCGCCAGGATCGCCTCCTCGCTCCGGAGGTTTTCAAAGCCCAAGGGATGGCGCACTCCCTCTTCGCTAAAGATCTGCCGACATCCGCTCTTCGTTCCAAATCCGAAAAAACGCGGATCCGCCGCGTACATCGGGATACCAAGCTGTACCGCAAGCTCACGCTCGCGCTCCGTCGTGTTGTAGGGCACCAGGTGCGCCCGATCCATATCCGGAATGAGCGAGCGAATGTGGCGCAGGAATCGCGGGCGCTCCAGCAGCTTCTCCGTGAGCGTGCGCGGTGAGTCATCAAACGGCGCCACCATGAACAGCCGCTTGCGTGCATTGCTGACGATGGATCCTGGCAGAGTGTGCAGATAGTAATCCACGATGCTGGGGTGTACGGCTTGTGAAGTGACATAAATTAGGCGGATAAGCGGCTGGCGTAGTAGGAAGAGCATGAACATGAATCGTTCTTCATACGCCTGCAGCGCGGAGCCGCTGAGCTCCACATCCACCGAGAGTGACGGCACCACCACCACCGTGTTCTCATCCTCCAGCGCGCCGCCCGGATCGCTCCGTCCAATGGACTCCCATAATGGCACGAGCTTTCGCTGAAGCTGGTCGAACTGAGAGACCATCATGTCGGAGTGACCCTGCAGGCCTGCATGCATTTACTCTGTCTCCCACGTGTATGCCTTCACTCCCGTTGGGCTCGGTCTCGAGTGAGCGCAGGAAGTGTAGGCAAAACTGAGCACGGCTTGTCGGCTGCTCAAATCTCGCCTGTGACCTCGCGGCACAAGGTGCCCGGCTCCAGACTTGTGCTCCTGCGATCTAGCCGAAACACCAAAGCTGCGCTACTCTAGAGCATGTGCGGACTGAGCCGAGAATCCGCCCGGTGAGCCGCCGATGGCACCGCCCAATTGGCGGCTTGCCCGAAGGGAGATTGCCATGACTGAAGATCGACGCCATACCTGGGAAGACGTGATCGATGATGAGATTCGAGCGGTCACCTCGAATTACGCGGGCCGCATGGGCCTCAAGGGCCGGCCTGCGCTCCTCTGTATCGATAATTACAATGCCGTCTTTGGAGACAAGCCCGAGCCGCTCATGGAAGCGATGAAGCGATTCCCCAGCTCCTGCGGCATGGCTGCCTGGGACGCGCTGGAGCCCACACAGCGGCTCATGGCCGCCGCCCGAGCCGCGGGTCTGCCCGTGGTTCACACGACGGGTGACCTGACCAATCGCCGAAACATCGATGCGTCTGCCACGAAGCGAGCAAACAGTGGAACAACCGATCCCGCCTGGAATTCCGCCCATTTTGAGCCACTTGCGCCGAAGGATGGCGAGCTCCTCATCAGGAAAACCCGCGCCAGCGCCTTCTATGGCACGCCGCTCAACGCTTACTTGGTGCAACTGGGGGTGGATACGCTGATCATCTGCGGCAACTCCACCAGCGGCTGCGTACGAGCGAGTGTGAACGAGGCCTACATGCATGGGTATAGCGTGGGCGTGGTGGAAGACTGCGTCTTCGACCGAAACTGGCTGAGCCACAAGGTGAATCTGTACGACATGAACACCAAGTATGGGGATGTCATCTTCATTGACGAAGCGCTTGACTTCATCGAGTCGCGTGGCGGCTGGAACCGCGATAATGGCGGCAACGAAGTTTGGGGTAGATAGTCGGACGGACGACGGGGGACGGACGGGAGTTCAAGTGGAGGCCGAATCCACATTTCCGTCCTCCGTCCTCCGTCTAAAGAGGAGCATCTATGGATCTGTCGCGGTTTTCAATGGAGGGACGCACGGTCATCATCACTGGTGGCAGTGGCGGTATTGGTCTTGGGTGTGCTAGGGCATTCGCCCTAGCCGGTGCAAATGTAGTGATTGCAGGCGTCCCGGCGGATTCATTGCCGCCTGCCGCGGCGGAGATTGAAAAGTTGGGCGCGCCTACGCTCCCGGTTCTAGTGGACGTCACCAAGCCAGAACAGGTGGATAGCCTGGTGGCGCAGACGCTGGACCGCTTTGGGCGGATCGATGCGCTCATCAACGTGGCCGGCGGCACCTACTCGCGCAATCCGGAGATGCCCCAGTTTGCGCGGGCGCCCCTCCTGGAGCTTGCCCCGGAAGATTTCATGATGGCTTATGAGGTGAACGTGAAGAGCGCCTTCCTCTGTTCACGGGCGGTAGTCCCACACATGAAGAAGCAAGGCAAGGGCGCCATTGTGAATACCGGCTCGGAATCAGGCGAGCTGACCCGCCGTCAAGGTGGCGAGTTCTCTGCTTATGGCTCAGCGAAGGCCGCGCTACACCGGCTCACGGTATTCATGGCCTACCAATGGGGACCGGAAGTGCGCGTCAACTGCATTGCCCCTGGCACCATTGACACGCCTCGCCCGGGCGGCATTGTACGACCGGAGCTGGCTGAGGCCGGTCATCGCACGGCCGTGGGCCGGGTGGGCACACCTGAGGACATTGCCGGCGTGGCACTCTTTCTGGCGTCAGATGCCGCGGCATATGTGAATGCGGCCATCATCCCGGTGCACGGCGGGAACTGAGTGAGGAGAAGGATTAGGCGAGAGGCGCCGCTCGCCTAATCCTT
>JBJXFJ010000353.1:0-11033 GCA_046154735.1 Chloroflexota bacterium | reverse complement strand
GATGATGTTGTGGTCGTTCTCGATGTGAGGGAGTACGAACGCTTGTCACATCCCAGGCAGGAGAGCCTGCTAGACTTTTTCCGGGCGTCGCCGCTCGTTGGTGAAGATCTCGATATGTCACGCAGTCAGGATACGGGGCGATCGGTCGATCTTTGACCTACTTTCCACGGAATTGTGGCTTAAGATGGTCTGTCAATCGAGATTTGGAAATTCGTCAAGCAGAATGACGTCGATGCCTGCACGGGCGCGTGCGATGGCTCGGTCGTTCGTTAAGAAAGCTGTTGCACCCCCGTTCAATGCAGTGCCAAGGACCAGAGCATCGGCGGGGCGGAGGTTCAATAACGCACGCAGCATGGAGGCCTCTCGTGCAACCGCCCGTGTTATGTCCAGAATCATGAGATTCGGGAAGTTGGCCAACAGGGCTTCGTATTCCCAGCATCCAGTTTCCATGGACGCACGCAGAGCTCCATGAGTGATACGGTCGAAGCAATCGCCGTCCATGCCCCATGCTCCACGCCATTGAATATCTCGAACGTGAAGTCTACGTAGCGAGGGTTGTTCTCAAGCTGGTCAATGAATATCGCTGTGTCTAGGCCAGTTCGTCGGTGACCAGTGAGTCGGTCCCTGACTTGTCCCACGCGCTTCGCTCAGCTTCCAGATACTCGGTCGTATCAACATCTTCCCAGATCTCACGGTGAAGCCCGGTCAGACGTTCGGTGTAGTTGGAAGGCTCCGGCATCAGAATCAGCATGCCGTCCTGGACATCGACGATCAAGCGATCACCCGGTTTGATATTCTACCGTTTCCGTATCGAGCTCGGTACGGCAATCTGACAGCGACTCCTTACCGTCACGGTCAGCGTTGGCCTGATCTCTCTCCTGCTTAGCAATAGTAACCGCGTGCTAAGCCGGAGAGGTGTCACGCCAGCGCAGCCCGTGGGGTACGCTCCAAACGGTAGTCCGTTCCGGCCCTGAACTACCGAATCTGCCCCTCCACGATATTGCTGAACAGGCTCATCTCGTGCGGCAGCATCACTGGATCGGCGGGGCTGACGAAGGCGGGAGTGAGCTGGTCCAGAGCGGTGATGCCCAGGAGGCCCATGGCCACATCGATCTCATCTTCCAGGATCTCGAGCACGCGAACGAGACCGGGCGAACCGCCCGCGGCCAGGCCCCAGCCCTGAAGCTTGCCAATGGCCACGGCGTCGGCTCCGAGCGCCAGGGCCTTGAGCACGTCGCTGCCGCGCTGGACGCCGCCGTCCAGAATAATCTTGGCTTTGCCCCGGGTGACCGCGTAAATCTCCGGTAGCACCTCAATGGCACCGCGGCCGTGATCGAGTTGACGGCCGCCATGGTTGGAGACCCAGACCACGTCTATCCCCTTCTGCACAGCAATGCTGGCATCCTCGGCCGTGGCAATGCCCTTCAGCATGAAGGGCAGCCCGGTGAAGTCGCGGATGCGCTCGCAGAGATCCCAGGTCACTGAGGCGCGGTACTTCCGATCCGGTCGGCCGCGCTGGGTGGGTGGGAGGTAGCGCCCCAGCATAGGCCGTTCGCGTCGACTCAGGTGCGCCGTGTCCACGGTGACGCAGAGGGCAGCGTAGCCGGCCTCTTTTACACGCGTAAGAATGTCCTTGCACCATTCCCAGTCGCCGTGCACGTAGAGCTGAAAGGTCTTAGGGAACTCACCCGCTTTGCTTATGTCCTCCAGGGAAGGCTCAGTTACGGAGCTAACCACGTGCATGGTGCCGAACTCTGATGCGGCTCGTGTCGCATCGGCACCTGCGCCCGACGTGAACTCCTGGAGCGAGCCAATAGGAGCCAGCATCACGGGGATACGCAGCTTGTGGCCGAGGAATGTGGACGAAGTATCGATCGACGACACGTCGACACAGACACGGGGCCGAAAGGCGATCTTATCGAAGCCGAGGCGGTTCCGCCGCATCGTCGTCTCCGATTCAGACGCGCCTACCAGGTAGTCCCAGGGCCCCTGCTCTAAATTTTTGCGTGCCGCGGCGATGATCTCTTGATTACTGAGGAAGTCCACCACGTTGTTCGCCTCCCGGATTCCTTCTCAATGTAAATACGCGAGGCCAATTATGCGCTCCTCACACCCCGATGTGAAACTGCGCTCCGTTGACCTCAGGGTCATTTCAAAGTCGAGTTACCGACGGGACAGTAGCGCGGGGCCTTGTGCCCTGTGCCTGGGACGCCTGATCCACTGATCGCAATCACGGGTTCGGGAGCTCCAGGCACAGGGCGCAAGGCCCAGTGCTACACCGTGGACTGGTCCGGGAAGGACAATGAAATGACCTTTCCGTTGACCTGCGCGATCGTGCTTGACGCTAAATTCGGCGCCAACACCGATGCTGTCTCGGAGTCATAGGTCTGGTACGACCAGACTGGAACATTGAAGACCCTGGGCTCATCATTAGACGCGACGGCGAGGGGGCTCTCAGAAGATCACCCCACCCTGGGACCATCCTCCTGGGTGGGGTTTATTCCTGATCTACATTCTAGACTGACATGAGTGGGTGGAGTCCTGCATGTTGGGGGTAGAGGTTTGGTGAAGGTGTTGAGCTCCACTTCGTCTAGACGTCATTGAATGCAGACCTTGTCGCTGGTTCGACAGATCGTACTGGGCATCATTCTCGTCGTGATCGCCGGCATTGGAGCGGGCATCGCGATGGACCACAGTCAATGGAAACAGAGGTTCACCTCAGAACGCTCCGAGGTGCGCTCAGCAGTCCCTGAAGGGAACGGTCTCACGTCAGCGGCAGCACCCAGCGATGAGCTGCCTGACACAGGTTTCGTTCCTGCGACACAAAGCCCACCCGCGAATCATCTCCTTGGCGGCCAGCTTCTGCAACGATCACTTTGGAGTGTGGCTCTCGGACGCGGCATGCCATACTCCATTTACCTGCCACCAGATTACCAATCATCGGATACTCGTTATCCGGTGCTCTATTTGCTTCATGGATACTACGGTAACTACATGGAATGGGCCGACATCGGTATCCACCGAGTAGCTGACGAAATGATCCGGGTTCAGACTATCGAACCCCTGATTGTAGTCATGGTGGAAGGAGAGACGAGCTACTTTGTGAACCATGGGGACTCCGGTCCGCGCTGGGGTGACTATGTAGAACGCGACGTTGTCACGACCATCGACGAATCCTATCGAACGATCCCGACCCGTGCAGCCCGCGCGGTGGGTGGGCTATCCATGGGTGGGCATGCGGCTCTTCGGATCGCGTTCCAGCACCCCGAAATCTTCGGGGGCGTGGGCGCGCACAGTCCCACGCTGCGCTGGGAACGGCCTGAAGACAAGTTTGAGTTTGCGGACGACACGTATTATGACTCGATCAATCCACTTCAGATCGCCCGAGAAGCGCCCAGTCTGGACCAGCTTCGCATCTGGATCGATGTGGGGGACGAGGACTGGAACTGGTTCTGGGTGTCAGATCTGCATGACGAGCTCACAACACGCACGATACCCCACGAATTCAGCTTTTTCAGGGGTCAGCATGAGGGAACGTACTGGTCAGCGCATCTCGTGACCTACCTTGACTTCTATGCTCGGGCGTTTCATTCACCGGTGGCACCTGACGTCGCTCGCTAGGTGCGATGTTGCACAGCTTCCGTACCCGTGTCATAGCGACTCCCCGGTCCATCGTCAGTAGTCATATGAGCAGGTGCGCGTTGGAGATCATCGTAAGTTACTCAAGCGCATGAAAGTCCCCATATCCCTGGCGCGGGTCTTCACCTGGCGGTATGAGCTACCTCCCGATGGACGAGATGAACGCCTCGATCTGCTCCGTGGCTTTGCGATCTTCGCGATGGTGGTGGACCATTTTGGCGGTGAGTCGTGGCTGACTCCATTCACCGGCCGCGATCAATTTCTCGTGTCCGCGGCTGAAGGCTTTGTCTTCCTCTCCGGTTTCATCATGGGCGTGGTGTACGGCGGTCGCATCGACCGCCACGGCTGGGTTCCCACTGCCGAGGCGATTCTGCGGCGCGCCGTGCTCCTTTACCTTGTGACCGTTGGACTCACGCTGTTATTCGTGAGTCTGTTCGCGTTCACCGATCTCCGCCTGTGGTTTGATCGAGCATATGGTCTGGGCTTGACCGATCCAGTGGAGCTCATTGTTGGCACACTCACCCTGCATTACACCTACCACGGCACCGACATCCTCTGGATGTACACCATACTCATCGCTGCCTCCCCGTTGATCTTCCACCTCCTGATCACTGGGCGGACGATGCAACTGCTCTACGGCGCCGTCGCATTGTGGATCGCGTATCAACTCTTCCCGAATCAGGCTGCGATACCGTGGATTGCGGGGAACGCGGTCAACTTCCCCGTGGCCGCCTGGCAGCTCTATTTTGTGATCGGCCTGGCCTGTGGGCACCACCGCGGCGCCATCAGGCAACGCCTTCAAGTGATTCCGATCTGGCCCGCCTTCGCCCTTGCGACACTCGCGTTCATTGCGCTCATCATTCTGGACTGGGGCCACGAAACCGGGCGCATCGCGACCTGGCCCCTACTCCAAGCGCTGAACGCCGAAATTTACCATCAGGTTTTCGATAAGTCATCCGTCGCCTGGGGACGTTTGCCGGCGTTTGCAATCGCCGCTTGTTTCTACTTCCTTGCCGTCTCACTCTTTTGGCGGCCGATTGTGCACATCTTCGGCTGGCTGCTTGTCCCGCTTGGTCAACACGCGCTGCTCGCCTACTGTGTCCATTTGCTCGCGATCGTGGCCATGTACAACGCGGACGTCTGGGGGTTGTACGATCGGTCGCCAGTCTCAAACACACTGCTTCAATCGATCACCGTCGCGCTCGTCTGGGGCGTGGTCAAATCGTGGGCAACGCTGGAATCACTCCCGTCGCGCCTCCAGGCACTGCTCGATGCGCCTTTCGGATCAGCCCGCCAGCGCGCGGGTCTTGTCATCACGAGTGGGATTTTCGCCCTCGTCGCGCTCATGACCACCAGCGTCATTGGTCCGGTGCGCGTTGAGCGGCCGGCGGGTCCGACCGGGGAGGACGCCGGCACCCTTATTCTTGTGCCACCGGCAACGTCCCGGATCTTGCTGGTGTTGCGGCCGTCGACGTCAACTGGGCCAACTGCGGCACGTGATCTCCTCAGTGATGCGCAGGATGCCGGCTGGCTCGTTCTCGCTCCCACCCCAGACTATGGCGAATGGACGTCCCCGGATGACGTTCGCGGCGCTGCACGCCGACTCTTTCCGAGCTTGCGAGCGCTTGTGCTTGAACAGGGAGGAGCTGGCGGGCTGCCGCCGGAGCCACGCGTCTACATCTACGGAATTGGACGTGGGGGACAGTTCGCCACCATGTTTGCGCTGGCCTACCCAGAGCTTGTCCGCGCCGTCGCGACCGTTGGCGCCGTCCCATGCACGCTTCCTGTCGAGACCACCCAATCAGGAGATCCACGGGTGCCGCTCCTCTTTCCTGAAGGTGTGGGAGACCTGATGGCCTATCGTGGTAGATCTGCGAATTTCGACGCGCTTCGGCGGATAAGCTTTTGGATTCAGCTTCAGGGACCTCCGGTTGGTCCCGCGCCTCAGGGATGTAGTTGGCTCAACGGCGAAAGTAATGCCGCGGAGAGACTGGACGCATTCACCTCCAGCCTTCAAGACCTGGATGTCCCGTTCCAAGTTATTGCCGGTGGCAATGAGGCTGGTCCGCCTTTCAGACGGGCGCTGCGATTCTTCGAAGACCTGCCGGATGACTAAGTGCGTACGGCAATAGGTTAGTAGCACTCTCCCTGATGCGGCCGCACTACGGGCATTCGCCGACCAGCAAATGCCGCTCGCTCTAACCTGCGCCGGCCTCGGTTCCCATGAGCATGTGAGCTCTGAGCCCTATGGGGCGCGGTGTAGTCCTGTCACCTTGGGCCGCTCGCCATACATCTCCTCCATTAGCTCAGTAATGGGGCTGAAGTTGCCAGAGGGCTTGCGGCGGACGGCGTCCATGTTGAGCGACATGTTGTGGCCGTAGTCGTGCGAGGCCAGCGCCAGGTACTCGTTCTGTGACGGATCCCGGAAGACATTGATCGGGTCTTCGCCACGCTCCACCTTCTCAATCTCGTCCATCAGCATGCGTCGATAGAGGACCAGGCCCCGATCTGACCCGCCCAGGCGCTCCACGGAGCGATCCACAATGGGCCCTTGGGCCGGCCAGGCCATCATATCCTGCGCCAGAATGTAGTCGGGAAAGCCCTCGTCCAGATTGTTCTGAAGTGGCAGATCATACAGCGGCACTACGTTCTGCTCTGGCGCCTGCACACCCTCCGGGGGGAAGAAGACCTCGTACTCCAGATGCCAGGTATGCGTGTCATCAATTGGCACACGGATCTGGAACGCCGCCCCAGTTCCCAGAACGGGGATACGCACTTTGTCCGGGAAGACCAGCGGGTGGCCCAGCCGCCAATCATCGGTGGTCTCGGCGTCACCATCCAACAGTCGACGTTTGAGAATGCCGTACTGATGTGGCTCAAAGGCGATTTTCACGTGATGCCTCAGGAAGGGTGCCACCTGCTCCACTTTCCAATCCGGATGCGGCCGGCCCTGCCGCTCCAGCTCTTCCAGGCAATATTTAAAGTACCAGCCGTGGAGGTACTCCGCGTGGGTGGGATCCACGGAATTCTCCATGCACTGGAGCCAGTTACACGGGATCATGGTGGCGCCCACATCACGCACCACGTTCTCCATGACATAGAGGTCCCAGCGCGGCAAAAGGGGCGTGGGCCCGGGGCCGAGGTAGGCAAAGACCAGCCCGCCCATTTCCTCCACCGGATACGCCGGCATTTGAACACGCTCATGAAACGTACTGCCCGGCTCTTCTGCCGGCTGCTCAAGGCACTGACCCGTCGCGTCATAGAGCCAGCCGTGGTAGGGGCAGCGGAGGCCCTCCTGTTCAGGAATACCGTGCACCAGATCAACGCTGCGATGCGCGCAGCGCTGGCCCAGCAAGCCGTACCGCCCCTGCCGGTCTTTGAACAGCACAAGGTCTTCGCCCATCAGCCGCACCGGCTTGGTGGGGCGCCCCACCAGCTCAGACACGCCCGCAACAGGCCACCAATAACGGCGCAGTAAGGTACCCAGCGGGGTACCGGGGCCCACCCGGGTGAGCCGCTCGTTCTGATCTCTGGTTAGCATGCTGGCTCCCGCTCCGTCTCAGGAATGAATAATAGAAGATGAGAGAAGCATACGCCTCAGTGCCTCTTTATCCACACGCATTCCGCGTCATTTAGTCAATGTACAGGCCGCCGTTGACGTCCATGATCTCACCAGTAATGTAGCCGGCGCCTTCAGAGAGGAAAAACGAGACGGCGTGTGCAATGTCCTCAGGCTTTCCCAGCCGACCGGCGGGAATTGCTCCCAGAATGGCATCGGCATTGGGGCCGACCAATCCATCGGTGGTCATGCCTGTCACAATGCGGCCCGGACAGATGGCATTCACGGTGATGTGCGGGGCAAGCTCCACGGCCATCCCACGCACCAGGCCAAGCATGCCGGCCTTTGCCGCGGCATAGGCAGTGCGAACCCGCGAGTTGGGCAGCACACCCACTTTGGCGCTCACCGATGACATGCAGACAATCCGCCCAGACCCGCGCTCCATCATGGCCGGTGCAACGGCCTGTGACCAGCCAAACGAGCCCTTGAGATGCACGGCCAGGGTGCGATCGAAAGACTCCTCGGTCAGCTCCAGGATGGACGAGCGATTGGGCAAGCCCGCGTTGTTCACCAGGGCATCCACACGGCCGTAGCGCTCCAGAATCTCCGAGACAATCTCCCGGGTCCGAGCCATGTCAGCTACATCAGCTTGCGCGCTCATGGCTGCGGGGGCGCCAACCTGGTTGAGCTGGGATGCTGTACCGCTGGCGGCCGCGGCATCCAGATCCACGGCCACCACGTGGAATCCGTCACTGGCCAATCGTTCGGCGCAGGCTCGGCCAATCCCGGCACCCGCGCCAGTGACAATGGCCACACGATGGTCGGAAACAGTCATAGTGGCTGAATCCTACGGGAGACCATCGGCACCGTCAACTTTCCTGAGCCAGCGTGAGTGTTCTCATTCGACGGGACGGCTGGTCACCGCAGAGACTTGGAGACGCAGAGAGAACGAAGCCTCATCTCCGCGTCTCCGAGTCTTCGCGGTGAACATCCCTCGAGATGTGAACAGTTACGGACCGGGACGCATCCACTTGTCGAGCCCATTTAATTACGCAACGGCCGGCTTCCAGGGCTTGAGCCATTCAGTCTCCGGCCAGCCCTCCGCGGCGGCTTGGAGGGGATACATGGTGGCGCCATCAATAGACTCACGCACGATGTCCGCATGCCCAGCGTGGCGCGCGGTTTCCTCAATGATATGCAGCAGAACCCAGCGCACCGTCCAGGACTCAACATCGTGCGGGAACCACGGGACGCCCTTAGGTACCGGCACCGGCTGATTCATATGCGGAATCTTCGAGATCTCCGCTTCCGTCCGTTGCGCCACGCGAGTATATTCAGCCAGGATCTGCTCCAATGTCTCATTGGGTCCCAGGCTGAAGCCATTCTCGTAGGCTGCCTCGTCCTCAGCTTGTGGCGGCCACTGCACCTGTTGCGTGGCAATATCGATCCAGAAGTCCTCCACCTGGGCCACATGTTTGATCAGCCCGCCCAGGCTGAGCGTGCTCACGCTGGGAGCGAGGCGAGCTTGCTCATCGGTAAGACCGTGGGCCGCGTAGCGAAGGCCGTTGCGCTGTTGCGTGAGGTAGGCAAGAAGAAGCGCGCGTTCGTCAGTGAGTGGCGGGGGCCATGCCGGCATAATCAACTCTCTCGTGAAATCTCGGGCAGTTTCGCCATCATCGGCAAATTCCCGCGTTCATTATGGCAGGCGTGCGTGGGTACCGGAGCGCTGTTTACTCCACGTCAAACGAGGAGATTTCGGTTTCTTCACCGCGTGAGCGTCGTACGGGTCCACGGAGTGATCCGGATGGACCCTGAATCTCCACCAACAGGCGATACGATCCCTTATTCAAATGCTCATCCATGGATAGCCCAACATAGCTGGCCATCCGCGCCGGCGCGTTCCAGCGACTCGTGGGATTCCAGCCCGCGCCCAACGGGATACTCGTTTCGGTGATCGACGCTCCGTCGGCAGAGCGGGCAATCAACCGAAGGGAGTAATCATCGACAAGTGGCATGCTGACATTCCAGAGCACATACAGATCCAGCGTGCCGCCGGCCGGTATGGCGCGTGGATGGCGGAGATGTGAGATGGAGAGGCCACCGCTGAAGTTCAGGTCGCGCGCTTCGCGATAGTGATCCAGATACTGTTTGGGAAGATCAAGTCCATTTCCGGCTACGGCGATGTAGCGTGAATCCTCAGTGGCCCAGACCGGGGTGTAGCGTTGCTTGATCTCAGCCACGAGCTCCGGGAGCGATTCCTGGAGATACTCAAACCAGATGATGGCGATCCGCGGCTGGCGGAGCTGGATATCCGTCAGCGCATCCGACGCGGCGAGCAGTCCGGAGGTGACGCGCACACGGGAAAGGTCGGCCAGCTCCGGCACTACCTGACGATCAGCCTCCAAGGCCACAGCCGGGTGGTCGGTCAACACGTAGTCAGCCGGAGAGCTGAGGCGGCGCAGGACGGTGGCCGTCTCAATAAGTGCTGACTGCCTCGGAAGGCCTCTGCTCACAGCCAGGAGCGCAGGCACACTCTGGAGACAGATCCAGGCGCCGAAACACAGCGCCACCAGCGCGGCGCTCAACCGGGAAGGTGGCGAGTGCAGCCTCGTGAAAATGGGGCTCACACCCGCGGCCAGGCCGGCGGCAGGGAGGGCCAGCGCCGAGACATGATGGCCGAAGAGCGGCGTATGGGTAACGAGGAGGATCAACGTGGCCAGCGCCCAGCCGATCAATGCCAGTGCGATTCGCGGTTGGGCCTGGACCAGCCCCATTCCTCCCAGGAGCGCCGCGCCGAGCAGGAGGGGCCACTCAGACTGGGTTCCCCGTCGAATAACCTCCAGATTTCTCCCGATGTTCAGCGGCGCCACGTCTTTTGCCACGAGATGAAACTGAACGAGCTGCTCCCAGATCTGCCCAGGACCCAATACCGCGGCCACCCCCAGAAGCAAGGCTGTTGGGGCAATTGCCGCGATCCAAAGCTGCCGAAGCCGAACCGATGGTGCCCGGTGGGGCTGCAGGCTCACGGCCATCAGCAGCACAATGACCGCTGAGATGGTCAGCGGCTTGATCAGCACACTCACTGTGAGGCAGAGGCTGCTCAAGGCCAGCCAGCGCAGATGACCGTACCGCAGGTAGGCGAGCGCCAGCCCAGCGCTCAATGCCGCGGGGCCAAAGGCGGCTGCCTCAGACTGAATGACGCGTGATTGGGCGAGATACATGGGGCTCAAGGTCAGCACCGTCAGACTGGCCATGGCTCCTGCCCGGCCGGCACCGATCCAGCCAATCAGACCTGCGCCCGCCAACCCCAGCAGAGACCAGAAGACAGAGCCGATGCGCGCGGCTTCCAGGGTCCTGCCTCCCCACTGAAAGAACGGGAAGAGCGCGGGCAAGAACAGCGGACCCTGAGTTCCGTAGATTTCGCGATATAACGTGTGCCCGCTGCTCATGAGCCGGAGCTGCGCGCCATTGACCCCTTCGTCATAGCCCGCTGAACCATCCAATTCAATGATGCGCAGCCAGATGGCTACCGCGATCACAGCCAGCAGGGCAGCCAAGAACAGACAGCTTCCTCGGCTGCTAGAGGATCGCCCGCGAGCTACGGGGTTAGGAGCAGCGGATGACATTCACGTCCGATAGACTTTGAGTTGGGCATCCCACTATGGAGCAAATGCAACGATCGGAGCATCAAATGGATCTGATTCCACGGTGCTCGTTCAGCCTGATCCGAGGAGCTGCTCACTTGCAAGTTCCAGGCTAGTGCAGAGGAGCGGATGTCGCACGGTGGATAGCGGGGTGGGGGGGGGGGGGGGGGGGGGGGGGGGGGGGGGGGGGG
>JBJXFJ010000351.1:0-10203 GCA_046154735.1 Chloroflexota bacterium | reverse complement strand
CTCAGTAGTACATGCGCCAGCACCACATACTCCACGGGGCTGTCGCCGGCGGCCATTATACGGAGATCCGCGCGGCGCAACTGAACAGTTCAATCCGCGGAGGAGGCGGCACATTTAGCACACTGATCCGCGCCCGGTACTGGATGAAAGCGCGGGCGACCGCATCCGCACCCGTCACTCAGTCTGCCTCGGGGTAAACCCCGCCAGCGTCCGCTCTGGCGGACCGCGCCATCCGTAGGGGCGACTGGCCGGTCGCCCGTCGCGATATCCCGGCCGGCGATCAACGAACCCGTAGATGTCGCACCCGATTCCGTCGTTCCCGGTGGGGGCACGGGCGACCGGCCAGTCGCCCCTACGGCATTCGCGATTTCACAGTCGTCTCTATTGGGGTTCCCTGCCAACGTCCGCACTGGCGGACCCAGACATCTGTCGGGGCGACGGGCAGTCGCCCGTCGCGATGTCCAGGCCGGCGACCAACGATCCGATCGATGTCGCGCTCGATTCCTTTGTTCTGGGTGGGGGCGCGGGCGACCGGCCAGTTGCCTCTACGGCATCCGCAATCTCCACAGTCGTCTACATTGGGGTTCCCTGCAGCGTCCGCTCTGGAGAATCCAGACATCCGCAGGGGCGACTGGTCGTTCGCCCTCTCGAAATCCACATCTCCGCCGATGCATAAGGTGTACCCACCATGTTGTACGTACATCTTGTATTGATGCATCGTACTTCGCGGAGATCGGAACCTGCATGCAGACACTGGTGTTTTCGGGCGATGTGGAGAACATTGAAGAGGGGGAGAATGCCGCATGGCGATGTTAAGCCAACCTCGGAAGGAGACAGCATCACCGCATGCTGCATCAAACGTAGTATTGGCGGCGCGCCAACCGATCGTTGACTCGGCCGGTGCAAGCGTTGGGTACATGCTACGCCACTCGCTTGAGGCTGGCGCTACTAATTCTACTGATGCTCTCGCATTATCGAACAGTGACGCCGGATCGTTGAACGCATTGCTTTCGCAGCTCCCGGTTCTGGCCCGGGGAGTGACTCCGTATCTGAGTTTCACCCGGGCGCTTCTCCTTGCGGATGATGCGCGGCTGATCCCGTCCAAAGGCACCGTGGTACAGCTCAATCGAGCGGTGGGTCGAGATGACTCGGTGCTCCGGGCATGCGATCGGTTTAAACGTCACGGCGTTCTCATCGCTATCGATGATTTTCAGATTGATTGCGCCGGAGAGCCACTGCTCACGCTTGCCCATCAGCTTCACGTGGATCTCAAGAAGTGGGGTTCATCTGAGTGGTGGGTCGCCTCAGATATTGCCAAGAGGAATGAGCTCACACTGGTAGCCCGCAATGTTGACTCATGGGAGCTGGTGTCCGCGCTGCGACGTTTTGGTTTCATTCATTTTGAAGGGCTGCTGACCGGCACCTCAGGCTTTGCGTCCGGGGCGGCGCAGCCACCGACCATTCCGGATTGTCTCGAGATGCTCAGCGCTCTGGCTTCCGCGGGAGGCGACCAGCCCGCAATTGAGGAATCGATCACTCGAAATCAGGAACGCTCGCGCGCGGTGCTCGCGATGATCAATTCGCCAGCCGCGGCCGTGAGTCGGCCTATCGAGTCGGTGGGGCAGGCGCTCAAACTCATCGGTGCCAACTCGGTTCGGAAATGGGCGTCGGTTGTTGCCCTGAGGCTGCTCGCTCATGAACGAACGACAGAGCTCATCATTGCCGCGCTTGTCCGTGGTGGCCTGTGCGAGACTCTAGCCCAGGCCGTGGGTCTGGAATCAGGAAGACACGAGCTCTTCGTACTTGGGCTATGCTCCCGGCTCGATGTGATTTCCGGGCAACCGATGAAATCCCTCGCTGGACAACTGCCTCTTCAGGATGAGCTCCGTGCTGCGCTTTTCGGCGAGGACTCGGCGTCTGGCCATATCTTGAGCATCACGCAGGCGTTTGAGAGCGCTGATTGGAAGGAGCTGGCGGTGTTGTGTGAGAAGGCTGGAATTACGCTTGATGCTTGCGCTCAAGCGTACTCTCGGGCAATAGCACAGGCAGACGCAATCTTCAGGTTCTGGCGGGCGAGCGACGCATGCTAGGTCCTCTGGATTCCCTTCATCCCCGGGCTGGAGCCTTGTGGAGATCTAGGCCGGGGCGCTAACTCCGCGCCTGGGAGCAGATTGACTCGTTCAGAGGTCCGGTGCCTCATCGAATTGGCGCTTTAGCTCGGTCAGATCCGCGTGATCGTTATCCCGCATTAGGTCGGGCCGAACAGCCTCGGTGCGCTGGAGGCTCTGGTAGCGGCGCCAGGCCGCAATGCGCGCATGGTGCCCGGAAAGCAGCATCTCAGGCACTCGCCAACCGCGGTACAACTCGGGCCGCGTAAACTGCGGGTACTCAAGCAGTCCGCTCGTGTGTGATTCGTCAGCCGAAGAGGCATCGTCGCCCAGCACTCCCGGCAGAAGTCGGCAGACGGCATCTGTCATGACCATGGCCGGCAATTCACCGCCGGTGAGCACATAATCGCCAATGGATATCTCTTGATCCGCGAGGTGTTCCCGAACGCGGTCATCCACGCCCTCGTAGTGGCCGCAGATCAGTATCAGATGGTCCCGGGCTGAGAGCGTGCGAACGATCTCTTGATCGAGCCGTTGGCCTCCTGCGGACAGAAGAATGATCCAAGCTTCTCTGGACCGCACTGAATTCACGGCATCAAAAATGGGTCCCGGTTTCATCACCATACCTGGACCACCGCCATACGGAGTGTCGTCGACCGTGCGATGTCGATCTGTCGCGAATGCTCGAATGTCAGTTAGGTTCACATCGATGAGGCCACGATCCCGGGCGCGACCAATAATGCTCACAGCAAGTGGCCCATCGAACATTTGCGGGAAAAGCGTCAGAATATCGATGCGCATGAGGGAGTGGCAATCTGTGCTGAGGCATCGATGCACTGCCGGGAGATCCTTATCAGAACACCGCGACTACGGCAGCTCAAGCTCACCCAGTCCGAAGTAGTGTCCAATTTCATGAACCACCGTATCGCGGATTTCTCGACAGGCCTCCTCGCGCGTGCGGCAGGCGGCGAGAATGGGCTGGCGATAGATTGTGATGCGATCCGGCGCGACAAGATGCGCCCCGTCGCTGCGATCAGGTAACGCAATGCCCTCGTAGAGCCCAAAGAGCTCTTCCTCGCTAGTGCCCGTGCCCGAGGGAGGGAATTCCGCCACAGTGACGGCCACGTTGTGCAGCCTCTGCCGAAACTCTAAGGGTAATTCGCTGATGGCATTCTGAACGAGTTGCTCAAACTGCCGGCGATCCGGCCGAAAACGATGCTGGAGCTCTCGATAGACGCCAATGCGCTCCTTACGTCCTCGGGTCATAAGGGCGTCAGCGTTTGAAGTCCCTGGGTCATGCGGGCGGCGCGCAAGTGCCCAGGATCATGCTTAGCACAACCAGCATCGATACAACGGTAAAGGCCACTTGAAGTTTTGTCACGCGGTCTCCGTGGGTGGAGCTTCTGTCAGAATCATCCGAATTGAGGGCTATTGCTCTGGGCTGTGGTCGGTGCTGCGCACAACTCGCACTTTACGTACGCGTCGACCGGCCGTTTCCAATACCGTCAGCTCACAACCGTCCACGGCAATCCGGTCGCCCATGACCGGCATCTTGCCAAGCCGGTGATAAATGAGTCCGCCAACGGTGTCAATTTCATCTTGATCCAAATTCAAGCCGAACTGCTCATTGAGATCTCGTATAGAGTATCGCGCACTCACGATGGCCTCCGCATCGCTCACGCGTAGAATCGGCTCTTCCTCGTTCACATCGTACTCGTCACGGATCTCACCGACGATCTCTTCCAGGAGATCTTCAATGGTCACAACACCCGCGGTGCCACCGTATTCGTCCACCACAATGGCGATGTGCACGCCTTGGTGCTGCATCTCCTGGAGGAGCTCATCCACCTTCTTGGATTCAGGGACGAAGTACGCGCGGCGGGTCAATGGCGCCACGTCATCGGAAAGCGCGCCGCTCTTGAGGTGCTTCAGAAGGTCCTTCGCGTAGGCCACACCAATCACGTTATCTACGGAGTCATCGTACAGAGGGATTCGTGAATGACCGGTGCGAACAACCTGGTCTAGGACGTCCGAAACGGTGGCGTCGCCGGGACAGGCGGCCACATCGATGCGTGGCGACATGACCTCCCGCACGGGGCGTTGGCTCATGCCAATGACTCCGTGAATCATGGCGCGCTCATCTTGCTCCAGCACACCATCGCCATCTGGAGATTCGGTGACGGCCAGCGCCTCTTCCTCTGTCATGAGTCCATGTGCGCGTATCCCTATCATGCGCAACATGGCGGACTCCAGCCAGACCAGGGGGAGGACCAGCGGACTGAGGAACCAGCCTACCGCGCGGAGAGGACGCACCAGTCGTGGGGCCGTCCGCTCAGGCGCCGCGGCCACACAGGCCCGTCCAACGATTTCAGCGAGAAGAAGGAGGAGCAAAGCCAGTACCGCACTTACGATTGGGCCTGCCGGCTGCGGCAGGCGCTGATCGAATCCAATCAGGGTGCCGGCGAGAGCCCCAACGAAGATCCCGATCACGTTGAGCGAGAGGGCTGTGGACAGCCCAGAGGCGGGCTCATCAATCGTCTTGATAACCGCGTCCGATGGCGGGAGACCCTCCGCAATCAGCGTTCGGACACGGGCGCGGTTAATGTAGAAAAGCGACGCTTGGGCGGCTGAGGCGAGCGTGGCGATGAGCAACGCGATAATCAAGCTGAGCGAAAGAATCCACTGGACACCATTGTCCTGCATGTATGGGCTACTCGGTTTCTTTGTCGGTCATTGAATGCGCTTGTGCGGGTTCAAGCGGGCGGCCCGGCACCGGCCGCGCTGGAATACCGACCACCAGTTGTCCGGGGGCAACGTTTCGTCGCACCACCGAACCGGCTCCTGTGCGAGCATTGTCGCCAATCTCTACGGGGGCTATCAGCATGGAGTCGCTGCCGATGAACGCGTGGCTACCGATGATTGTTTGATGCTTGGCAGTCCCATCGTAATTGCAAGTAATGGTACCCGCGCCAATATTGACGTCTTCTCCCAAGGTTGCGTCGCCGATATAGCTAAAGTGGTGAATGCGCGTGCCCTTTCCAATGGTGCTGGCCTTCACTTCCGAATAGTTCCCAAGCTCAACGTCGTCCAGAATCACCGCGCCGGGACGCAAGTGGCTGAATGGCCCAATTTGAACGTTATCGTGAACCACAGCTTCTTCCAGCATGGATGCGATGATGCGACAGCCTGACCCGATTTGGCTATCGCGAACAATGGAATTCGGACCAATTTCGGTGAGCGCTCCAACGGATGTTGAACCGAGCAGGTGCGTGTTCGGCTGGATGGTCACGCCCGCGGAAACCTCCACACCTGGACTGATAAAGATCGTATCGGGCGCCAGCAACGTGACTCCGCCGGCCATGAGTCGCTCACGCTCGCGCTGCCAGATCACAGCATTGGCGTAAGCCAGTTGTGCCTGCGTGTTGACGCCTTCCACCTCGTCAATGGATTCCGCTGATACGGTCTCCACCGCGGCTCCTTCTGCAATGGCGATGGCCACGAGGTCCGGAAGGTAGTATTCGCCGTGCGGCTGGCGGGGGATCTGATCGATGTGCTGCCAGAGCCAGGCACTATCAAACGCCATGATGCCACTATTGATTTCGCGGATCGTCTTCTCGGCGTCGGATGCGTCTCGATCTTCCACGACTCCACGCACGTGACCAGTCTCATTGCGCAGCACACGGCCGTAGCCCGTCGGGTCATTGAGCTCGGCGGTGAGGAACACCAGCGGGGCTTGACTGAGCATCTGGACCATGCGTTGCAGCGTTGCTTCTTGGATAAGTGCGGCGTCTCCGTACACCATCAGCACGCCGTCCACCCGGTCACAAACGGCTTCCTTCGCTGCCTGCATCGCGTTCGCCGTGCCGAGCTGCTCGTACTGGATGGCCTTGACAACGTTGGGTCCGGCCGCCTCGACGACGCGATCACCATCCGCGGAAACGACAAGCACGATGATGCTCGGCTTCAATTTCCGTGTCACGTTGACCACGTGGCCCACCATGGGGCGACCCGCCAATGGGTGCAGCACCTTCGGCGTAGGAGAGCGCATGCGCGTGCCCTGGCCGGCGGCCAGGATCACCACGCCGAGCGTTGGACTTGGAGGCTCTGAATCTACAGATTCGCTCATTGAGTAAGGGTGCTCTCTTTGGTCACCCGGGGCTGGCGAGCCAGGATTCGAACCTGGGATAAGGGATCCAAAGTCCCCTGTGATACCACTTCACCACTCGCCATTAAGAGCATGCCGTGGAAAATCCTAATGGCCAGTCTCTCAGAGTGTCAAGGTGACCAATTGCCATTTGGTGAAGGACGACGACAGACGGAAGCTTAGCAACCTTCGCCAGCTGTCCATCTTCCGTCAGTCGTCGTCCGTCCGTAATCAGCCGCCGCCGCCCGCGCCTTCAAACCCCGGCTCAGTCATGGGAGCGGGATCGAGGATGCGATTGAGATCGTCCTCGGTGAGCGACGTCTTCTCGCGAGCCACCTCTCGAATTGTCCGGTTGGATTTGGCTGCTTCCTTGGCAATATCGGCGGCCGTGTCATAGCCAACAACTGGGGCAAGCGCTGTGCCCAGCATGAGGCCCTGCTCAATCATGGCCGGCCCGTGGCTCGTGGCCACAATGCCGCGGATGCATTGCTCGTCCAGATTCTTTGCCGCTTTGCCCAGCAGATTGATGGACTGCAGGAGATTATATGCGACGACGGGCATCATCACATTGATCTCAAAGTTGCCGGATTGTCCCGCAACCGTAACGGTTGTGTGATTGCCCATGACCTGTGCCGCTACCTGGCAGACGGACTCCGGGATGACCGGATTAACCTTTCCGGGCATGATGGAGCTGCCTGGTTGGACCGCTGGGAGATCGATCTCGCCAATACCAGCGCGCGGACCAGAGCCCATCCAGCGAAGATCGTTGGCAATCTTCATTAGACTGACGGCAATCGTGTTCATGACCCCGCTGGCGGCAACACAGCCGTCCAGCGTGCTCTGTGCCTGGAAGTGGTTCTCCGTCTCGCGGAGAGACAGGCCCGTGGCCTCATTCACGTATGCACAGACGCGGTCCGGGAATCCTCTGGGCATATTAATGCCGGTGCCCACAGCCGTTCCGCCGAGTGCAACATCACTCAACTCTTCCTGAGCATATCGGACGCGACTGAGCGCTCGCTCAATCTGGCCCGCGAAGCCGAGGAATTCCTGGCCCAGGCGGATTGGCGTGGCATCTTGGAGATGAGTGCGTCCCGTCTTGATGATGGGCATAAGCTCATCGGCTTTGGAGTGAAGTGATGCGGAGAGCTGCTCTAACGCCGGCGTCAGCGTGTTGGCGATCTCTAACAGGGCGGCCAGGTGAATGGCCGTTGGGATGACGTCATTTGACGATTGGCCGATGTTCACGTGATCGTTTGGGTGCACCCCGCGAGAGCCAAATGGATCCCCGAGGATTTCTATGGCCCGGTTGGCGATCACCTCGTTCGCATTCATGTTGGTGGACGTGCCGGACCCCGTCTGAAAGATGTCCACTACGAACTGGTCATCGAATGCGCCGTCAGCCACTTCCTGTGCCGCGCTTGCCACAGCCTGGGCGCGCCGATCATCCAGCAGGCCCATGTCTTGATTTACCAGGGCCGCAGCGCGCTTGATCAAGCCCAGCGCGCGGATGAAATTGCGGTTGAAGCGCAGGTCACTGATGGGGAAGTTCTGCACGGCGCGCATTGTGGACGCCCCGTAGTACGCGCCCTCAGGAACTTCCAACTCGCCCATCGAGTCGCGCTCAACGCGACGCGGCGGTCGTTGGTGCAGGGTGGTCACCAAAGTCCTCCTTAGATGTCTGAGATTGATGCTGCAAACGGACGCAGTCTATCACGAGTCATCGATGAGACGGAGTGCACCGTTCACAAGCCGCGTTGTGAAGATGGGGAGTCGAAGCGGTTGGATGGCCGTGGCCACCGCGTTCGCCGCTTCTTCTGACGGCAGCAACGTATAGACGCAGGGGCCCGCGCCGGTGAGCCAGAATCGCCTACCTGTTTGGTTCTCGAGCTGTGCTCGCATCGCAGACCAAGAAGGAAAGACGCGATCAATCACCCGCTCAAACGCGTTGGTCAGTTCCTGGCTCAGGGGCGTTGTGCCGCGGACACACTGGGCAATGGCTTGAATTTGCGCGCCATCCGTGAAATCGTCTGGCGTTAATGCAGCGTAGAGCGCCGCCGTTTTCGCTTGAATCTCCCACTCAGGTGCAACCAGAACGATCCAGGAGGGCGGCAGGTCACCAATCTCTACCAGGTCGTCACCGCGGCCACTGGCGATCGATGGCCCGTGAGCAAAGAAGAATGGTACATCAGCTCCAAGCGAAGCCCCTAGCCGAGCGAGCTCGGCAGTGGAGAGCCCGGTTCCCCAGAGCACATTGAGTGCGAACAGCGTGGCCGCGGCATCAGCACTTCCTCCTCCAAGCCCCCCGGCCATGGGAATGGCTTTCTGGAGCGTAATGCGCGCTCCCTGGGATACTCCGGTTTCAGCTCGAAGTAATGTTGCCGCCCGGCGAACGAGGTCATTTGGAGGGGCCAGCACCCCCGCTGGCCAACGAACGCCGACCTCGGCCGACGAACGAAGCGTGAGCGTGTCATGCAGCTCAACTCGAGCCAGCAGTGTGCGCACCTCGTGAAATCCGTCTGGGCGCCGCCCAAGGATCTCAAGCCCGAGATTGATCTTAGCGTTTGCGGCGATGCTGGGCAGGTGTGCTTTCTCCCGTTGCGTCAGCTTGAGCATGCCAGGCGGCGCTCAAGCATTGCCACTGCTCAATGCTCAGCTCATGTGGTCGGCATTGCTCGCCGATGTCCTGCTCTTCAAGGAATGTATCGAGAGTAGACTTGGCGATGTTTAGTCCCTGGGAAAGAGAGTTGGCTAATCGCTTCCGTGGCTGCGTGAAGCCCGCTCGAACGAAAGGCAAGAATGCGCCGGGCGTGGCACCCCCTGGCTCAACGCGATGCGGCACGAGGCGCAACACTGTTGAGTCCACTTTGGGGCGTGGGACGAAGGCCGTGGGGGGTACCTGGCGGACGACTTGAACCGCGGCAGCGCTCTGAATAGCGATGCTCAGATAGCTGAGATGTCCGGGCTCCGCAGCAATCCGTTCAGCGACCTCACGCTGCATCATAAGCACGGCGAGATCGGGCGGTGCTACATCATGCAGAAATCGCATCAGGATCGGCGACGTGACGTGATACGGCAGATTTGCCACCAGCCGGTACTCACCGATGCCGAGTGTCGCGGGATCAAGGTCCAGCGCGTCCATCTGGACAACTTCCAGGTTGCTTGCTCCTATCGCGGAGGGCAAGCGCGCGGCCAGGTCGCGGTCTATCTCCACGGCTACCACTCGGGCGGCTCGGGTCACAAGACGCTGGGTGAGCACGCCCAGACCAGGGCCGATCTCCAGAACTGTCTCGCTCCCCGTCAGTTTGGCGGCGCGGACAATGGCATCAGCAATATGCTGATCGGAAAGGAAGGATTGGGAGAACCGCTTCCGCGGCCGGTGCCCAAGCGCCTGCAAAGTGTCAGTGACGCTGGGGTTCACCTGACGCTCAGACTCGATGAACGAGTTGAGACTTGAAGGGATGAAATTCCGTGACCGTGCACCCACCGTCGACCTTATCGTTCCCTGCGGCCCCGCACTGGCGTGCTACGGCCCGGTGACCCTGCGGCACCCAGCGAGAATCGTTTACCGTTGCTTCCTTCCGGACCTGGCGGGGTTCACAAGTCGCTGCCGCGCAGGACCAGGCCATCAACGCCGCCCGGCGCGGACCTGACCAAGCAGCAATAGACCTCGGGTGGGGATTCAACCCCGCTATAGCGGGTTGCGGGTTCAGGGCACCGCTAGCTCCCCGTCTAGCACAGCCACGGACCTCTATTATCGGTGCCAGGCAAACCGGTTGGCAACCGGCACGAAATCGTGCAGGCGTTCAGAAGCAGAGGGTGCGGGGTTTTCAAAGTTACAGACGAGCCCGCCGACGCGCCCGTGCAGGGGGAGGATCCCTGACGAACTGCGCGCCAGCGCATTGGAGTGGGGGGGGGGGGGGGGGGGGGGGGGGGGGGGGGGGGGGGGGGGGG
>JBJXFJ010000333.1:0-9651 GCA_046154735.1 Chloroflexota bacterium | reverse complement strand
GATGAGGGCTTCATCCCGCCTGTGCTGGACCTGGATATTCTTGATCGCAAGATCATGGTGCGCGGTGAGGAAGGGATCAAATTTGTCCGGGAGCTGGCCCAGCGTGAGGGTATATTTGCCGGACTCTCTTCTGGAGCCGCGCTATCCGTGGCACTCCGCGCATCGCAGACGTGCGAGCAGGCAAACATCGTGGTACTGTTTGCCGATGGTGGCTGGAAATACTTGAGCACTGGGGCATACTCCGGGGTGATGGAGGAAGCGGCCGAAGAATTGCGCGGGAAGGCTTGGATGTAATGGTTTCGATTGCCCGATCCGTGCAGGATAAGGTGTTTGAGCAGCTTCTCCGAGAGCGTCCCTATGAGGGCTGCGGTTTACTCGCAGGGCACCAAGGTCGCATCGTAGAAGCGTACCCAACCCCAAACAAGAGTCGGAGCGCAGTACGTTATGAGATCGATCCGAAAGACCTTCTACGCGTCTTTCGGGAGATTGACGATGCTGATCTCGAGCTTGTCGCGATCTACCACTCCCACACCCATACGCAGGCGTATCCGTCTGCCACGGACATCCGATTCGCGCATTATCCGGACGCCTACTACATCATCGTGACGCTGATGGATATCCGCGCCCCGTCCATGCGAGCGTTCAAGATTCACGATGGTGAAGTGAGCGAAGAGGCCGTGGAAGTGTTCGAAGATGTGGAGCCCCAGTCTGAGCGGTTGGCCGGGTAGCGTAGATTCGCTGACCTAAGCGTCGCTGCCCGCGCGGTGGGCACAAGACCAGCGTGGCACTTGACTGCCGGAGACGGCCGGTCCAGCCGGTCTGGAAGAGTGAAGCACTGATGATGCTTGGCCAGTTGAGTCGCCAAACGTGTGTTGCCGTTAGAGAGAGTGAGTGAATTCAGTGTCCAAGCAGCGAGTCCTTGTGGGTATGAGTGGCGGGGTAGATAGCTCCGTCACCGCGGCCCTGCTTGTGGAGCAGGGCTATGACGTGGTGGGTGTTACGCTCAACGTCTGGCCCGAGCTGGAGGGCATTGACGAGCAGGACCGCGAGGATGCCTGCTGTGCCCTGGGTGCGGTGGCAGATGCGCGGAGCGTTGCAGATCTCCTGGGGATTCGTCACTTCACACTGAATTTGCGTGACTTGTTTCGTGAGCGAGTCATCAAGGATTTTGTCCAGCAGTACCAGCAGGGTCGAACGCCAAACCCGTGTATTCGCTGCAATCAGTTCATTAAGTTCGATGCCCTGCTCGCGCGCGGTCTGATTCTTAACTCCGATCTCGTTGCGACCGGGCACTACGCGCGAATTGAGCAGGATGTGAGCAGCGATCGTTGGCTGCTGCGTAAGGCGACTGATCTGAGTAAGGATCAGTCGTACGTGCTCTACGTTATGACTCAGGATCGATTGGCGCGCGCGATGCTGCCTCTCGGTGAGCTATCGAAAGAAGAAGTGCGAGACCTGGCCCGCCGATTCGCGCTTCCAGTTGCAGAGAAGGGCGAGAGTCAGGACATCTGCTTCGTTCCGTACCGTAGTTACACGGAGTTCATTGAGCGCTACGCGCCTGAGTCGATCAACGATGGGTCAATCGTTGATGAGACTGGACAAGAGGTGGGCCGGCACCGCGGTGTTGCGTTTCATACCGTGGGCCAGCGGCGCGGGCTCGGCATTGCCGTCGGTGAGCCGCGATTTGTCACGAAGCTCGACCCCGTGCTCAATGTGGTCCAGGTTGGGCCTATGGAACAGCTCCTGAGAGCCGAGTGCATTGCGGATGAGTTGAACTGGGTGGCAATCTCAGGGATTGAGAAGCCCACACGAGTCCTCGCGAAGCTGCGCTATCGAGCCACCGAGGCACCTGCTACGGTGTACCCCGCCATTGACGGCCGTGCTCGCATTGAGTTTGAGACGCCTCAGCGGGCAGTGACCCCGGGCCAGGCTATCGTGTTTTACTGGGACGACGT
The DNA here is from genome assembly GCA_046154735.1 of Chloroflexota bacterium. Lineage (GTDB taxonomy): Bacteria > Chloroflexota > UBA6077 > UBA6077 > JACCZL01 > CAVXYC01. Next base: position 7,696 of record JBJXFJ010000333.1, on the reverse strand, counting down.
GGTGGTGGGCGGAGGCACTATCGCGGAGTAATCCGTGTATGCTAAATGCGAGTCGCTTCACCGCTTGCTCCTTCTCCTCCTAAGAAATGTGGTCCGTGTTGTGCTGAATATCCGTCATTCACCTCCATTACAGATTGAGAAGAGACGAGAGCTCAGGCTACACTCCAAGCCGTTGACTCGATTATTCATCGCATCCGCGGGCCATTCTCAGCCGAGAGCTCGTTTCATCCCCGTGCCCAGGGGTGTGAGAGAAGCTTGTGCATGCCCGTTATTCGGCACCCCCGTGTTCACACGGCAGGTGCGCTCCATACCCATCTCGCTGCTTATGATTTTGGTCCATCCAACGAAATGACGATGGCCTTATGCTCCTAGCGGTTGACATTGGCAACACCAATATTGTGATCGGCGCTTTTGCGGGGGAGCGGTTGGTGGCAAGCTGGCGCGCGGCTACGGTGGCTGATCGGACAGCGGACGAATACGCGGTCCTGGTGCAGGGCTTTCTCACCCGCCGGTCAATGACCGTGGATCAAGTTCAGGGGCTCTGTGTCTCCAGCGTGGTGCCCTCGCTGGTGACGACGTTTCGGGAGCTCGCTGAGAAGCATCTTGATGCGCCGGCGGTGGTTGTCAATGCTCGAGGAGCGAACACACTTCACTTGCGCGCCGACAATCCGGGTGAAGTTGGTGCTGATAGAATTGTCAACGCGTTGGCCGCGGCCGAGCTGCATTCCACGCCCGCCATCGTGGTGGACTTTGGCACGGCAACGACCTTTGACGCGGTGTCCGCGGATCGTGAGCTACTTGGCTCGGCTATTGCCCCTGGTCTTCTCACGGCGATGGAGGGGCTGGTTAGCCGAGCCGCACGACTCTTCGCCGTGGAGCTGATCCCGCCCGCGCAGGCGATCGGTACAAATACCGTAGCCAGTGTGCAGTCTGGCGCAATGTTTGGATATGTGGGTTTAGTTGAAGGCCTGGTGCGTCGGTTTCGGAATGAAATGTCGGGAAGCCCGATGGTCATTGCAACAGGCGGTCTGGCACCAGTAATCGCACCACTCACCACGGTTGTGGATCGTATTGACCTTGACCTGACGCTTCATGGCCTCCGGCTGTACCACGCTTTGAATCACCCGTAGCATTTCGACTTTGTGGCCGTGTGTCGCGAATCCACCGTGAGTCCTTTGGCCAGCAATCGAGAAGGAGTTGTATCAATGACCCAGGCCCATACGCAGACGCTTGGTTATCCTCGCATTGGAGAGCAGCGTGAGCTGAAGCGAGCAACCGAGTCGTATTGGAAAGGGCAGCTTTCCCTAGAGCAGCTCGAGGATGCAGGACGCCAGCTTCGTGCTACCAATTGGCTCAAGCAAAAGCATGCCGGGATTGAGCTGATCCCGTGCAATGACTTCTCCTTCTACGATCAAATGCTGGACATGACCTGCTTGGTCGGGAATGTGCCCCCGCGCTTCGGTTGGCAGGGCGAGATGGTCGATCTGGATACCCGCTTTCTCATTGCGCGCGGGACACGTTCGGCTGGCGCGGGTGAGGGTGACGCGCCCGCGAGTGATATGACTAAGTGGTTCGATACAAATTACCACTACATTGTTCCGGAGTTTCACGCGGGCACGAGGTTTCGCCTGGCTGCCACGAAAGTCTTTGATGAGTTAGCCGAGGCGAAAGCACTGGGGATCAATGCCAAGCCTGTACTCATTGGGCCAGTGACCTACTTGACGCTCGGCAAAGTGGAGGATCCTGAGCAGCCCGATTTTGATCGGATGACGCTGATCGATCAACTCCTGCCGGTCTACGAGGCGATTGTGTCGCGCCTGGCAAACGAGGGAGCGGAGTGGATTCAGATTGATGAGCCGGTGCTGGCACTTGACCTCAGTGCCGCTCAGAGATCTGCGATCAGCAAGACGTTTGAGCGCCTGAGTCTCGCCGTTGGCGAGAGCAAGCTCATGGTGGCCACATATTTCGGCGAGCTACGCGAGAACCTTGCTTTGCTTCTGGGCTTGCCCGTGGCAGCCGTCCATGTTGATGTAGTCCGCGGTGTCAGTGAGCTCAACCAATTGCTCGCGAGCTTTCCAAGTGACAAGCAGCTCTCGCTTGGCGTTGTGGACGGCAGAAATATTTGGAAGAACGACTTCGACGTGTCGCTTGAGCAACTGCGCCGGGCGGAAGCCGCGATGGGGGCTGAGCGTCTCTGGGTGGCGCCCTCCTGCTCTCTCATGCACTCGCCAATCACGCTGGCAAATGAGCCCGCGTTGGATGCCGAGCTCAAGAGCTGGATGGCCTACGCCGACCAGAAGCTTGACGAGGTCGTTGCGCTGCGAGACATTCTTGCGGGGACTGCAAGTGAGTCGCTAATCGCGTCAAATCGCGCGGCGCAGGCCGCGCGCAAAGCGAGTCCCAAGATTCACGCCCCCTCGGTTAAGGCGCGCGTCGCCGGAGTAAAGGCCGCGGATTTCGACCGTTTAAGCTCATTCACTGAGCGCCAGCGTTTGCAGCGATCAAAGCTCAACCTCCCGCTTTTTCCGACGACTACCATTGGCTCATTCCCGCAGACTGCTGAAGTGCGCGCGGCCCGCGCAAAATGGAAGCGTGGTGATCTCTCGGACACCGCCTATGATGCATTTCTGAAAGAGGAGATCAAGAGATGCGTTGAGTTCCAGGAGGAAGCGGGCATTGACATGCCCGTTCACGGTGAGTTCGAGCGCAATGATATGGTCGAGTATTTCGGGGAGCAGCTTGAGGGCTATGGATTCACGACCAATGGTTGGGTGCAGAGCTACGGCTCTCGCTACGTAAAGCCGCCGATCATCTTCGGAGACGTAAGCCGGCCGCGCGCGATGACGACTTACTGGTCAGAGTACGCGCAGTCGATCACCAAGCGTCCGATGAAGGGCATGCTGACCGGTCCCATCACCATGCTGCAGTGGAGCTTCGTTCGGGATGATCAGCCTCGGTCAGAAACGGCCAATCAGATTGCACTGGCAATCCGTGATGAGGTGGTGGACCTGGAGGGTATCGGACTCGCGGCGATTCAGATTGATGAGCCGGCGCTCCGTGAGGGGCTACCATTGCGTCGGTCCGATTGGGCAGCGTATCTGGACTGGGCGGTAAAGGCGTTTCGTCTGTGCGCCTCGGGTGTGCGCGACGAGACGCAGATTCACACGCACATGTGTTATGCGGAATTCAACGACATCATCCAATCGATTGCGGATCTGGATGCGGACGTCATAACCATTGAGACTTCGAGGTCGAAAATGGAGCTGCTGAACGCGTTCGTGAGCTTCAAGTACCCGAATGAGATTGGCCCGGGTGTGTATGACATTCACTCCCCACGAATACCCGCGATGCAGGAGATGGAAGATCTGGTCCGCAAGGCTGAGTCCGTGATCCCTGCCCGAAACATCTGGGTAAATCCAGACTGTGGACTCAAGACCCGCGGTTGGGATGAGGTCAAACCGGCGCTGGTCAATATGGTTGAGTGCGCCAACAAACTGCGCGAAGAGCTCAGCGTAGGAGCGTAAGGAGTCCGAGGACGGAAGACGGAAGACGGAAGACGGAAGACGGAGTCGGCGGTATCCTTGTTTCCGTCCTCCGTCCTCCGTCCTCCGTCCTCCGTCCTCCGTCCTCCGTCCCGTTATACTCACCCCGTGACGGACGTACTTCGGGATAGGCGGATTGTCCTTGGCGTGACGGGCAGTATCGCGGCCTATAAGGCGGTCGCCCTGGCGAGCTCGTTGACTCAGGCCGGCGCGCTCGTTGACGTCATCATGACCCGCGAGGCTCTGGAGCTCATTCGTCCGCTGAGCTTTCAGGCCATTACGCACCGGCCGGTGAGCTCAGAGCTCTTTCACATGCTGGCCGAAACGGAAATTGGCCATGTGAGTCTGGGGAAATCCGCGGATGCCGTGCTCATTGCCCCATGCACGGCAAACACCCTGGCCAAGCTGTCTTACGGTCTGGCGGACGATATGCTCACTACGACTGTACTTGCTACCGATGCACCGCTGATCATTGCGCCGGCGATGGACGCGGGAATGTATGAGCATTCCGCGGTGCAAGAAAACGTGGCCCGACTCCAGCAGCGTGGCTGCGTTATTGTGTCTCCGCAGGAGGGATACCTGGCATCAGGGCGGCTGGGATCGGGGCGGTTGGCCGATCAGGAGACGATTCTGGGCACGCTCCGGATGGCGCTCGGGAGTCGCGGGGATCTGGCCGGCGTGCAGGTCGTTGTGACTGCCGGTGGGACGGAGGAACCAATCGACCCGGTCCGCTTCGTTACCAACCGATCATCCGGGAAGATGGGCTATGCGCTGGCAGAGGCGGCGCGCGATCGAGGTGCGCGAGTCACGTTGATTCATGCGCCCACCGGTCTGGTTTCGCCGGTGGGAGTTCACCTTGTGCCCGTGGTGACGGCGGCGCAGATGTATGATTCCGTGAGACTGCACTACGGGCGCGCTGACGTGCTTATTATGGCTGCCGCGGTTGCGGACTTTCGGCCGCGAGTGGCCGCCGAGCAGAAGATCAAGAAGCAGGCGGCTGAGCTTTCCATCCTTCTGGAGCCCACCGAGGACATTCTTATGGCCACCGCTCAGGGGGAGCGGCATCCAGTGCGTGTGGGGTTCGCGGCGGAAACCACCAGTCTCCAGGCCTACGCGCGTGCCAAGGTGGAAGCAAAGCGGCTAGATTTCATCGTTGCCAATGACGTTTCCCGCGCGGATAGCGGCTTTGGCACTGATACGAATCTTGTCTCGTTCATCTTCGCTGATGGACGCGTGCTGGAATACCCGCTGCTATCCAAACGTGATGTGGCGGATGCGATTCTGAATCAGGTTGTGGCAATTCGGTCGCGAGAGCCATAGAAGGAGGCCCTGCGCCGTGTTTCGTCAGCAGACTGCTCCGCGCTGGGCAGCCCTTCGTAAGGAGCTAGGTCAGCGCACCATTGTTATGGGCGTGATCAACGTCACCAGCGATTCATTTTCCGGTGACGGACTTGGTGAGGATAGCCGGGCGGCCTTGGAGCAGGGACGGCGCTTTCTTCGCGAAGGCGCTGAGATTCTCGATGTTGGCGGTGAGAGCACGCGACCGGGGCACCAACCGGTGGCTGCCGAGCTTGAGCTACAACGTGTCCTACCGGTGATCGAGCGCCTCGTTGGTGAACTTGGAGCACTCGTCTCAATTGACACGCGGAAGAGCCAGGTTGCGGACGCGGCAATCCGCATGGGTGCAGAGATAGTCAACGATGTGACGGGCCTCCGTTCTGATCCGGCCATAGCGCGCGTCGCCGCGGATGCGGGAGTGGGAATTGTGCTGCAACACTGGCACCCGAGATCATATGAGGACACGCTGCGCTGGATCACTAGCGACCTGGAATGGAGCGTGCGTCTCGCCCTTGAGACTGGTGTGGCACCGGAAAATATCGTCACCGATCCGGGCCTGGGATTTGGCAAGGAGCATCATGAATCACTGGAGCTCATCCGCCGATTAGCGGAGATGAAAGCCGTCTTGCCGTATCCGATCCTTGTTGGTCCATCTCGAAAGCGCTTTGTGGGCGCGGCTCTGGGTGACATGCCCATGGACCAACGCGTGGAAGGCACCATTGGCGCGGCCATTGTTGCCCTGGTACACGGCGCGGACATCATCCGGGTCCATGATGTGAGCGCGGTGGCTCGCGCGGTGCGCGTGGCTGACGCGATCCTCTTGCCCGGGCGCGCCACTGTTCCCACATGACCCTTGCGTACGTGGGATTAGGTGCGAATATTGGTGATCCGCCGGCCGCCATTGAGCGTGCCGTGTCCGAGATCCGGGCGCTGCCCGGTACACTCTTGCTCCGGCAGGCCTCGCGCTACTGCACGGCTCCCGTTGGCCTCCTTGACCAACCTGATTTCATGAACACTGTTGTGGAGATAGAAACGTCGCTCACGCCAGAGGTACTCCTCCAGCGCTTCCAGATGATCGAGCTGGCGCTGGGTCGTCAGCCAACCGTTCATTGGGGGCCACGGGTGATTGACCTGGACCTACTGCTCTTCGGCGATGTGACGCTGGCCACCGCGGAGTTGACGGTGCCGCACGCGCAGATGTGGCGACGCCTCTTTGTGATCGCCCCCCTGGCTGAGCTGCGCCCCGATTTGAATGACCCTGACGGCGTGTCTATCCTCACGCGATGTGCGCAGCTCAGCCACTCGCAGTGTGTGCAGAGAGAACATGCCGGCATTCCATAGGTTGGCTCCCAGTGGCGACCCGTCGGAGACGATTATTGCGCCCGCCACGGCGGCCGGTGAGAGTGGCGTAAGTATTCTCCGCTTGAGTGGGCCGGGTGCCGCGGCGGCGCTTCGCCGCTGGTTTGTACCGGCGCGGGCCAGGTGCCGATGGAGCAGTCACCGCCTGTACTTTGGAGAAATTCAACACCCTCGAACCCACGAGGTGATCGATCGAGGTCTGGCCGTACTCATGCGCGCTCCTCGGAGTTATACCGGCGAGGATACCGCCGAACTTCACTGCCACGGAAGTCCTCACGTGGTGCAAGAGGTGCTTAACCTTGCATGGGAGGAAGGTATCCGCCTTGCGCGGCCTGGAGAATTCACTTTACGTGCCGTTCTCAATGGTCGATTGGATCTGGCCCAGGCGGAATCACTTCTGGAGCTGATTACGGCCAGAAGTGAGCGAGCATTGCGTCAGGCAAATGCGGGAGTATCGGGCGCCTTCTCCGCTGAGGTCGACTCCATTCGCAAGGATCTCGTTCAGACTCAGGCCTTCGTGGAGGCGTCAATTGATTTCTCCGAGGATGAGATACCCGCCGAGGATGTCCTGGCCCCACTTGATCGCGCACTGACATCCCTCGCGTCATTGCATGCTCGTGCTAAGCATGGCCTGCTCTATCGCACGGGAGTGCGCGTGGCGCTGATAGGGCGGCCAAACGTGGGGAAATCCAGCCTGCTCAACGCACTGCTGCGCTCCCCGCGCGCCATCGTTTCGGAGCTTCCTGGCACAACCAGGGATACGATAGAAGAATCCACAATTATGTCAGGAATTCCCATGGTGCTCACGGATACCGCGGGCATCCGAGAGACCGACGACCTCATTGAGAGTCTGGGCGTTGCTCGCACGCGCGAGGCGATTGCGGTCGCGGTCGTGCGCGTGCTTGTGCTGGACCGATCCGACCCGCTGAGTGAAGACGACCGGCGGATCCTGGACGATCTGGATCTTGATCGCACGGTGGTGGTGCTGAACAAATCCGATCTGCCGATGGACGCTCATTTCGACGCAGAGCTACCTCGAAATGAGCGCGTGCCAATCGTTGAAATGTCGGCCCTCACCGGCAACGGATTGCAGTCTCTAGAGCAGGCGCTTGTTGACGTTGCGATGCGCGTGTCCGGCAGTGTTGACGACACTGAGATCATGCTGGCGGTTCCACGTCATGTCGAGACTCTAGATCGCGCTATCGTCGCGCTCAGGAGCTCGCTGCAGGCACTCCGGTCAGCCCAGCCGTTCGATATTGTGGCAGGCGAGCTGTCACTTGCCTCGCGGGCCCTCGGTGAGATTACGGGCGTCAATGCAACGGAAGATCTCTTTGATACGATTTTCTCAAGATTCTGTCTCGGCAAGTAGAGTCGCGGAAAACAGGGTCCTTTCAAAGTCATGGAGTCGCGCGGGGTGTCGTTCGAACCGGTGGCGGGGGGGGGGGGGGGGGGGGGGG
>JBJXFJ010000332.1:0-5515 GCA_046154735.1 Chloroflexota bacterium | reverse complement strand
CCTGGCGACCCGGGAGCTGAGGGCCGCACCGCGCGATCGCAATGAGCGACCGGGAGTTCGGAGAGCGGCCTCGACGGCCGGGCCGCCAGGGATGGCAGCGCTCCCAGTGGGGCCGGGCCGGCTTTGCCTCTGGGGGACCGGGAAACTCTGAACCGCACCCCTGGTGTGCCACCTCGGTCCTCAATATTGCCGACTGATTTGTCTGACACTGGACAGCGAGGTGGTGATCTCATGATCCACACTTCGGTTTAGAAGCCGGGAAAGGCTCAATAGAAACCTGCCCGGAGATGACCGATCCGACCCGCCGCCGCTTGCTCACTATCCTGGGCCACTCCGCGGCGGCAGCGGCTTGGTGGTTTCCCAAGACAATTCGGCATCAGTGACCTGGTCATGACATGGCGTCATCTTCAGGCTCCGTGACACGGATCTGCGATCCGCTCGAATCCGGGAGTGAGATTCCCGAAGACCGTCACGTCACTTGGTGTGCTCGATGGGGGAGAGTGCTATGACCAGCCCATGAAGAAATGGATTGCCACGGCGCCTGTGGGCTCTGAGCTGTGGTGGAGCCTGCATCGCTCGCGTAGTTGGTTCGCCTAATTTGAACGAGTGAATCGCTGGTACGATCCGCTCATCAATATGAGACGAAGTCACAAGACACGGAATACGTCCTCCGCGTTTTCTTCCAAGCGCGTGACCATCTTCGCGACTTGCTATTGGTGAATGGGTATGATCGTACGGCAATCGAGAAGGTCGTTGCCGAATGCGTCGAGATGCTTCTGTAGCAGGACTTCTGCAATCAAACCAAGCACTTCAGGCTGAGGTAACTGTTCACGCCTCAATGGATATTTGCCGCAGAGACTCGGAGCCACAGAGAGAACGACGAAGTAACTCTGCGTCTCCGAGTCTCTGCGTTGAATATTCGTCCCGTGGAATCTGAACACTTATAGGCTGAGGCAAATACCGGCTCTGACTACACTGTGGGCTCGGCTATCTCAGTCGCGACGTTTGCAAAAGGAGCCTCGCACAGACCAGCGGATGCGCCAGTTCCAGGCAGCAGCTCACCAGGCCGGCTGCCGGTGCTGGGCCGGGCCCCGGCGGATCGTGTGATGACCCCATCCACTCAAACGCCGACGTCTCCAAAATGCCCTGGGGCGGTTTCGGGCAAGGCACCAACTCCAGAATCAACTGAAAACTCACGGCTCGGCATACTTCCCGGCGCGGACCACCTCGACCGTCTGGAGATAGGCCACGACCGCGTACAGCTCGAAGTAGTGTTCGGTCAGGTGGGTCAAGATCTGATCGGCAACCTCCGGGCCAACGAGTGTCTCAATTCTGACGTTGTTGCCCTCCCAGTCACTGGCCTGGACGCCGCGCGTACCGCGGCCCGATGCGCGAGTGATGGTGTAGCCGTGCGCGCCTAAGCCCTGGAGCTCCTTCACGAGCCGATCCTCCAGAAGTGCCTCGGCAATAATCGTCACGAGCTTCATCGGTGTTGTGTTCATCATCAATGCACGTGTAGAAATTGAGCGAAGCCGTAATACAACGGTAACCCGATGGTCAGATTGAAGGGGAAGGCAACTCCAAGCGACGCGGTCAGATAGTAGCTCGGATTAGCCTGGGGCAGTGCCAACCGAGCCGCGGCCGGCGCCGCGATGTACGACGCGCTCGCCGCCAGTACACCCAGCACCGTGCTGCCACCGAGCGACAGGCCAGCCAGGGTCCCGAGCGCCACACCGAGTAGCCCGTGGGTAACCGGCCCAACAATGCTGAAACCAATCAGGAACGGACCGACGTGTTTGAAATCGCCAAGCCTTCGTGCCGCGACTATGCCCAACTCCAGAAGGAAGATCGTGAGCACTCCCTTGAACGGTGCGACGAAGAATGGCGCAACCTGTTCCATGCCCCGATGGCCTCCGAGAAAACCAATCGCCAGTCCACCGATGAGCAGGAGCATGCTTTTCCCAGTGAGCACCTCATGCAGGATCGATTGAAGCGACCCGCCCTTGCCTAGCTGGAGTCTTGCCACGGTTAATGCCACGAGGATGCCCGGGATTTCGAGGATTGTCATGATGGTAGGCATGAATCCTTCATAGGCCACCGCTAGCGCATCTAAGAACGCTAGACTGGCGCTGAACGTTACCGCGGAAACTGAGCCAAAGTGCGCGGCGATCGCACCTGCATCCGCGATTTCGAACTTTCCCAGATACCGCAGAATCGCATATGACGACAGGGGGATTGCCACACCAAGGACCAGGCTGGCGAGCGCCGGTGCCCAGAACTGCGCGGGTGAGGTCTGTGAGAGCTCCGCCCCACCTCGCAAGCCGATGGCCAGAAGAAGATAGATGGAAAGCGCCGTGTAGACGTCATCCGGGATCCTGAGGTCACTCCGGATGAGTGTGGCCAGGATACCCAATGCGAAAGCGCCGACCATCGGCGAGAACAAATTCAGTTGAATCAGATCGAATGTGTCGATCTGGGCCCTCCCGAGGGCGCCGAGATGGCCAGCCTGCACGATGAGTGTACATCACTGGGGGGGACATGTCGGTGGGCCCATCCTGACAAAGTTTCAGACGTGTAACACGTGTCAGCGACCCCCATTGACGCGAGGCAGTGCTCGAATTATCGTGTGCGTAGGCGCGCTTAAGGAGGTCCTGCGTGACGCCGAGGTTCACCCAGCTACATCCCCTGTTCGTGGGGGAGGCCAGCCCCATCGATCTCTGCACCGTCCGGGATTCTGAGACCCTGGCCGCGATCCGCGCCGGCATGGACCGCTACGGGGTGCTGGTGTTTCACGATCAGACCTTCAATGATGCCGAGCAGCTCGACTTCGCAGCGCGGTTCGACGGTCCACTCCTCGCGAACTCGGGTGCGAGCGCCGTCTCCAGGAGTCGTTTCGATAACGACGCGCTGACGGATATCTCGAATCTCGACGAGGACGGTGAGCTGCTGCGTTCCGATGATCGGCGACGGATGTATCGGCTTGGCAATCGACTCTGGCACACCGATGCATCATTCCAGGACCCGGCCGGCCGTTATTCGATGCTGCACGCCAGAGAAGTGCCTTCGGTGCGGGCGGATACGGAGTTTGCAGATCTGAAATCCGCCTACGACGCGCTGGACGATGAAACGAAGGAGCTGATCGCCAATCTTCGGGCGCATCACTCGATCGCATACTCTCGTCAACGGCTGGGGTTTGAGTTCTCAGAGGCTGAGGCCGCGAAGTTGGCTGGAGCAGTCCACCCGCTCGTCCGCACCAATCCTCGAACTGGACGACAGTCTCTGTATATCGCTTCGCATGCCTCACGTGTGATTGATTGGCCACTGCCGGAAGGGCGGCTGTTACTGGCCGACCTGATGGATCACGCCACCAGCACGGCCTTTCGTTACACCCACCAATGGCGTAAAGGCGACCTGGTGATCTGGGACAACCTGGCCACCATGCACCGAGGCCTCCGCTATGACGATACCCGGTATCGACGTGAGCTGCGCCGTGTTACCACTCAGGATCTGCCCATCCGGGAGCCGGGCATCGAGTTGGCCCACGCCCTTGCCGGCTAATTTGCCTGGCTGGCGCATTGGCCGAACCCGGTGGGTCCACCTAACGTAGCGTGCTCATTGTCTCTAGCTGCGTTGGGTCGCCGCCTGGGCACACCAGAACCGCGTCATCAAAGCCAAGATCCTCTAGCCGTTTTAGCTTGTCACGGGCTTCGGCAGGCGTGCAGTAGAGCGTGAGTTTGGCATGCTCGACGATCGGTCCGCGCCGCGTCTCTGGTCTCAAGTCGGTGAAGATGTTGGTAATAATTGCACGTTGGCCGCCAGCCTCACGATACATCTTGATGCCTACCGCCAGATCATCCCACGTTCCGTGAATCCCTGATGCCAACCATCCTTGGCAGGAACTGGCGGCCAGATCAATCCAACGGCGGCTGCGCCAGGCGCCCAAGAGCACCGGCGGACCGCCCTCTGTTCCGGGCCAGATGGAAACGGCGGGACCGTACACGGCCTCACCTCGCCATACTCGCTGCATGATCTCGATGGACTCCGGTAGGGTCCTGAACCGTGCTTCAAAGTCTGCCTGCACCGCGTCAAAGTCGGCTCGTGTTGAGCCGCTACCCACACCCAGGCGCAGCCGTCCGGCGGAAAGCAGATGAAGCGATTCCACCCGATGGGCTAGCTCCACCGGATGGCGGAGCGGCAACTGCAGGACGCCCGTGCCCAGCTCGATCCGTTTCGTCACTGAGCACAAGGCACCCAGCAAGATCAGTGGATCCAACGTCGGAAATCCGCGGCCGAGCGAGTCCGTGACCCACAGCCCATGAAAGCCAAGCTCCTCCGCCTGCCGAGCAACCTCAACGAGTTGATCGACAATCTGCCCTGAGCCGGAATCAGAGCTGCGACGAGGCATGACGACAATGCCCAACCTCATAGAAACTGGTCCTCTATCCGCTGTTGATATCACTCCGTGAGGAGGGAGCGAGTATGGGTCACGCCGTCATCAGGTCATCCCATTGACGGGCGATCTGCCGATGAAGTTCAAATTTTCCTTGATGCCCTTTGCCAGAGATGTCTCAGAAGGGGAGTTGTCGGAGCTATCATCGCGTGGAGTCGGTTTCAGGCGGTGCGCCGATCTCCAGATGGCCGCCAAATCCATGCCGCATCGCTGAAAGCACTTTGTCGGCGAAATCGGCTTCGCCACGTGAGCTGAATCGTTGATAGAGCGCAGCGCTGAGCACGGGAGTGGGGACCGCTTCGTCGATTCCGGCGGCGATCGTCCAACGTCCTTCGCCCGAGTCGGAAACGTGTCCTGAGTAGTTGGAGAGATCCGGGCTCTGCAGGAGTGAGCTGGCGGTGAGATCGAGTAGCCAGGAGCGAATGACGCTGCCCCGTCGCCAGACCTCGGCAATGTCAGATAGGTCAAAGTTGTACTGGTAGTACTCAGGCTCATCCAGCGGTGTCGTCTCCGCGTTCGTCTGCCGTGGGCGCTTGCCCACATCCGCGCCTCGGAGCACGTTCAAACCCTCCGCGTAGGCAGCCATCAGGCCGTACTCAATCCCGTTATGCACCATCTTCACGAAGTGCCCCGCACCGTTGGCACCGCAGTGAAGATAGCCGCGTTGGGCTGTGCCCTTCTCAGTCTCACGCCCTGGCGTGGGCGGGGCCGCCTCGAATCCCGGTGCGAGCGTTGCGAAAATCGGATCGAGATGCTGCACGACATCGTCCTCGCCGCCAATCATCAGGCAATAGCCCTGTTCCAGACCCCACACACCGCCACTTGTGCCAACATCGACATAGCGGATGCCCTGCTGCTTCAGCTCGTGTGCGCGATGGATGTCCCGGTGGTAATGCGAATTGCCACCGTCAATGATGATGTCACCACTGTGAAGTAGCGGTGCAAGGACAGCAAGCTGCGCGTCCACTACTCCCGCTGGCAACATAAGCCAGACCACACGCGGCGTGGTGAGGCTGTTCACAAGATCAGCAAGAGATGCGGCGGGGGGGGGGGGGGGGGGGGGGG
>JBJXFJ010000328.1:0-4289 GCA_046154735.1 Chloroflexota bacterium | reverse complement strand
CCCCCCCCCCCCCCCCCCCCCCGCCACCGGTTCGAACGACACCCCGCGAGACTCCATGACTTTGAAATGACCCTGGTGCAGGCGCCACGCGACCGCAGGCGATCACTCGATGCTTTGTTGGCCGAGGTCTTCATAGAATCTAAGCAGGTATCCGTCCGGGTCCTGAACCACGAACTGGCGATTGCCCACGAGCACCTCGTCTCGGCGATACCACCTGTCTTCAAGCGGGAGGACGAGGGAGGCTCCAGATTGCTTTACCTTGGTGAATAGCTCACTGACATCCGTGACGACAATCATCAGATTGATTCCTCGACCATACGGATGAGTCAGCTTATCCGCAAGAAATGTACGCCCGATTGGCTCCTCGAGCATGATATGAGCACCATTGCGCGCCAGGTACGCGAAGCGATCTTCGGGTCGAGTGAACTTGATCGAGAACCCTAAGACTGCCTCGTAGAAGGCGATACTTCTATCGATATCTGCGACGTAGAGCTCAGGTACCAATGGCGGAGTCTCGATGGGCAGTGACACCTAGCAGCTCCCTCTGGGAATTTAAAGTCACACGGACATGGCGGACGGTCGCAGGACACAGAATTGCCATGGGGCGGGTCAAGCGTTTGGCGTCAATGTACTATCGGGCTCCCCAGAGCGCCTCGATAAGCTCCGAGGAGAATGCGCCAGTACAGATCTCTTCCACGGGTCCGTGCAGGCGGATAGACCAATCCGGGCGCACCTCTACGTCAAGATCTCCGCCGGGCATGGAGACGGTCACCGGGCCGTGCTGACACAGACCATTCCGAACGGCCGCGCTTGCCACGGCGCAGGAGGACGACCCAGACGCCAGCGTCCATCCAGCTCCGCGCTCCCAGATCATGATCGCTACCGCCTGACGAGAGACAATTCGGGCAAACTGAACATTGATCCGTTCGGGAAAGGCCTCGTGATGCTCAATCTGGGGACCCAGGCGACGGACCGTTTCTTCATCGAGAGCCTCCGTGAACACAACGCAATGAGGATTCCCCATCGAGACAGCGGTGATGGTCAGCGTGTCCGCTCCCACCCGGAGCGTCTCATTCACGACTTCCCGCTCCGGCCCGGTCATCGGAAGCGCGCCGGAGCTGAATCTGCACCGCCCCATCTCAACGGTCACGGATTCCGTCCGATCACCGGCGATGTGACAGTGGCACTCAACACGCCCGCCTTTGGTATCAACCGAGAAGGTATCACGCTTGGCGAGCTGATGATCCCAGAGGAACTTGGCGAAGATGCGCAGCCCATTGCCTGACTTTTCGGCCTCGGTACCATCCGGATTGAAAATCCGCAAGCCAAAATCGGCGCCCGACCACGGGTCAACGAGAAGCAAGACTCCATCCGAGCCAATGCCAACTTGTCGGTCGCATATTCGCTGAATCTGGACTACCCCAAGTGCCGCGGGAAGATCACATTCCTGGACGACAATGTAGTCATTACCCAGGCCGTGTCCCTTTGTGAACGAGAGCATGGCGCGATTATAGACAGATCATTGCAGGTGCACCGTGGAACATGGAGCGGTGGGGTAGCAACTTATGAAACACTTCAGCCAGATGCTTTTGCCAGACCGCATTTTGTCACAAGTGCCGGGGCCCGTCATATACTCCCACTTCTGAGACCAGGGTGTTTTCCTTGTCTGGAAAGCTGGCCCTGGAAAGGATGTAGGCCAAAACCGCGGTGGCGGCGGGTCTCCGTACCCGCCTGTGCCTAAGAGGTTGACTGGCAGGTACGGAGACCTGCCGCCACCGGTTCGAACCACACCCCGCTAGAGTCCCTGACTTTGAAATGGCCCTTCTTTTGAGACAGAAACAATTGAATCCGCAAGATGGACCGGCAAAAGTTCCGTCGCTATGATTGGGCGGTGCCTACCCGGCTATCACATCACCCGGGGACGATTGTAAGTTGACCGGCGACGTCGGCCGGCGGGTTCGGGCCGCCTACGATGATTTGGTGTCGGTGTACGCCGAAAGTAACCATGGCGCGATGCCTGATGAGCTCACCTCATTGGCTCGGTCAATCGTCGTGCACGCCGGCATTGGGTCGCGGATCATTGACGTGGGCTGTGGAATTGGGCGGGACATGGCCTGGTTTGAGCAGCGGGGACTTGCCGTGACCGGCGTGGATCTTTCCGAAGGAATGCTCGGATTCGCGCGTGGCATGGTTCAAGGCAGCCTCGCTGCAATGGACATGCAGCAGCTCGGTCTGGCGTCTGATGTGTTTGATGGAGCCTGGTGCTGCGCCTCGCTGCTTCACCTGCCGAAGGATTCAGCGCCGCTAGCGCTCGGTGAGATCCGTCGCGTATTGAAGCGCGGAGCGATGCTGGTGCTAAGTGTGCAGGAAGGTGCGGGTGAATCGTGGGAGGCAAGCTACGGTACCAACAGTGAGCGTTACTTTGCTCGCTATCAGGCCGGTGAGGTGGTAGACATGCTAATACGAACCGGGTTTTGCGTGAAAGAAACGGGTCGATCCGTTCTGCCACTTCGGACCTGGCTCACCTTCGTCTGCTACGCAGAGAGCCCTGATCCAGAGGATTGAACAGGCGCGCCCATCGTGCATATTTGAGTATGGCGTGCCATCGGAATCAGTCGCCACTTGATACCCTGGAAGTGCGGGGGTGACCGTGGTGATTCAAGCGGTGCTATTCGACGCGGATGGAGTATTTCAGCGCCGGCCTGTCGGATGGCGTGAGACTCTGGCTCAGGCCCTTGGGGTTGAAGGTCGGTCCGATGAATTTCTGACAGAGCTGTTTTCTTCTGAGATCCCTGCACTTGAAGGACGGTCCGACTTCACTGCCGGTCTGGCCAACGCACTCGTTCGCTGGGATTCCCGCGCCAGCCTCGAAGACGTGCTGCGCGTCTGGACGACCATTGAGGTTGATCCGGAGATCACCGCGGCCGTCGACTCCCTGCGACACGGTGGGATCAGATGCTATCTCACCTCGAATCAGGAGGAGTACAAGGCGAGCTACATGTCGGCAGTCCTGGGCCACGCCCGCCTGTTCGACTCAGAATTCTATTCCTGCCGGGTCGGCTCCATGAAGCCCAGCGCCGAGTATTTTCACGCGGTCGTGCACGAGATCGCGCTCCCCCCCGAGCAAATGCTTTTCATTGACGATCGTGCGGAAAATGTAGCTGGCGCCCGAGGTGTCGGCCTGCATGCGGAGACATTTTCGCGTGACGCTGGACTTCCGGAGCTGGTCCGAATCCTGGACCAGCACGGTCTCAGCGGGCTTCTACTCACCGCGGTGGGCGACAATCAACAATCGACCAGTGAAACTCTCGGAGGCTGACGCTGATCTTTGGCCGCTAACGCGGGCATATCATCAACGATTCGGAGCTGTTGCCGAGATCACCGGCGATGGCTGGCCCAAAATGCCGATAGTGCGGCGCCTGGCGCGGTCGGTAGTCTCAGAAGTTGACCGGCCCGGTGCTGCCTTCAATCAGGCTCACGTAGTAGGACCAGCGCACCTGGAAGCCCACCATGGGTCCAGCCAAGCGCTCAATCTCCTCGGGCGTGATAACCCGCGGCTCACCGAGCTGGGCGCACATGTAGTTGGCCCGGGCTAGACGCTCCATGTGGATGGCGGCCAGGGTGGCTTCCTCAACCGTGGGCGAGACAGTGACGATGCCGTGGCCTTGCAGATGAGCCAGCGCGTGGTCACCCAGCGCATTGGCTAATGCCGCCCCTTGTTCAGGCGTGGACACCAGCTCCGGTGAGGGGTAAGTGGGGATGCCTCGGGCCACCAGCGGCGCTTCCACATGCAGAATCGGCAGGATGGGCCGACCCACGATGCCAAAGATGGTTGACATGGACTGGTGAGTGTGAACAATGCCCATCACGTCCGGCCGAGTCTTGTAGATCTCGGTGTGGATGAACCGCTCGCCGGGCGGCGGATCGTCCCCCTCAAGCTGGTTGCCTTCCAGATCGATGATTACCATCTGCTCCGGGCCCAGGTCACCCATGCCGTGTACGCGCATGGAGTGGCGCGGCTTGATGATGATGTGGTCTGTGCCGGGCACGCGCGCGCTCGGGTGGCCGAGATAGTCGGCCAGCCCGAGGCGGAAGAGAATGCGGCAGGAGGTGGCCACCTGCTCACGCAAGTGCGCTTCGGTGGGGGTGTCAGCAGCCATACGAAATCAAGTGCGCGCCGCGAGCGGCTCGTCCGCGTTGATCGGTTTGGCGCCGCCCCAGCCATGCTCGGAGATATCGATCATCACATTGTCCGGGCCCTTCCACTTCTCCTCAAAGAAGGAGGTGCC
>JBJXFJ010000324.1:0-2977 GCA_046154735.1 Chloroflexota bacterium | reverse complement strand
ATCGAAGCCCTGCCGGGCATCCCCCCGCGTGATCTGAGCTCAGTCAAGATATGCCAACATCGCTTGCAGCAATGACTTCTGATTCAGCATGGCATGGCCGAAAGGGCAAGCACATCATTCGATCGAGTAGTCGTTGCGACCAATTCATTGTCTATCGCGGCGAGTCTCCGCTCTACGACACTGTTCTCTGGTTCATCGTTGACCTCGGTTCTGTAATCCGCTTGAGTCCGAATCTCGCGGACTCGGCTACCCAATATCCTGCCTACTCGGGTAGTACGGGTACGAGCAAGCGGACCATACGATGGAGGTGATCGGCGAATTATGTGCAGTCAACGCCACTTCAGGGAGGCACCGGCCCATGGCATTCCACATCGACACTGACAGCGACATTCAGCGTGAGATTCTTGATGAACTGAGCTGGGATCCTCGAGTGGAGCCCGAGGAGATCGGTGTAGCCGTGGGTGAGGGTGTGGTCACGCTCACCGGAAGTGTGGACTCATACAGCAAGAAGATTGCCGCTGAACAGGCTGCGCACCGAGTGCGCGGGGTGAAGGCAGTGGCCAATGATCTCGTGGTGCGATTGCCGATCGATGTTGAAGTCACAGACACGGACCTGGCGCGATCGATCACCTCATCTCTGGAGCGGCATGTGGAGATCCCAACCGAGAATCTTGATGTAACCGTTGCGGCTGGGTGGGTAACGCTCAAAGGGGAGCTGCCCTGGCGCTTTCAACGAGATGCTGCCGAGCAGACGATTCGGGCGCTCAAGGGAGTAAAGGGAATCACCAATCTGGTCAGGGCGAA
Source organism: Chloroflexota bacterium (assembly GCA_046154735.1). Classification (GTDB taxonomy): domain Bacteria; phylum Chloroflexota; class UBA6077; order UBA6077; family JACCZL01; genus CAVXYC01. Next base: position 2,173 of record JBJXFJ010000324.1, on the reverse strand, counting down.
CCCTACGGTGAAACCCGCCAACATTCGCATCCAGATCGAGCAAGCGTTGGTGCGCTCGGCGCAGACGGATGCGCGTCGCATTCATGTCGAAACCGAGGGGCCGGAGGTGACCCTGAAAGGGAGTGTACGTACGCTGACCGAGTGGCGTGAGGCAGAGCAGGCAGCATGGTTAGCTCCTGGAGTGACCCAGGTGGACAATCGCATTGTTGTGATGCCAGAGATTTGCGAGTAGCTGTCCTTAGGAATATCCCGGTCTCAACTTGCTGAGGCACCTCGCGTGCTTGGTGAATCGGTGATCTTCGATCGTGGGGCGCAAGTCAAGCCGTTGTGCAGAACCATGGGCGCTAGATGCGGGTCGAGATTCTGGGTTGGAGTGAACGGCGATGGATTGCCTCTCGTTAGCTCCGACCCGGTTCGCTGGTGAGTGACTCAGGTTGGGCTGAGTCCACCTGGGTCAGGCATCCTGAGCCGTCTTCAAATCCGACAATTCGCCGAGCTCTGTTCTGCATCCCCAGTTGCACGCAGTCCCAATAGGTTGAGTAGATGGCTCCGTTGATCTGCTTCAGAGGCCGCCTGTCCACCGACGACCGCGCCGCAGACTGGAGCTCAACAAGCCGCTCCAGTCGCGATAGGAAGTGCTCCTGAAGTGTCCCATGTGAGCGATTGAAGTGTTGAGATACGAATCGAAACACAATATCCTGCCTTACCGTTCGGGATGACTCAATCATGGCGTACATGTGCTCCAGCACACATTTCAGGATCAACAACGTGTGTGCACTTCGACTCATTGTGACATCCTCGAAATCGTGGCGGTTCACTTTTGATTAGGCCGAGTTGAGACATCAGAGTGGAGCTGCGATGCGTCCAAGCCTGCCGGCTCTCCCGGCCTTCCTTCTGAACCGCCCTTCATCTGTCATCAAGCCGGTGCGGTCACCCCTGGGGACCAGCGCAGGCGCGCGGCCAATCCACCGCGTGACGTGAGCAAGTGAGCCGCGTCTCCCCGAACGCCATCCATACGACCGCCATTGGCAATAACTCGGCGCGAAAGGGCATCAACGAGATCAGGGGTTGAATCCAGTGCCCCACCACATGCACTGCAGAGGTGCGGGACTTCGCCGAGCGAGCTTGTAGCCGCAAGGGCTCCGCAGTTGCCGCACACCTCCCCTGCAAGCTCCATGTCATCCACGAACGCAAGGATGTAGACGTTCTGGCTATTTACGGCGTCAACAACCCGGTCAGTTCCAAACACGGCCATCTGCTGCCCCTCGGCCTCTGTCAGTTGCTCCATCAGGACTGATTCCGCCGAGCGTTCAGCATGTTCCGCTACGGACTGAGCGAGGATTCGGACGGTCTCCGGGGACGAAAAGAGCTCCGCGTGAATCTCGCCCACAATCCGGTCAGCGATGGGTCTAGGAGCCAGTGTGTGGAGTGCTGAGGTGGCTTCCTGACTACCGCCAATGATGATGCGTCCGATTGAATATTCTGAGAGATCACTCCGGATCTGATCGAGAACGTGCCGAATGTGTGCCAGCAGATGCTCCTCACGTTTCCGGGAAATGCCCGAGTCGCCCCATCCTCCCTTTCCCCACATCCCCGGCGCTGGCGCCCACGTCCCACCAGTTTGGCGGTGACGACTCGGTACCCAGTCACGTACTGGGGAGAGCTCCACGATGTCGTTGAGCTGCATCCGAAATCTGCGTGCACGTTCAGCATCCACAAGAATGACGAGCACCGGCTCATGTTCGTCCAGGATAGCTCTCAATGGGCGGAGATAGGGGGACGTACCCCAATAGGCTCCCGTGGGTACCCGGGCAGACAGGGTGAACGTAGAGAACAGGTCATTGGCGCCGCCCGAAAAGATGCAGATGGAGCGCCCTTCCACTGGTCGCGACGTGATGTATGCCTCGGCTCGCCCCAGTTCCGCATTCAATCGCGATAGGTCGGTTTGGTCCACCTCCGCGCGTAGCTGCTTTGCCAGTGTTGTGAACTGTGCATGCAGGTTCTGGCCAGCAGCGAGGGACATATCTACGATGAGATACACAGACAGTAGCGGGACCTCACCACCATGTTCTTCAAGGCGTTCCAGTTCTCGGATCTCGGATTCTATCGCCAGCATCGTTGGAGCTCTCCCACGGTCTAGGCTTCGCCAGTGCCGCAAATGCTCTTTGGCATA
>JBJXFJ010000323.1:0-18563 GCA_046154735.1 Chloroflexota bacterium | reverse complement strand
ATCCTGGAAGCGCTGATCACGCTGGCGTATCTCGCGCCCATTGCGCCACGGGTCAGGCTGGGCGTCTCCGTGCTCGTGTTTCCCATGCGTAACCCCGTCCTTATTGCCAAGGAGATTGCCTCACTTGATGTGTTGTCTGACGGTCGAGTGATCCTCGGGGTTGGAGCCGGCTGGAACGAACCGGAGTTTCGTGCCGTCAACGCCGAGTTCGATAACCGAGGCAGAAGGCTCAATGAAGCCATCCGTGTTCTGAAGACGCTCTGGTCTGATGATGATCCCCAGTTTGATGGTGAGTTCACCACGTTCCGTGACGTGCTCTTTCAGCCTAAGCCGGTCCAGCCGGGGGGCCCACCAATTTGGGTGGGTGGTCCCAGTGCGGCGGCTCTGCGGCGTACGGCACTGCTTGCGGACGCCTGGCACCCGGTGGCAGCAAGCCTGGATGATTTTGCACGGGGCATGAGCACGGTGCGCTCGCTCGCCCAGGGCAGAGCCGTGGGTGGCTCGCTCCGAATCCGCGTGGTGATAGGCAAGGATGTGCCTGACGATGTGGGCAGGCAGGGGGCCGTCAGAGCGGTACTCAGCGGATCGACTGTTCAGATCATTGAAAAGCTGATGGCCTATCAGGCGGCAGGTATGGATCATCTGGTGGCCGACTTCAGCGAGAATACGCTTGACTCAATACTGGATGGGATGAGGCGATTCGCCGGCGAGATCCGGCCGCACCTGGCCGAGAGCTAATCCTGGAGGAGATTATGACGCGATTCGAGGGGCGCGTGGCGCTCATCACTGGCGGAGGGCGCGGTATTGGCGCGGCCACTGGGCAGCTACTGGCGGAGCAGGGCGCCACTGTTGTGGTGGCGGATATGGATCCTCAGCCCGCGGAGGAGACCGCTGGGCATATCGTTGCCACGGGTGGTCGCTCCGTTGCTCAGCAGTGCGATGTCACCCAGCGGAGCTCCGTGGAGACGGCTGTGAATCGTGTGATCAGTGAATTCGGCCGGCTGGATATCCTGGTGGCCTGTGCCGGTGTCACCCGAGATAACTTGCTCTTCCGGATGACGGATGATGACTGGGATGCAGTGATCAACACTCACTTGCGCGGGACGTTTTTGGCCGCGCAGGTGGCGCAAAAGCACATGGTGGAGCAGCGCTACGGCAAGATGGTGTTCCTATCGTCGGTCTCGGCGCTGGGGAATCGCGGCCAGACCAACTACACAACCGCCAAAATGGGACTCCAGGGCATGGCTCGTACCCTCGCCATTGAGTTGGGCCCGTTCAATATCAACGTCAACGCCGTTGCGCCAGGCTTTGTAGAGACGCGTATGACGCGCGACACGGCGGAGCGCATGGGTGTGGACTTTGAACAGATGAAGGCGGACCGGGCCGCCAATACGCCATTGCGCCGTGTAGGCCAGCCAGTGGATATTGCCAACGTTATCGCGTTCCTGGTGAGTGATGAGTCCAGCTTTGTCACCGGCCAGACCATTTATGCCGCGGGCGGTCCGCGCGGGTAATCGCTCTGGCGCGGATTGTGTAGTACACCAGGCGGTGGTGGCCGTGGCGCAGTCCCCGACCATCAGTGACATTCCGTGCTATGGAGCACGAAGTATCAAGGGGACGTATTCATGTCTTCACGGAAGCCATCGGGGCCTCCAAAGAACGGTCTGCCAAAACCGAATGTCTCGCTGAACAAGGCTGCCTACGCGGGCGAACCAACGCAAGACGAGCAGCTCCTGGTCAGGAGCTCGGGTCCCATGGCCGCCCACTTGCATAGCGATCCATGGCGCGTGCTCCGGATTCAGGGCGAATTCGTTGCCGGGTTTGATGCTCTGGCTCAGATTGGTCCCGCCGTCACGCTGTTCGGCTCGGCGCGCACGACTCAGTCTGACCCGCATTACGCGCTGGCCGTGGATATCGCCGAACGCCTCGGACACGCCGGATTCGCGATCATCACGGGCGGTGGCCCGGGCATCATGGAAGCGGGCAATCGCGGCGCGCGGAACGCGGGGACCCGATCCATCGGCTGCGCCATCGAGCTACCGGATGAGCAGTCGGTCAACCCATATGTCGACATAACCGTCAACTTTCGATACTTCTTCGTGCGCAAGACAATGTTTGTGAAGTATGCCGAGGGTTTCGTCATATTCCCCGGTGGGTTTGGGACGCTCGATGAGCTCTTTGAAGCGCTTACCCTCATTCAGACGGAGAAACTCCATCATTTCCCGGTCATTCTGGTGGGTACGGCATACTGGCAGGGGCTCATCGACTGGATTCGCTCCACAATGATGACTGAGGGCAAGATCTCTCCGCGGGACCTGGAACTCATCCTCTGCACGGATGACCCTGAGGAAGTCGTCACTGTGATTACTGAATGTTATGAACGCGGCTGTGCTGAGGTCCCATCGATCTCAGTGGCCAGTGAATGAAGCTGAATTGAGGAGACTGTAGGCGAGGACATGGTACTTCCCAAACTAGCCGAGCTATTTGACTTGACCGGCCGCGTGGCCATTGTCACTGGTGGATCGCGCGGTCTGGGCCTGGAGATGGCCGAGGGGCTAGGTGAGGCTGGGGCGCAGGTTTGCATTACGGCGCGCCGCGAACCGGATCTGCTAGAGGCGACCGCGCAGCTCACGGCGCTGGGCATTACTTCAATGGCCTTTCAGGGCTCGGTGACAGATCCGGAGTCCGTGGCGGCACTGGTGGCCAAGGTACGTGAGCGATTCGGACATATCGATATTCTGGTCAACGGCGCAGGAGTAAGTTGGGGTGCGCCCACACTCGAGATGCCGCTAGATCGCTGGCAATACGTCATCGATACCAATCTCACGGGAGCCTGGATCCTTTCTCAGGCCGTTTGTCAGGTCATGGTAGAGCAGGGACACGGGGGTCGGATTAGTAACATTGCCTCTATTGCCGGCCTGAAAGTTGAGTCGCCGAAGCGCCTCACCGCCGTGGGCTACAGCGCCAGTAAGGCTGGACTTATCGGTCTCACCCGCACGCTGGCGTCGCACATGGCGGAGCACAATATCTTGGTTAACGCCATCTGTCCGGGGTTCTTTCCCACCCGTATGACCAGGGGCGTTCTGGCTGAGCGTGGTGATGAGATTGCCGAGGGGGCGCCACTGCGGCGCGTGGGCCAACCCGGGGAGCTGAAAGGCGTGGCGGTCTTCCTGGCCAGCCCGGCCGCGTCATACATCACGGGCCAGGCTTTGGCAGTAGACGGCGGCGCGACCATCTGGTAGGGAAGATAGCCCGTGCGCAGACGGCAACCACGGAGCCGACCCAATGTTCAGGGCTTTCATAACTTTGTGTTTCGCTTCTAAGGAGTAGAAATCGATGGATTACACGGTGCCGGATGAGCTCCGGGCGATGATGGGGGCAACGCGGGAGTTTGTGAACGGTCGCGTAATCCCGAGTGAGCGCGAAATCGAAGAGCATGATGATGTGCCGTCCGATGTGCTGGAAGAGGCTAAGGGCCTGGGACTCTTCGGAATTCGCATTCCGGAAGAGTATGGAGGACTAGGCCAAGGTGTTGTCGGGCAGTCCCTAATTTATGAGGAGCTCGGACGCGGGAGTCACGGATTCTGCACGGTCATCGGCGCGCATGCTGGGATTGGCACCACAGGCATCGTAGAAATAGGTTCAGATGACCAGAAGCGCAGGTACTTGCCACCGATGGCGGTAGGTGAGCGCCTGGCCTGCTTCGCACTCACCGAGCCTCAGGCCGGATCTGACGCGGCCCAGATTGAGACCGTTGCGGAGAAGCGCGGTGACCGTTACATCTTGAACGGTCAGAAGTGCTTTATCACCAATGCACCGGAAGCGGACATCTTCACGGTTTTTGCCGCGACGGATCGGAGCAAGGGCGCGCGGGGGATTTCGGCATTCATTGTGGAGCGCGAGTTTCCCGGTGTGCGGGTGGGCTCTCATGAGAAGAAAATGGGCCTGCGAGGCTCACACACGGCCCCAGTGTTTTTCACAGATTGCGAGGTGCCGGTGGAGAATTTACTGGGAGCGGAAGGCGAAGGCTACGTGGCCGCGCTCAAGATTCTCACCAAGGGTCGCTCCACTCTTGCCTCGCGCTGCGTGGGCGGTATGGAGCGATGCCTGGAAGAGTCCGTCAGTTATGCCAAGCAGCGTGTGACCATGGGTAAGCCGATCTCAGAGCACCAGATGATCCAGGCGTATCTGGCTGAGATGGCTACCGAGATCTTTGCGAGTCGGGCCATGACTCGCCAGGTAGCCTGGATGAGCGACCAGGGCCACAACGTCATCAAGGAAGCGGCCATGGCCAAGTTGTTTGTCTCGGAGGCGTTTGCCCGGGTGGTGGACAAGGCCGTGCAGGTGCACGGCGGCATGGGCTACATGAATGAGATGGCCGTGGAGCGCTTCTACCGTGATGCGCGCATCACCCGAATTTATGAGGGGACGAGCGAGATCCAGAAGTTGATCGTGGCGCGACGGGTGGTGGACGAGGCGTAGCCTGGCTTATTCAACGAGCCTGGCAAATTCGTGAATCGCCTGAACTTGAATGGCGGACTCAATGGACCCCGGCCTCAGAGTGCGAATGTGATCGATGGCGCGTTCGGCGCTCAGGCCACGCTGCACGTAGTAGCACGCTAGCAGCGTGCCGGTGCGACCGAGGCCGGCAGCACAGTGCACCACCACATTGGTGTTCTTGGCCAGAGCAGATCCGATTTCGGTGATTCCGATTTGGATTTGTTCAACTGTGGGAGGCGCGAGATCCGGCACGGGGAGGTGAAGCTGGCGGAGTCCATGTCGCTCAAGAGATTCGGTTGAATGTGCCCGCTCGTGGAGATTTACCAGCAGGGTAATTCCGATGCCCGCCAGCTCTGCCAGCTCGAGATCAGATTCAGGATAGATGCAGGCGGCGAGGGTGTTTGCCTCCATCCAGGTGAACGGGCGAAAACCCGCGGCCATATGCCAATGCCCGGGGGTGGGTGCAAAGAGTGACACCCGACTAGCCTGAGGCTATCTGGATGCTCATAGCTCTGCCTTGCGCATCTGCCGAACGCGGCGCTCATAGCGGCTGGGCATGGGACGATGATCCACCACCACATCCACCAGCGTCACTCCCTGGTTACCCAGGGCCCAGCGCAGGGCCGGGGCAAGATCAGACGGTTCTGAGACGCGAACGGCTTCCGCTCCCATAGCGCGAGCCAGTGCCACAAAATCCGGATTGTTGAGCTTCACGCCGATTAATCGGCCGTCGTACAGCCCATCTTGATAGATGCGCAGCGCATTGTAGTGGCTGTCATCAAACACGATGATGATGAGCGGTGAGCGGATGTCCACGGCGGTGGCCAGCTCACTCACCGTCATCATGAAGCTGCCGTCTCCCGTAATACAAACCACGGGATCCGCGGCGGTTCCTAGGCGCGCGCCGATAGCCGCGCCCAGTCCGTAGCCCATGGTCTGTGAGACCTCTGGTACCAGGAATCCGCGCTCGCGCCGGATTGGAAAGCTGGCCTCGGTGAGCCAGAACTGGGTAGCCGTGCCGTCGCTGCTAAACACCGTACGGTCCGGCATCACATCGCGAATTGTGGACGTGACCCAGCGCGGATGCAATGGCGCTTCACTACCCGTGGACCGAATGGTCTCTCGCTGCAGGGCGAGCCGGGCTTGAACGCCCGCATTCATGCTGCGAATCTCTGTTTGCCTGGTGAGTGATTTGATAGAGGGCAGCATGGCCGAGATGACAGCCCGCGCGTCGCCGGCGATCGGCACTTCCGCCGGATAGTTCTTCTGTAGCTGATCCGCATCGATATCGACGCGAATCAGCGGTTGGGGGATGGCCAGCGTCCAGGCAAGCGTGGAGATCTCTGAGAAGCGCGTGCCAACGGCCAGGCACGCGTCGGCTGTCTCGAGCACGCCTGGCACGGTCTCCCAGCTCAGTGGGCCCATACTGATCCCGTCATCCTCGGGTACGGCGCCCCGTGCTGAAATGGATGTGGCGATCACCGCGCCGCGGCGCTCCGCAAGTGAGCGTAGATCTTCCATTGCACCGGATTCCACAGCACCGTCCCCCACAATGATCGCGAGGTTGAGTGACTGATTGATGATCCGTGCCGCCAGCTCGATATTTGCAAGTGACCCTGGTTCCAGGTTGGACTGGCCTGGCGTAGAGCCATCGCTACTCAGCGGATGGTGGACCTCCGGGGCAGACTCGGCAATCTCCTGGCTCAGCGCATCCACCCAGAGCATGATCTGCACGGGACCGGGCCGACCTTCAACGGCAAGCGCAAAAGCTAGGTCAACGGCGGGGCCCACCTGCTCGGGTGATTCGGCGCGTAGACAGGCTTTGACAATGGGTCGATAAATCGATTCAATATCGCAGTCATGCACGGCGGCGCGGCCCAGTAACTCCTTTGGAATCTGGCTGGTGACCACCACCATTGGCACGCAATCGGCAAAGGCTACACCTACCCCCGTGGCCATGTTCGTAGCACCCGGCCCAGGAACCGCCACGCACACCGCCGGACGCCCGGTTACCCGAGCGTAGCCGTCGGCCGCGAACGATGCGCCCGACTCATGGTGGGGAATGACCGGGCGAATATCCGGCGCGTCGTAAAGGGCATTGTAGAGGGGCAGTGTGTGAACGCCCGGAATGCCAAAGACGAGATTGGTATGGTTGCGCCGCAGCGCTTCAACGAATGCCTGCGCGCCGTTCATTCCCAGCCTCCGAACGTCCATGGCTTCTGCACGCTGAAAGTCCCGAGAGACGACAGGGCGACTGCTCGGGACTACTTATGCTCCTCGAGGAGCGGAGATTATGCTTCGCTCTTCTGGTAGACAACGAAATGAGAGATACCGAAACAGCGGAGGGGTGTACTTTCGATCACGTCCACGATCGCTTGAGCAGCTCGCCCAAACCAGCCATAACGCTCGGCGATGTTGTCCAGTCCCGGAAAGATGTAACTGGAGAACACTTTCTTGACCGGCAGGTGGTCAAACAGTTTACGGATGTCACGCCCTCGGTAGATGCGCACGTGCGGGCAGAAGCTGTCACGGAGCCCGTCCGGCAGGTAGTTCACGAGAGGCAGTAGTTTGAAGTAGTAGCGTCCCAGAAAATAGAAGCCGTGCGTCTCAAAAAGGTACAGCCGGTTGGGCGCAAAGATGATGACTTGCCCGCCGGGCTTGAGACACCGCACCGCTTCCTCGATCGATCGTCGATCGTCATCCACGTGCTCAATGACCTCGTGGAGCATGATCACGTCAAACATGCCGTCTTCAAAGGGTAACGCCTCGGCCGGTGCCTCACTGATGTTGGGCAGACTCCGAGATGCCTGGATCACCTTTTCCGGATCGACATCGACGCCATAGACGTCACTGCTGAAGCGGCGGAACTTCTCGACATACATTCCGATACCACAGCCGACATCAAGGATCCGTCGTCCATCAAGCGCGACATGCTGCCGGATGAGATTGAGACGACGATCCTGGCCCCGCCGCCAGATATAGCTCGGGTGCCCCAGGCGGATGGCCTTTTCGGCTGCGACCGCCATGCATCCCCCTCGTTCGGTGTGCTCGGTTAAAGTCTCAGAGATCTCGGTGTTGACCCCTGGAGGATTTCGCCATGGTATCAGATGCCCTGGCGATCTTCAAGGCTCCCTCATTACGATGTTGAGAGATTTCCCATGATGAATGAACGAATCTATGCCTAGACGGTCGGGAAGAATCGTGCGCGATTTCTCCGCCGGTGGCGTCATTTATCGTCGCCAGGATCACGGCATTGAAATTGCCTTAGTTGGTCAACAATCTCCCGACCGCTGGCAATTGCCAAAAGGAACGCCTCACCAGAATGAGTCGCGCGAGGGGGCGGCCGTCCGTGAGGCTCAGGAGGAGACCGGCTTAATCGTTCGGCTGATCTGTCCTCTAGAGGAGATCCAATACTGGTTCGCGGTAAACGGCCAACGCCATTTCAAGACCGTGGCGTTCTACTTAATGGAAGCAATAGGCGGGGATACCCGGCTTCATGATTCAGAGTACGATGAGTCGGAATGGTTCGCCCTATCGATCGCACTTGAACGATTGACATTCGCCAATGAGGTGGAGATCGTGCAGGCCGCAACTCGGATTCTCGAAAGTACGTCGCACGATACCACTGCAGCACAGCTCCACGACTAGAATCATGCATACATCGAGGATCCCGCAGCGTCTATGAAAATTGCTCAGATTGCTCCACCCTGGTTGCCCATCCCACCTGTTGGATACGGGGGGATCGAGCTGGTCATGTATGACCTGACCGAGGGGCTCGTACGGAACGGCCACGAGGTGCTGCTGTTTGGTACGGGGGATTCCTCGACTTCAGCGCGTCTCATTCCGCTGGTTGATCGGCACATTGGCCAGGACTGGTTGCCCACGGTGGCGCCGGGAATTGTTCATGCAACCTCCCGGTATGCCTACGTCCGAGCGTTCCTGGAGCAGGTGGATATCATTCATGATCACACCGATTTTCAGGAGCTGGAGCTCCCGGTGCCTAAGTCGGTCTATACGATCCATGGTCCAGCGGTGTCGTCTGCCGTGGCGCGGGCGAAAGCAATCATGGCCGGCGGTCGCGGCGGCCTGGTTGCGATCAGCCATCGCCAGCGTGAGCTTTTTGAGGCCCAGGGCGTCCAGTTTGCTGGGACGGTGCATAACGGCATTGATGCGGCGGCAATGCCATTTGGCGCTGCCGAGCTCAAGGAGCCGTACCTGCTTTTTATTGGCCGAGCGAACTGGGAGAAGGGCCTGGATCTGGCCGTCAGAGTGGCGGGGCGCGCGGGGATGCCACTGGTGATGGCCGTCAAGATGACCGAGCGGCATGAGCAGGAGTACTTTCATGAGCACGTGGATCCGTGGCTGGCCAAGGGAGCCAACGTGACACTGCTTGGTGAGATTACCCCTCAGGAGAAGTTCGATCTCTACTGCCGTGCTCAGGGCACGCTGTTCTCAAGTCAATGGGAAGAACCATTCGGCCTGGTTATGACGGAATCGATGGCTTGCGGCACACCCGTGATTGCACTCCGCCGAGGGGCCGCGCCTGAGGTCATCCGGGACGGTATTACCGGATTCCTGTGTGATGATGAGGATGGCCTGGTAGCCGCGGTCCCCAAGCTCCAATCCATCGATCCGCATGCCTGCCGCAAACATATGCTGGAGCACTTCTCGGTGGAGGAGATGGCCCGACAGTACGCGGCGGTTTACGAGCGCGTGCTGAGGAATCAGTGATGAGTGATGAGTGATGAGTGATGAGTAGAGGTGCGGTATGTGTCCTGTGTTGCTCTCCACTCGTCACTCAGTACTCATCACTCAGTACTCATCACTGATTACGCCGTTCGGGCTCCGTTGAATTCGGCCCGTGCAAGGTGCTGGGCGCGGAAGTGAGCTGGAAGGGCGAGCTTGCCAGAGACGTCGCAATGTTCTTGGAGACCTCGCGATAGAGGAACCCCGCGAAGAGGATCGCCATGAGCGGCGACCATACGAGCACGCTGTCCGATTGCTGCGCCAGGAGCAGGGTGTTTGAAACACCATGGCCCAGAGAGCCCATGATGAGTCCATTCCGAACGAGTCGACTGGCCTCCCCGGGATCCGTTTGCACGCTTGCCATACCAACCGCGTACCCCCAGATCGCCGCGAACAATACGTGGTTGAGCGTGGAAAGCGGTCCGCGGATCAGGATGAGCCAGGCGCCGTTGTCGATGAGGTAGAAAAAGTTCTCCAGGGCGGCGAATCCGAGGGCTGCCGCGGCCGCATAGACAATCCCATCAAGCGGCTCATTAAACGCTGGATGACGAAGCGCCCAACGGCGGACCACGAGGTACTTGCCCACCTCTTCCACCGGCCCCACGATGAAAAGGTTGGCCAACGCAATGGCGACCAGTCCGGTACCGCTCACGAACGGAAAGACATTAAACAGCACGATTTCCACAATTCCCGCCGGGAGTACTGGCAACATCCCCAGGAGAAAGATCTTCACGATCAATCCGCGGGGTTCGGGATCAAAGCGATCCTTGCGATAGAACCACCACATCCAGAAGACGGCGGGAGCCACGGCGAGAATCAATAGCCAGGGAAGCACTGAAGTGGATCCTCCGCATGTCGGGTTCAATCACGTTGGGCCGAGCGGTCGGTATACTACAGGTCCAGGGTCTTCAAGAGACAATAGAGGACGCCGATGCGGCTCTCTTACCCTGATCATCAGAGTACGTGATGTTGCGTCTATTGTGGCTCGGATGTCTTGGAGCGTTGGTTGGCAGCGCGGCCGCGCTCACTGGCTCAGGCCTGCTCCTTGAGGGGCCACAGCCGCCGCTAGAGCATGCCGATGCGATCATCGTGATCAGCGGAGACGAGAGCCAGGCTCGGTTGCGGGAAGGGATCAGACTATACCGGGCTGGCTGGGCGCCAACACTCATTGTCTCTGGTGCCGCGGATGATGGAGTGCTCTCAAACGCCAGTGCAATGGAGATGACAGCGCTCCAGGCCGGGGTACCCTCAAGTGCCATTCTGCCGGAACCAGAAGCGATGGACACGTTTGGTAACGCGGTCTACACGCGGCGGTTAATGGTGGAGCGCGGAATGAAGACCGCGATTCTGGTCACATCGCCGTACCATCTGCACCGTGCCACAATCACTTTTCAGTCCGTCTATCGTGGCACGGGAGTGCGGATCATCCCGCGTTCCGCTCCGGATAGCGCCTGGCGCAAAGTGGGCTGGTGGAATGGGCACGAGACTCGACGCCTCACGTTCCGCGAGCTCGAGCGCATCGGGTACATCATGATCACAGGTCGGTTTAACTGAGTACAGCAGCAAATCGTCGCCTCCGGGATACCGATGGCGACGAATCGCTGAGAAACTACCGTCGAGCGCTACTAGGCGTCGCCAAGCGGATCATCCAGATCTGAGGTCGCCTTTCTAGGATCCTCCCGTTCCACCGTGATGGTGCAGCGCGTGACCAATGCGGCGATCGCGCCGACGGCGGCAATTTGAGGCGCGAGTAGGACGCCCACCACTCCAATTGTCAAAGGCAGCTCCACGAGGGTGCGATCGTCTTGTTTGATGATCAGCCGTCGAACATTGCCTTCTTTTACCAGGGACTTTACGCGCTCGATGAGCTCATCACCGGTTGCACTGAGCTCTTCCTGCCAGCTTCGACGCGATTGCTCCTGCTGCGGTGCGGTTTCATTGGTGGTCATGGCGGCCTCCGTGTAATAGCTCTGCTCGCGAATCCTCAATTTGGACGCGAGAGCGCTCGGATATGTTGCATGGCGCGTGCCGGGATTCGAGACCGTGGTCTTGTACGCACATACACCGGTACGGGTCACCTCGGACCACGCTATACTGGCCGTTGTGGATATCCAAATCAGCAGTTTACAAGCGCTGGAAGGTACGGTGACCGATGATTCAGGAGTGAATCTCCCGAGCAGATCCAGGCGAAGTCAGTCTTCCACGGAGCCGGGCGTTCAAGAGGAGCGACTTCGCCGACGTGACCGGAGGCGGTCTACTGAATTCGGGACATTCACCGCCAGCCCGGGCGGAGCGCAATCCGTTGATCGAGCCTCGGATATCCTGCTCTGTTTCACTCAAGTAACGCCGGTGCTTGCTCTTGCCGAGCTTGCGGAACGGACTGCGTTGCCAAAACCCACGGCGCATCGGCTCATTCAGTCCCTGGTATCGCGTGGCCTAATGCAGCGCACCGCGGATGGTCGCTATGAGCTGGGGTTTCGCATCTATGAGCTGGGGATGATTGCGCAGACCCGCCTGACCCTGGGGTCACTGGCAATGGAAGCGCTGGACACGCTATCCGCGGAAACCGGTGAAACCGTCCTGCTGTCCCGGGCTGATTTTGAAACGCTAGAAGTTGTTCTGGTACATGCGCGCGTGCCCGCTCACGCACTTGGCGTGCGTCCGCCGAGTGACCGGCGCTCGCTGGTTCCGCCGGGAACGCTTGGGAAATCGCTCCTGGCGGCGCTGGAGCCGGAGCAGCTCACGCAGGTATTGGCAATCTATGCGCAGCGAGGGGTTGATGAACGCAGGTTGATTGAGTCAGGCACAATTCAGTGCGAGATTCAGCGGACGCGGGAACGTGGGTATGCGGTGGATGCGCAAGTGTCCATTCCTGGAGCGACCGGCGTATCCTCCTGGTTGATCTTTGGCAATCCGCGATCCATCGCAGCGCTTGCCGTCATCGCTCCGAGTGAGCGATTGGCGGATGCCAAGATAGACTCGGTGGGTACTCGTGTCAAAGAGCTCGCATCGACATTGTCATTCACTGGATATAGAGATTGAGCCAGATGCACCACTCCCATGTCTGAAGCCCCATCTGCCCTGCTTGGGACTTTGCCACTGCTCGGGCGCATCGCGCTCATCACCGGCGCGGCGCACAATATTGGCCGAGCCATCGCCCTGGCCTACGCGGAATCTGGTGCTGACGTGGTCGTCCATGCACATTCCAGTGTGGATGAGCTCCAGCGACTGTCCGCCGAGATCCAGGCGATGGGGCGCCGTTCCCTAGCGTGTGTTGCTGATGTTCGGGAGCAGGCTGCGGTCCAACAGATGGCGGCAAAGGCCGCCGATATACTGGGACCTATCGATGTTCTGGTCAACAACGCCGCGGTGCGAAAAGAGTCCGCGTTCGAAGATCTGTCCATTGACGCGTGGCACGAGGCGCTTGGCGTCACACTGGATGGCGCCTTTCACTGCACGCAAGCCGTCATTGGTGGGATGCTTGCGCTGAAGTCCGGTACGATCGTCAATCTTGTTGGATTAACCGCGCACACGGGCGCCGCCAACCGGGCCCACGTGGTGACTGCCAAAGCGGGCATCATTGGCTTCACCAGGGCGCTTGCCGTCGAGTATGGCGGACGGGGGATTACCGTCAATGGCGTGTCCCCGGGGACCATTGACACGGTGCGCGGTGTATCGGCGGGCGGAGCAGCGCCAGCCCACCGAGGGCAACGAGTGATTCCCGTTGGACGGCTCGGTCATCCAAATGAGATCGCCGCGATGTGCGTGTATCTTGCATCACAGCAAGCGCGCTATATTACCGGACAGATCATCGAAGTCAATGGCGGAGCACATCTAAGCGGCTAGTGACGAGCGGGCTGTGGCAGGTGGGGAGTGACCATGAAATTCGGCATGTACTATTTTCTGCAGCGCCCACCGGGCACTTCAGAGGCTGACATCATTCGGACGGAAGTGGACCAGATGGTCCATGCCGAGACGCTGGGCTACGATACAGTCTGGCTCACCGAGCATCACTTCGCGGATTACGGGCTCTCCGCGGCGCCCAGTGTGCTCGCCGCCTCCGTTCTCAGCCGCACCACACGTTTGCGTGTTGGTCTGGCCGTGTACGTGCTGCCGTTCCACGATCCCATCCGCTTTGCTGAGGAGATGGCCACGCTTGACATCATCGGCCGCGGCCGGTTCATTGTGGGCATTGGCCGCGGGAATCGGCCCACCGAGTTCATGGGGTACCGCGTTCCGCAGACAGAAAGCCGCACCCGGTTGGAAGAGGCGATGGAGATCGCCACGCTGGCCTGGACGCGGGATGAGGTGCACCACACAGGCCGGCATTGGACGATCCCGGGAATTTCCGTCTATCCGAAGCCTGAAACCAAACCCCACCCGCCTCTCGCTATGGCCGTGACGAGCGAGGACTCCATCCGCTGGGCCGCTCGTCAGGGATACCGCATGCTCAACTCGGGGTTACACACTCCGTTGAGCCGCAACGTCGAGAGTTTGCGGACCTACCGCGAAGAGCTTGAGGCTCACCAGCCGTCTGATGTGACGGAGAGTCTCCTGAGCCAATGGACGGTGACCAAGCACGTCTACGTTGCGCCCACAGATGAAGAGGCTCAGGCTGACGCGAAGGACGCGGAAATGTGGTTCATTGATTCCATGGCGCGGTCTATGAACCCTGATCGTTGGACTGACCTGGATCCAGGCATTCGCAGGCAGGCGGAGAACTTCGTGGCGAATCTCCGGTCGTATCGTTGGGAAGAGATGCTCGCGGGTCCCCTGCTGATTGGCTCACCCGAGACGGTGGCGGCTAAGGCACGCGAGCTGCAGGGCGCGGGCGTGGGCGAACTGGTCTGTTGGATGAACTTCGGTGGAATTCCAGACGGAAAAACGCGGCGCTCCATGGAGCTCTTCGCATCCGAAGTCATGCCCTCACTCCGCTAGTGGGTCACTCCAAAGTCGAGTTGACGGCGGTGCGATGCAGCACCGGGCCCCGCGCTACACCGTCCCGCCGACAAACTCGAATTTGAAAAGACCCTGACTCCGGAAGCAGGTCACTTGACACGCTCGCAAGTATAGCCAGCGGGAATGGGAAAAGCTGGCCGGCGGGCATGGAATGGCCTGCCCGCGGGTCCAAAGATTGATCCATGCTCCGAACGGATACTATAGCCGTGACCGAAATGAAGGTGGTGTCGCAATGATGCTTCGCATAACTCGATTGAATTGGAAGATGGTGATGGCCGTGAGCCTGGGGGCCATGGTGATGGCGTGCGCCCCGGCGGCGGCACCGTCGCCAACTCCCGCGCCAAAAGCCGACGCGCCTCCCGCGGCAAAGCCCGCCGCGGCATCGCCCGCGGCAGTCGCTTCCCCGGCAGCGGCTGCTTCGCCCAGCGCGGCTGCGTCGCCGGCCGCCCAGGCCGCGCCGGCAGTCGTGGCCAGTGCACCGAAACCCGTGGCCAAGCTGGCCGATTTCCCGACAAAGCCCATTGAGATCATCATCCCCTATCCGCCGGGCGGTGGATATGATGCCGTGGCTCGCCAGCTTGCCGCGCCTCTGGGACGAGAGCTGGGGCAATCCGTGGTGATCAAAAATGTTCCGGGGGGCAATCAGCGTATTGCCGCCCGCCAGTTTGAGCAGGCCCCGGCTGACGGCCACACGATCATGTTCGTGGGTGATCAGAATATCTATCTCAGCACATTCATCGATCCGGCTGAGGGGTTTGATATCACCTCGTGGCTGTGGGTTTCGGGAATTCGCCAGCAGCTCCCGTACATCGGAACGGGAAAGGACTCCAAGTTCAAGACCATTGCTGACGTGATTGCCGCCGATAAGGCTGGCGAGCGAATCCGAATGGGAAATAATGGCATTGGCGGGTTCCTCCCCAATAACGCGCTCTTTGCAGAGGCGCTCGGCCTCAAGAACGTGGTTCATGTGGGCGGCTTTGGCGGCACCGGCGACCTGGTGCCGGCGCTGGTGCGAGGCGATCTTGATGTCCATGTTTTCACGCCAATCTCGTCAACGGCACAGTTTGTTCAGTCTGGCGATATCCGATCGCTCATGGTGCTGAAGCCTTCCCGGGATGCATTGCTGCCGGATGCACCGACCGCGCGTGAAGCGGGTGTGCCCAACGTGGAGGACCTCGAGGCGATCGGCGGGCAGATCGTGGGTTTTTCCGTTGTGAAGAACACCCCGGTTGAGCGAGTCAAAGTGCTGGAGCAAGCCACTTTGAACGCGTTGGCAGATCCTGAATTCCTCGCCTGGGCAAAGCAGACCGGGGTGGATCAGGACATCATTGCGATAGGCAGTGAGGCATTTAGCGCCCGCAAAGTGCAGGAGTACGCGTTTGTTCGAAGGAATGTGGACGTTGTGAAGCGGGCGGTGCAATAGCGTGAAGTCAATGGAGGCGGACAGACCAATACGGTTTAGTTAAGAAATAAGAGTGCAAAGTGCAAAGTGCAAAGTAACGACGGACGGAGGAGGAGCCGAGCAAAACACGTGTTCGCGCTGGCTGCTCGCACTCTTCACTATTAACTCTTCACTCGTAACTAAACCGTATTGGGCGGATAGGCCGTCCGTCCAGGGTACCTGGTGAGCAGGGTGTCCGCCTTCATTCGTGAACCTGGAGAGTGAACCTCCCTCCCGCTTTTCGACATCGAGATTTCTCGATCTACTGGTCAGGATTGGCGCTCTCGAGTATGGGTAGCCAGTTCACCGTGGTGGCCATGGCCTGGCAGATCTACGAGCTCACGGATTCACCATTGCAGGTGGGGTTGATTGGGCTCTCCCGAGCGATACCGGCCATGGCCATGCTGCTCTTTGGCGGCCTGCTGGCGGATGCGTTTGATCGCCGCCGGCTCCTGGCGCTCACGCAGTGCGGCCAGCTCACTATCTCCGTCTCGTTGTTTCTGCTCTCTGCTCTCGGACTCATTACGCCGGTGGCGCTGTTTCTCTGTGCCGCGGCGCTGGCGTTGTTCAATGCGCTGGAAACACCGGCCCGGCAAGCCATTGTGCCAAACCTTGTACCCGCGCATGATCTTTCGAGTGCTCTGGCACTCAACGGTACACAGCGCTCCGCCGGGGCCATACTGGGCCCGTCGCTCGCGGGTCTGCTTCTGGCCTTCGCGGGGCCGGTGTGGTGTTACGCGGCAGATGCAGTCTCCTGGGGCATCATGCTGTGTGCGCTGGCGGTCATTCGTCCCGCCTCCGTCGTCTCGAGCGGCCGCGGCGGGGTGACGCTGGAAGCTCTCCGCGCGGGAGTGGCCTTCGTCTGGGCCAATCCGATCATCCTCACCACGATTCTGTTGGACTTTATCGTCAACTTGTTTGGGACTCCCCAGGCCTTGCTGCCGGTCTATGCACGCGACATTCTTGGCGTTGGCCCGTCTGGGCTGGGAGTGCTGTATGCCGCTGAGGCCGTGGGGGCCCTGGTGGCGGCAACGGTGATCAGCACGCGCCCCCAGATTCGACGCGCCGGGCTTGGTCTCATCACCGGTTTTGCGATCTATGCGGTGGGAAACCTGGTGTTTGCGATCTCGCCGGTGTTCTGGCTTTCCGTGCTCGGCCTGGCGATAGCCGGCGTCGGTGACACGCTTGCCGCAGTGTTGCGCGGCACCATCAACCAGCTCAGCACGCCTGATGCTCTGCGTGGACGTGTCTGGTCCGTCAATGCGCTTTTCTCAAACAGCGGGCCGTCACTGGGCCAGTTCCGCGCGGGGGCCATTGCGCAGCGCTGGGGGGCTGAAGCCGCCGCGGTAAGCGGAGGTGCCATTGTCCTGGGCTGCGCGGGGGCGCTTCTGGCCTTCCCTCTTCTGAGGAAATTCGAGCTCCGAACCGAAAAGTCGGCGTGAACAACGGGTCGAGTAGGCCGGTGATCGGACGATTCGATCGCGGCAGTTTCCCTTAGTACATGACAGACCGAAACTGGGCATTGCTTCACCGTCCGTTTCGAATCTTTTGGTCGGGCCTGGTGCTCTCCAGTCTGGGAACGCACGTCACCATGGTGGCCATGGCCTGGCAGATGTATGAGATCACTGACTCACCGCTCCAGGTGGGTATGCTCGGTCTCGCTCGCGCCATTCCTCAAACGCTCACCCTCCTGCTTGGAGGATTGCTGGCTGACGCCCTGGATCGGAGACGACTCCTGATCGTTCTCCAGTTTGGTCAGTGCCTGGTCAGCGCGGTCCTTGCCCTCCTCTCCTCACTCGAGCTAGCCACTCCGGTCACGCTCTATGTGGCGACTGTCTTTCTGGCATTGGGGGCGGGCCTGGAGAATCCAGCCCGGCAGTCGCTGGTTCCCGTTCTGGTGCCCCGGTCCATGCTCACCAGCGCGCTCGCGGTAAACAATAGCCAGCAGAAACTGGCCACCATCCTGGGGCCGTCGCTCGCCGGAGTGATCCTCTCAGTAGCGAGCCCGGCCTGGTGTTATGCCATCGACGCATGCTCCTGGCTGGCAATGCTCCTGTCTGTCTGGCTGGTGGTGCCTGCGGCGGAGCGCGGTATTGCGCGCGGCTTGGTGTCATTCCATGCGCTGGCAGAGGGGCTTTCGTATGTCTGGCATGATCGAGTCATCGCCACGTTGCTCGCTCTGGATCTCATTGCCAATCTCTTCGGCACACCCCGCGCGCTTCTGCCCGTGTACGCCCGAGATATCTTGAGTGTTGGACCCGCCGGGCTCGGCTTGCTTTACGCGGCGGGCGCCACCGGCTCGCTGCTTACGGCGCTTGTTCTCAGCACATTCAAACGGGTGGGACGTCCCGGTCTATCCGTGACGCTTGGATTGGCGGTGTACGGCATAGGCAATATTCTTTTTGCCGTTTCAACGGACTTCCCGCTCTCTCTGGCTCTCCTGGCAATGACCGGGGCGGGCGATACCTATAGCGCCATTGTGCGTGGAACGGTCAATCAGCTCAGTGTGCCGGACGAGCTTCGCGGTCGGGTACTTTCCGTCAGCTCCATGTTTACCAATAGTGGCCCGCTCCTGGGGCAGTTCAGGGCAGGGCTCGTGGCTGAGGCGTGGACACCCGTGCTGGCCGGGGTGAGTGGCGGCATCGTGGTGGTAGCGGCCTGCGCACTTGCCGCGTCATCTCGGGCGATTCGACGATATGAAGTGCCCAATGCACGCGTCGTCTAACCAGAATGATACAGCGGTCATGAGGCAGGTTCGCACTGGCGGCTCGGAGTGCTTGCCTGAGCCGGTATTGCGTACTTCTGCGACTGAGGGGAAGCCCAGTACCGGCTATCCGCCAACCCCGAGCTCCGGTAAAGATATTGGTGACGCCGGTAGATCCACATGCCCGGTGGCGGGGGGGGGGGGGGGGGGGGG
>JBJXFJ010000318.1:0-5391 GCA_046154735.1 Chloroflexota bacterium | reverse complement strand
CGCGGCAGCGGGCAAGCGTTGCAGAGGGGGGCTCATTTGCCCCTCTCTGTCTCGTTTGGGTGAGGAGCTAGTGCTCTGTCAATCATGGATTGTCGGGTAGAGGTCATCGGTGGTGTCGGGCATCTTGCCCGGCAGTATGGTGCGTTCCTACTCGTTGCCGCGCGGTCGGTTCGTGACTGTCGGGCAAGATGCCCGACACCACCGATGACCTCCGCTCTACAATCCATGATTGACAGAGCACTAGCTCTTCCAACCAGCAACAATAGAACTGCCGCCCTATTTTGGGGGCGGCAGTTCTTTTTTCTTCCGACCTAGGCGGCGGGACTTGGCCGGTGGCTTCACATTTATGGCGGCCTTTCGCATCTGCTCTAGGTCCAGCGGGTACAGCGTCAATGGACCTGGGTCGTCGGCTAGCTCGACACCTGGCGGGCGCTTGGGTTTACGGTTCGTCTCTCTGTCCATTGTTCTTCCGCTCCTGGTGCCGCTCGGACCAGGACGGACGCGCATCGATTTCTTGGTTCCGTTTCTCGGCAGCGTTGAAGCGTCTAATGACATCGGATTCGTTATCCGCGCTGACCGTCCATCGCTCTATGGGTGACATTGCGAGCTAGCCTCGATGTGTCTGAACCAGGCTAGAGGTGGGCATGATTCTGACCTCCGCCCACAGTCTCCTGCAGACTCATAGTGCATCGAAATGCATTGCCTCATTCATATTGGCACCGATGCACTTGACGAGAATTGCACCTGTGCGTTCCCGTATGTCTAGGCACCGATGCACCTGGGCACACAGGAACTCACCACGTGACAACAGATACTCGTCAGGCACCGCATGCCCCCGTCAATAATGTCCTGACGGTTATCCGCCGTATGCATGAACGTGAGCCTCCTGAGATTATGACCGCTTAGGAACTGACGCGTCTATGGGGCCCGGATCACCAATAACCGGGAGTAGTCCGACGGCACCCGGTTTCAAATCGGCGACCCGTATTCTCGCCAGGAATGTCGTTCGGAGATACGCTGGGAGGAAGTGTGACGGAGACGCTGACATTGAGACCCTTCGCCCCAATTGGCGGCAAGTGAGCCATTCGCGGATTCAGATGCGCCGACGCCCGATCAATGCCGGCATAACTATTGCTCACCGGTCATCCGCTCGGGCGTGCAACGTTGTGCGTGGTGGGCCCGCCTGGCTCGGCCGAGATCGGCCAAGCCAAATCAGAGGAGACCACACCCATGACGCAACGTACAACTCCTGTAGAGGGCAATCGCTCGATCGTGATCGAGGATCCGCCAATTGCACAGATACTGTTCAGTAACACGCGCCTGGCCTGGATCTGGCTCCCGCTGCGGTTCTGGTTGGGTTACCAGTGGCTTGAGGCCTCAACGCATAAGATCACCAATCCAGAATGGATGGGCAGCGGCGCCGCAATCCGTAGCTACTGGGAGCGGGCAGTCGCCATTAACCCGGCTACTGGGAAGGATCTCATAACGTACGACTGGTACCAGTGGTTCATCAACCTTTTACTGGCAACCCACAGCGAAGTGTGGTTTGGCAAGTTGGTAGCCATTGGCGAGCTCGCCATTGGCCTCGGCCTGATTCTGGGTGCCTTTGTGGGTGTTGCGGCCTTCTTCGGCGGATTGATGAACTGGTCGTTTCTCATGGCCGGTACAATTTCAACAAATCCACTCCTGTTCGCGTTCACCGGGCTGCTAATCCTGGCCTGGAAAACCGCCGGCTTCTACGGTTTAGACCGGTACATCCTGCCGCTCGTTGGCACACCCTGGCAGGAGCGCCGGCCCAACGCGGGGCCCGGAGCGCTGAAGAGAGCACCTCTCAGACCCTCCACCGCCCCACCGTGATCCGATTTGGCCTGACGAGGTGACTACCAGGCCTACCGCACGGTGAAATTCAGCCATCCGGATTGTCGTGGCGGGGTACAAGCCACTCGGACGCCCGGCGCGTGAGCTCCCACAGTGTGGGCAGGACCGTCGCGTGGGCGCGGGAGATGAGGTCGTGGGATGTCAGTAGCCGGCCGAGAATGAACCAGGCAGCGCCGGCTTGGTGTGTACCACCCCGCGCGTTCCGTCCGAGGCATCGGCGGGTCCCGTCACTCCATTCCAGGCCCTCCTATCCATGCGGAGAGCCTGCGCCCGACTCATACGGCGAGCATCATAGGGACTGACGGCAACTCACTGGACGGCAACCTTGCCGACGTGTTCAGGGCTCTGCCGCGCATGCATTGTCGTGAGACAGATGGTCAGCCCGCGTGAGACCGACCTGATCTGCTACGAGGCCACGCTTGCTCAGTCTCGGCGTACCGGTAAGCTCAAGCAGGCGCGCACACTTCTCACCCGCGGTCCGCCGACCTATTCGAACGCCCTCAATGCTGAGCTGGCCCTGTCACATGAATATGCGATTTGCCCGCATGATCCCAGCTTCAATGCTGAGGGCGCGGACGGTTTTTGATACCCTCCTCGCGGAGGAATACAACGTGGTAGCGCAGCTCCATAGACTGGGGTACCTTCCTCGAGTTCCGCACGGTTCTGTATGCGCGGAGCAAAGCCTGATGAGTTTAGAAGCGATTCACTCGTCCAGGTGACCTGGCGACGCGCGGCCATCACCGGCATCAAGCTGGTCCACTCCGCAATTTTCGTCGTAATGTCCGCGGCCATCGGGCACATGTTCCTGGCGGGTATCCGCAACCGGCCATCGCGTTGGACGGGCGCGGCGTTAGCGCTGGCGATCTCAGAATCCACCGTCTTCGTTGTGAACTGTGGTCGTTGCCCACTGACGGACCTGACCGAACAGCTTGGCGCCGAGAGCGGCCGTGTCTCAGACATCTTTCTGCCGCGCTGGTTTGCCGATCGCATCCCTCGGATCTACACGCCTCCGCTCATCATCGGCATACTGGGCCTGCTAGTGCACCGCTGGCGACGCCGCATCGCATAGGCATGTACCTCCGGATCTCGGGGGAGATGATGTTCGGGGCAGCCTCGGGTGATATGTTTGAGCACATTCAGCGTGATCCGCACAGGAAAGCGCGCCTAATTCATGTGTGGAAGGCCCCATTCGGCCGGCGTGCTCGGGTTCAACAGTCCAGATGGACTATGCCCAATAGTCCATCTGAATCAGACGGTGGAAACTCCCCACCCGTCACAATGAGTGCAGCCAGGGATGTAGAGACTGCGCAAGGATGCAGTGCGCAGGAGCCACTCGTTGAATCAGCACCTAAAAGACCAGCTTCACGCGGTCACGCGGCGGAAGAATAGAAACATAATGAGGCCGAGCGATGAATGTATCATTCGCCGCGCGGCGCGGGTGGCTCAGGGGGCTGGGTCAGGCAGCATTCAGGTGCGCCGCCTGGCGTTTCTCGTCTTCGATAGCCATGACGATATCGCGTTGGTCGGTTCGCGGTCCGCCGCATACCGTCCTCGGCGGATGCTCTTCCAGTCGGACCCGGCCGCACTGGATCTAGAGCTGCGAGCCGACCGGCGCGGTTCCCATATGACATTACTCGGGCAAGTACGCGAGATTGTCGTACATCCCGACGCACGCATTTGCCTCAACGGTCAGGGGAGGACCGTTGAGGCGCCGATTGACGATCACGGGTGGTTTGAGCTGGAGGCCGTGAAAGTGGGCACATACGAGGCCACTGTCACATCGGGCACCCTCTCACTGGAGGTTCCATCTCTGGTGGTTTGAGGCGCGGGGGCGGTTCTGAAGTCACGGCTGACACTTGAAGCGGCGAGCGGTCATTCTGCTTCAGTCAATCGTGATTTCAGGAGGGACATCGTATGATGGAAATACCTCGGCTTGGAGAAGCTTATCAGAAGCTTCTCCAAGCGCTCATTGGCTCGTGGTCGGGGTGAGGAGCAGCTCCAACCTTCACCCTGGCATGCCGGGGTGGCCCGGGTGAGGGACAAGCGGAGAATCGGCTGGCGCTCAACGGATTCGCCGTGATTGACGACTCCCAGCAGTGCCGAGGCGGTCAGGTGAATGCTCAGGGGGACGGCGTGTTCCGATTTGACGCATTGGAATCTGAATACCAGCTTCACTGGTTTGATTCAATGGGCCAGGCGCCAAGCGTATTCCGGGGCACGTTTGAAGATGATCTCCTCCGTCTCGAGAACCACACTGAACAGGGACACATCGGTGCATCCTGGGACTTCTCCGAGCCTCATCGCTACCACTATCGGATGGAGGTGTACGGTGAGGGCGATCACTGGCAGCTTTTTACCGAGGGATCTTACCGCCGAGGCTGAGCGAGCTCCTGGTCCGCGGACGGCCCCGGCAGCTATCGGCCGGCCGCGCCTGCCCAATCCACGGCGGTGTCTCAGCCACTCGCACTCCAGAGCGCCGGTTGCGTATTTGTCGACAGCGCGACCCTGAGGCTCGTGCCCTGAGATGTACTAGGATGAAGTGCTAGTCTCCCGGCGGGTGTGTGTATGGACCTCATCAATCTCCTGTGGATTTTTCTGATCATTTCGTCGCTCACGCCGGTGCTGCGCCAGCGTTGGTTGGAAGCGTCACGTGTGCGCCTCATCCAGCAGCTTGAGCAAGCGCGCGGGAGCCGCGTGATCACGCTCATCCATCGTCAAGAAGCGATGGCGCTCCTGGGCATTCCGCTGGCCCGCTACATCGACATCGATGATTCAGAGGAGGTGTTGCGCGCAATTCGTCTTACGCCGGTGGATTTGCCGATTGATCTCATTGTGCATACGCCGGGCGGGCTGGTCCTGGCGGCGGAGCAGATTGCCCATGCGCTATGTCGCCATAAGGGGCCGGTGACGGTGATGGTCCCGCATTACGCAATGAGTGGTGGCACTATGCTAGCGATGGCCGCGGATCAGATCATTATGGATGAGAACGCCGTGCTTGGCCCCATTGATCCACAACTTGGCACCTTGCCGGCCGCTTCACTGGTGAAGGTGCTCACTATGAAGCCCATGTCGGACATCGATGATCAGACGCTGATCATGGCGGATGTGGCCGAGAAGGCATTGCGCCAGGTGAAAAGTACGGCCATCGAGATACTGCGGGCAAATGGTATGGGCCCGGAAAAAGCGGAGGCGCTGGCCACCGTCCTTTCAGAAGGCCGCTGGACGCATGACTATCCCATCAATCTGGAGGAGGCTCAGGGGCTTGGCCTTCCGGTAGTGGGCAACCTGCCCGAGGACGTATATGCGCTCATGGCGCTCTACCCGCAGCAGTCTCAGAGACGGCCTTCGGTCCAGTACGTGCCCCTGCCGTATCAGCCGGCGCCAGCGCATCCTGCACCCGGTAACAATCGCCCGCCCAGCTAGTACAACTTGGCGGATGGAGCTCGGGAGTTCTGGGGTGGTGTCGGGCATCTTGCCCGACAGTATCCGGTTCGAGCGCTCGAGTCGAGCAAC
>JBJXFJ010000304.1:0-9450 GCA_046154735.1 Chloroflexota bacterium | reverse complement strand
CGCGATAGCCTCTCTCGTTGACGGATGAGATCGCGAGGGAACCGCTCGCTGACGGTCGCGGCTCGGAGGCGAGGGGGGCTCGCTTCACGAGCCGGCTGGTTAGAGAAATCACAGGGAGGCACCACCCATGACTGTCAGTTCCGCCCCGCCGGTAGCGAGCCGTGCCCGGTCTGGCTGGCGGCTGCCCGATGCGCCCCTGGGGGATTGGGTGCCTGTGGCGCTCATCTGCTTGGTTATCGGTCTCCTCGTGTTGCCGCCGCTGGTGGTCATTATCCAGACCAGTCTTACTGAGCGTGGGGGCGCTCTCACGTTCGATCACTATCGCTCCGTGTTTGGCGCACTCCATCTCACCGGACCGCTGGTATTCAATTCACTTGCATTTTCTGGCGGCAGCGCCTTCCTGGCGTTGGCTTTCGGCACCGGTCTGGCCTGGCTGGCTGAGCGCACCAACGCGCCGTTCCGTGGCGCGGTCTATACGGCCGCGTTCGTCTCATTTGCCATCCCGGCCATCATCAAAGTCATCGGCTGGATTCTGCTTCTGGGTCCACGCGCGGGCGTTGTGAATGTCTGGCTCCGGGACCTCTTTGGCCTGGCGGAGCCGCCAATCAACCTGTTCTCACTGGGCGGCATGATTGTGCTGGAGGCGTTGCTCTGGACCCCGCTCGTGTTCCTGCTCATGTCCACGCCGTTCCGCTCCATGGACGCTGCCCTTGAGGATGCATCCTCCGCCTCAGGTGCGGGAAACTGGACCACGTTCCGCAAGGTCACCTTCCGCCTGGCGCTGCCAAGCGCGCTGGCTGTGCTCCTCCTGACCTTTGCGCGCTCGCTAGAGGCATTCGATATCCCGGCGCTCATCGGCATCCCGGCTGGCATCTCCGTATTCACCACCGAGATCTACCTGCAGACCAAGAAAGGGTTTCTCCCCAGTTATGGCGAGGCCAGCGCGTACGCGGTGGTACTCATTGCCATTGTGGGGCTGGCGCTCTATCCGTATCACCTGGCCACGCGGGAGAGTCAGCGCTTTGCCACCATCACTGGGAAGGGCTTCCGTCCGCGTGTCATCGATCTAGGTCGCTGGCGCCTGTTGGGTGGGGCGTGCATGCTGGTACTGCCGGCGTTGGTGCTTATGCCGTTCCTGATTCTCGTCTGGGCTTCGCTCTTGCCGTACTTTCAGGCGCCCTCGGCGGAGGCGCTGAAATCGTTGACATTGAGCAATTATCCAGCGGCGTTCAGCAATACCAATGTGGCCAGCGCGGTCAGCAATAGCCTCTTTGTGAGCCTGATTGCCGCGAGCGGCACGGTGGTGCTGGCGCTCCTGGCGGCGTGGCTTTCCGCTCGCTCGCGCTCCAAGCATCGCTGGCTGATTGATCAGCTTGCCACGCTCCCGCTGGTCTTCCCCGGCATTGTGCTGGGCATTGCCGTGCTGCGGCTGTATCTGGCGCTACCGTTGCCTATCTACGGCACGCTCTGGATTTTGATCATTGCCTACGTGACGCGCTTTCTGCCCTATGGCATGCGTTATTGCCATTCCGGCATTGTGGGCATTCACCGTGATCTGGAGGAGTGCGCCGCGGCTAGCGGGGCCACCTGGTGGTCCGTCATGCGGCGGATCATTGTGCCGCTGATGATGCCGGCGCTCTTCGCGGGCTGGATCAACATTTTTCTCATCACCGTGCGCGAGCTCTCCGTGGCCATCCTGCTCTACAGTCCGGGCACGCAGCTTATCTCGATCACATTCTGGGAGCTCTGGCAGAATGGGCAAGTTCCGGAGCTGGCCGCGTTTAGCATTGTGGTCTGCGGCGGCCTGGTGGCGCTGAGCATGGTGTTCCACCGCATGAGTGAGCGGTACGGGTATCGAGGCGTGTGACTCTCGAGTGATGAGCGATGGGGCTCATTGTGATCGATGGTTTGGGTCAGCTTTGTTCGATGACGGTCAGGCCTCGGCGCAGCGCTTCTCGCACTGAAGCGGGCAGACTGGCCGGATCGGCCGAGAGGAACGTGGGGCGGGATGCCGCAAGGCGCGCGGTGAGCAGGTTGAGCCAGATTTCAGGGAGATCTGGCGAACCATCTGACCATGTCAAAGCGAGATCCTGAATGAAGCAGGCGGCAACGCTGGTCAGCGTCTGGTAGGCTTCGGAATCGGCAAGGGCGGTTGCCAGCATGGTGCCCGGCAGGTAGGCCAGGCTCTTCCGTTCGGTGCGCATATCGTGGCCGCCAGCGCGCATGCGGATGTTGTCGTCGCGTAGCGCGGCACCGATGTTGCGGGCGAGGACCATGAGCATCGCGGTGGTGGAATCTGAATCCGGGGCCAGTATGGCTACGCCACGCGTCTCCTGAAGGGCTCGCGGAAGATACGCGCGAAAAGCGCTAAGAAGCTCGCATTCCTGGCCATGCGCAGGAAGATCATTCGCCTCCACGTGGAGTAGGTGGGTGGGCATCTGGATCAGCCTCGTGGGGCGCTGGGGCAGAGACTCTGATTTCAATTCAATCCGGCTTCTGGCAAAGAGGACGGTTGTGATCCCTGGTGTACCAGTGTGGACTCGGTCTGGCGGACCCGCGCGGTCACCGTGCGCAGGATCTCTCGGAGCGCGCCCACATTCTTCATGAGCATCCGGAGAAACGCCGCCTGGCTGATAACCAGAAGACGCGTATCACACAGAGCCCGCACGGAGGCGGTGCGCGGGGCCTGCTGGAGCACAGCCATCTCGCCCACGATCTGGCCACGGTTCAGTAGTGCGAGCCGCACGTGGTGACCGGCGCGGCGTGTAAACACCTCAAGCTGCCCTTCCAGCACCAGGTACAGCGTGTCGCCTTCCTTCCCTTCTTCGATGATGAGCTGATCACACGGCACATTCACGGGTTGAGCCAGTTCAGCCAGAAGCTCTAGATCACGATCGGCCAGACCGGCAAAAATCGCTGAGGATCGCAGGAGCGCAATGTGTTCTGCCGGCGCGGGAACCCAGCCCACACGTCGAGGTGAGCTGGCAGCCAGATGCCCGTGAATGAGCTGAACCGCCATGGCGCCTTCACCGGCCGCCGAGGCAATGCGCTTGACCGAGCCATGGCGTACATCACCGGCCACAAAGATGCCGGCCACGCTGGTCTCCAGCCAGTACGGGTCGCGCTCGAGCGGCCATCCGCGTGGTGGTTGGCCGTCCCGCATCACATCCGCGCCGGAAAGGATGAAGCCCTCGTCGTCGCGCTCCAGAACGTCTGCCACCCACTCCGTTCGCGGCGAAGCTCCGGCAAAGATGAAGAGCGCATCCGCCGTCACGGTGTCATCGGCATCCAGATGTTCATCGGTCAGCTTCAGGGCTTCAATGTGACCGGCGCCCAGCACCTCGCTGACAGCGGTGCGAGAGCGCACGGTGATGCTGGGAGTGGCCTCAATCTGGGCAATGAGATAGCGCGACATGCTGCTGGCGAGGGACTCGCCCCGAATCAGAATGGTGACGGAACGCGCGTACTGGGAAAGATACATGGCCGCCTGGCCGGCGGAGTTGCCCCCGCCAACAAGGAAGACATCGCGCCCTTGCGACTCGAGCGCTTCCGGAATCGCGGTGCCATAGTACACTCCCGCGCCGGACAGTCGGTCAGCCCCGGGAACTTCCAGCGTCCGATAAGAAATGCCCGTGGCGATGAGCAGCGCCTGACAGGAGACCTCCTCGCCGCTGGCCAAACGGATGACGCGGTAGTCCCCATGGAGATCCACGCTCACCACCTCGCACGGAGTGAGGATCTCAGCGCCAAAGCGACTGGCCTGGGCCACCGCCCGACGTGTGAGGTCGCTGCCGCTGAGGCCGGAGGGAAAGCCCAGATAGTTCTCAATGCGCGCGCTCAGGCCGGCTTGACCGCCCGGCGCCTCGCGCTCCACAAGCAGTGTGTGGAGCCCCTCGGACGCGCCATATACCGCGGCGGCCAGTCCGGCCGGACCGCCCCCCACGATGACCAGGTCATAGGATCGTCGCTGCGCGTGCGTATGCAAACCCAGTCGCTCTGCAATCTGCGCTACGGCTGGGCGGACAAGGGTGGCGCCATCAGGAAAGAGCACCACCGGAAGCTGCGTGGGGCTGGCGCCAGCCAGCTCCAGGAGGTGCCGTGCATTCTCCTGCGTCTCCACATCCATCCACTCATACGGAACGAGGTTGCGCGCAAGAAAGTCTTTGATCTCATGTGAGCGCGCCGACCAGCGATGGCCAATGATCCGGATGCCCGCGCCCAGCCTCGGCGCGGCGGCATGCCAGTCATCCAGCAGATCGTGCAGCGCGGTGTAGAGGCCTTCATGCGGTGGCCCCCAGGGCTTCGGGATGTAGTAGTCCAGCCGCGCTTGATTCGTTGCGCCTATCGCGGCTTCCCGATCATCGTATGCTGCCAGGAGCACCTTCTTCGCCCGCGGCACCAATCGCGCCGCTTCAACGAGGAAGGTCACTCCGTTCATGCCCGGCATGCCCTGGTCTGCCAGAAGGAGCGCCAGCGGCTGCCCGCGCAGGACGCATTCCCGAATCTGCGCAAGGCCGTGCTGCCCTGAGTCGGCACTGAGGACCTGGTAATCTCGCCCGAACTCCGGCTCCAGATCAAGCTCGAGCGCGCGTCGCACGTTCGATTCATGACCAATCACAAGAATGACGGGCTTATCCACGCTGAGATCCTCCCTGCTGCCGCCCAGTGCCTAGCGTCCGACTATTATCCTATGCCACTCTCAGAATGACCGGGAGCACGCATCAGTCAATCTCGGTGGTCGCACATCATCCCCGGGTCTGGGCACGGCCAGCAGTGGACGATGCGCGCAC
This sequence comes from Chloroflexota bacterium, assembly GCA_046154735.1. GTDB lineage: Bacteria > Chloroflexota > UBA6077 > UBA6077 > JACCZL01 > CAVXYC01. Next base: position 4,660 of record JBJXFJ010000304.1, on the reverse strand, counting down.
GTGAGTCGGCTAGGCGGCTTCAATCGCCCGATCTGCCGGCTGAGCGGCTGGCTCAGCAGCGCGCGGCTGAAATCGCTGCTCCAGAAACTGTCGATTGGCCAGGAGCCGTTCCAGGTCCTGGCGTTGCAGGTCCTGGGCAATTTCATCCAGCTTGGTATCGAGAATTTGAAGCTGCTCGCGGAGCTCCTGCAAGACTCGCTCGCCGGTGGTGATTTCAAATGCTTCGTCGCCAGGCAAGGCCAGATATGCGTCAATGGTCCGTGGCAGGTAGTCCGCGGTGGTTTGCCGAACAATGTGCAGATCCTGCGAGAAGGGTGGGAAACGGTCCGCATACGTCATCAGCACGTCTGCTTTCCGCTTGATCTGCTCCACTTTTACCTGCACGTCAATGGGCAGCTCGCGCTTGGTCAGCCTCGTCGGTTCCGCCTGAATCGCAACCGCGCGAATCGGCTGGACGGGCTCATGTTCAATGATCGGTCCTGAGGCTGGTGGCGCGGCGTGACGACGGCGTGCGTGGCGCCGCGGCCGTTGGGAGCGCCACACAATCCAGACGCCGGCAATGATCAGCAGCCAGGGTACCTCGCGGGCAATGGCAATGAACACGGCCGCGGTGCCCAGGATCAGTGAGAACACAATGAGCACGAGCAGGAGCGGAATTAGCAGTAGCCACATAGTGTGAATGCTCCCTCACTGACTGAAATTGTACGCGGAGCGTGGTGCGGCCGGCCGGCCATACTGCACAGAGAGGCGATTTGGAGAGGGCGGTGATCCGCGCGAACACCGCCCGCCCGCCGGCGAGGACATCGCGCGGGAACCGCTCGCTCACGGTCGCGGCTCAGAAGTGACTGGTGTCTCACGCCGCGTCCTTCGTTGCGGGCAGGGTGAGCTCCTGCTCCATTGAGTTGGCCTGGAGCGCCGCCAGCTCGGCGGTTCGGGCGCGCTCCACATGCACCTGTGCTCGGGCTATCTCACTGGTGAGCGCGCCGATGGTGGTCTTCATGTTATCCAGCGCTGCCAGCTTAAAGGTGTCGATCGCGTCAATGGTCGCGTAAATGTTATTGAACGCGCTCTGAAGCTGTTCCAGGTTCACCGTGGAGCTGGCCGCCTGGCTCTGGATCTCCGCGGTTTGCTGCCGCAGCATCTTCGAGGTCGATTCGATGATGTTGCCCGTGGTGGTATTGAGCGCGGAGATTTGATCCAGCACGAGGCGCTGATTGCCCAGCGCCAACGCGGCAATCACGGCTGTTCGTAACGCCGAGACAGTGGTGGTGGTGGCGCGCTCCACGCCTTTGACCAGCTCCAGGTTGTTCTTTCGGATGAGGTCCAGGGCCAGATAGCCTTGCACCGTTACGGAGAGCTGAGTCAGCAGATCCTGGTGCTTCTGGCGCACATAGAACAGCGCATCCTCCTTGAGGGCGCGTGCCTTTTCTGGGTTGTGCGCCGAGGTCTGAGCAATCTGGGACTCCAGCGCCTCGTCCAGCTTTGACGCCATATAGGAGTATTGTTCCAGCCGTCGCTTCATCTCCCAGAGGTGAACCTTCTCCTGCTCCAGCGCGGCATTGTCTCGGAGCAGCTCATCTTGTCCGCGATACAGGCTGTTCACAATGGCTTCGATCTGCGATTGCGCGGACTGGTACTTGCGGAAGTAGTTGCCCACCTCATCCCGCACGGTGAATCGACTGAGGAATCCGCGCCGCTGACCGAGGTGGCGTGATGGATCCAGGCTTTCGATTTGCTGGCGGAGTGAGAGGAGTGCGCCCGAGACCTCGGAGCCCTGGGCCAACGGGCCATCCTTGAGTGCGGTGGTGGGCCGATCAAGGAACCGATTGGACGCCTCAGCGGAGCGGCGGATGTCCTCATTGCCCATGCGGCTGATGGCACCCACCTTCTGCTCAAATTCCGGTGATTGCGCCTGTAGCTCGGAGAGCGACTCCACATAGGTGCGAACCGCCGCATCAATACGTTCCGCGGTGGCGTCATCGAGGCGCACGGTCGCCACCTGATCCTTACTGACCGCTGGAATTGGTCCAGGCGGATCCAGGACCAGCTCATCGCCGGCCGGTTCCGTCCCTGGCACACGTGTTGACATCGTGCAAGTCCTCCCCTAAGTCAGTATGACGCGTTCCGGGGCAAAACAGTTGCAATCAATAACTCGCTCAGAGCCGCATCCCGTAAGGGTGCGGTTCCCGGCACAGATCGTTTTGTCACTGCTGAGGGCGTCTGTCTCGGGAGCCGCACCCTTACGGGATGCGGCGTGGCAGTGGCGTTAGCGCTTCTTGTCCTTGCGGCTGCTAGAGGGCGGGCCTTTGCGGTGCGGCTTGCGGGTGCCGCCGCCAGTGGGCGGTCGCCCTTTGCCGCCGGGCTTCGCGGCAAACTTGGAACGGATGAAAGGCGGGCTGGCGGGGCCACCCTCTGAGGTTGGCTCCGCGTCCCGATACGGAGCGCTACGCTCAGAACGATCCGGTCCATCCTGACGCACGGGGCGGTCATCTCGACGCGGACGCCGATCCGGGGCGCGGTCGGACCGCTCAGCTTGCTGCCGGGGGCCAAAGCGCTCAGGGCGTGGCTCGGTCCGCTCGGGTGGCACCGGACGTGTCGGGCGCTCTGGGCGTGACTCGGATGGTCCACCTGTTGGCGCGGTCGGGCGTCGATCATTGGTTTGCTTCTCAACGGCCATTGCCAGTGCCGCGGCGGCCAGATCGATGGGATCGTGCTCATCAGCCAGCTCTTCGATCATCGATCGGTACCGACCCCAGGTGCCACTGGCCAGGCTGGCCTGAAGGCGCTCTTCCAGGGCCTGGAACTCGCGTTCTTCCACCTCGGCCACGGTGGGCACTTCCTCACGGCGAATGTGCGCGCCGGTGACGCGCTCAATAACCTTGAGCTCGCGCATCTGGCGCGGGTTCACAAAGGTAATCGCCTCACCACTGCGACCCAGCCGCCCGGTGCGGCCGATACGGTGCACGTAATACTCGGGATCCGGTGGAATGTCGAAGTTGACCACGTGGCTCACCTCGGGCACGTCCAGGCCGCGCGCGGCCACATCCGTTGCCACCAGCACCTCGATGCGGCCGGAACGAAACGTCCGGAGGACTTTCTCGCGGGTGGCCTGGGTGTGGTCGCCGTGGAGCCCATCGGCCAGGTAGCCACGAGCCTGCAGGCCTTCCACCACCTCATCCACCATGCGCTTGGTGGCACAGAAGACCATGGTTCGCACCGGCTGACGCGCGTCTAATACGCGGCACAGGGCATCCTGCTTCCGCGGGAACGGAACCATGTAATAGACCTGGTCAATCTCTGGCACGGTCAGTCCGCGAGGGCGGCTTAGCTTGATGCTCTCGGGATCGCGCATGTGCTTCTTGGCCAGCGTGGCAATGGGATCCGGCATGGTGGCGGAGAAGAGCGCGGTTACCCGACCCTCGGGCAGCGCGGCCAGGACAAACTCGATATCTTCAATGAAGCCCATGTCCAGCATCTGGTCGGCTTCATCCAGCACGATCATTGAGACTGAGGTGAGGTCCACGGAGCCACGGCGCATATGGTCCAGCAGCCGCCCGGGCGTGGCCACGATGACGTGGACGCCGCGATGCAGCGTCTGGAGCTGCCGCCCAATGGGCTGGCCGCCATAAATGGGTACCGCTGTCACACCGCGCAGCCGGCCCATCTTGCCAATCTGATCCGTCACCTGCACGGCCAGCTCCCGCGTGGGGGTGAGCACAATGGCCTGTGGGACACGTTTTGTGGGGTCCACCCGCTCTACAATGGGAACACCAAACGCGGCGGTTTTGCCCGTGCCGGTCAGCGCCTGTGCCACCAGGTCTCGCCCGGCCATTAGCAGCGGAATCGCCTGCGCCTGGATGGGTGTTGATTCCTCAAATTCCATATCGGCCAGCGCGCGCAACGTTGGCTCGCTCAGCCCAAGATCCTTAAATTCTCCCAAGGAATTCCCTTCATCTGCGCCGCCGCTCGCGGTTGAAAGCCCCACCGCGTCAGAGACAGCTCGCAATGACCGTACCATGTTCCGAGGCGGGCTGCCATTGAGAGAGAGGAATCACGGTGGGAGCCGCCGGTTGCCAGGGCTTACCAGCATGCTGGTAAGCAGACTGTATCTGATCAGAATTCGATGGAGGAGCCGGGCTCGTAGTGCGGGATTTATCCCGCCGTCCTCTCGCGAACGTCCTCCGTCAGGATGTCGCTGGGGGACGGCGGGATAAATCCCGCACTACGAGCCTGGCTCCTCCATCGAATTCTGAATAGTCACCGCAGGTATCCTGTGGCGCGCCTCGGCGGCGCCATTAATCCACTGCGTGAAGGGCCGGAAGGTCCGCGGCAAGCCAGACGGGTTCGAGACGGTATCCCGTCGCGTGACCGGCAGCGTCCCGTGCGACCTGTGACTCTGGGATAAACCCCAGCATTTCAAGGCCGGACCCCTCACCCCGCCACTGACCGCCGGCATCGAGACTGACCCAGCCATCGAGCGTGCTGAAGTATACGAGCAGCTCGCGACCGGAGGTGGCGTCCCAAACACGGGCGGTTCCGTCGGAGCCGGCGGAGACGACGCGCGCGCCGTCGGAGGCAAAGGCCACGGACATGATGGGGCCAGTATGGGCGTCGAAGCGGGCGATCTCGCGGCCGGAGGCGGCGTCCCAGACGCGGGCGG
>JBJXFJ010000300.1:0-3396 GCA_046154735.1 Chloroflexota bacterium | reverse complement strand
CTCCCACCATTGATCGCGATCGAGACGATGGTCCCGCGACTCTTGACGGAAGATCGCGCGCTTGCCGAACGCGTGTCCCTTCGGTCCGGCGAGCTTCCTCTGGAAAGCGATGAGCCGCCCGCGGCCCAACAAGCTCTCCCCGAGCCGGCTGCGCAGAGCCCCGATGCTGAGACGGACCTCATCGACATTGCACTCTCGCTGGCTCGGGAGTCGGCTCAGACTCCGCCATCTGGCCCGGCCACGATGCTTGGCGCCGTGCCATCGTGGTCAGAGCTGGGACGGCTGCTTGGAACTGTCATTCCAAAATCGTGGCGAGCTTCAACTGAAGAATTTGAGGAGCCGCCAGCGTCACCACCGCGACGTAAGCACGATGATGCGCATTCCTCGATGCAGCAGGGGGAACCGCCAGACGAGCGAGCATCATCGGGTGAGCGCCGTGACACGGCCGCTGGTCGCGACCGCGCGGACTCTGGGCTGAGTGCGCGGCAGATTCAGGGTAGACCACGCCCTACCTTTCATCGCATCTGTGAACCCTGGGATGAAGCTCTGCCGGAAGGGTATCTCCCGGCCGTGGCCTGGCTGCTCACGCGGCAGGCGGAGAGTCTATCTGCTATGGCCTTTCGTGGAGAGCTCCTCCAACTCTCTGGGCGTGTGGATCTCGATGCCGCAACGGCCGCACAGTTCGTTCAATGCTGGCAGATGGAAATGGATCAGGCTGCTCGCATCAGGCGCCTCTCCGCGGAGCTCGACCCGGCGCTTGACGCGCATGTAATGGCGCATCGTGGAGTACTCGCGCTGTCGCGCAGTCGAGAACGCGCGCTGTCCTGGCCGGCGCTCCTGGTGCGATCGCTCCTGTTGTACCGACACTCGGCCAGTCTGGCATATGAATGGATCAATTCGTCGTATCTCCCGTGCCGACGTGACGCGGAGCCTGTCTGGCGTCTGGCTATTTCAGAGGCACAACACACGTTTGGCTTGCTTCGGGCCCTGTGTCAGCTTCCCGAAGGGCATGCACTGGCCTGGGAAGCGCTGGGCGAGTGCCGATCTGAGATTTCCGAGCTGTTTCCCAGCACGCAACCAGAGTGGCAGTGCCAATTGATTCGCTGGGGACTGCGGCGTCGGTTCGATTCTGAGATGCGCGATGAGTATGCCGCTGAGCTGGTTGCGCTGCTTGGCTCGATCGGCCTGTGCTTTCCCGGATTTGATCCAGAGTCCAAGGGGTCATAAGCCGGGCATTAGCGTGCGTCATGAAAGATGATTCCGAGCGTGGCACGTTCGCCGCTTCGAATTCGGCTCACACCATGTCGCACGTTGGCTCGGGAGTATCCACGGGCGCTCCTTACCGGCCGATAGCGGGTAGCGAAGACCACCATGGATCCCTGAGGTGGTTGTAGACACTGGCCGACAGATTGCGCACGGGGTCGCTGCTCCACCAGGAGAAACTCTCCGCCCGTACAGTCCACCTCGGGATCACTGAGAAACGCCGTGACCTGGAGGGGAAACCAGACATCTCCGTAGAGATCCTGGTGCAGGCAGTTGTAGCCACCTTCCGGATAGCGTAGGAGCAGTGGGGTAGGATGGATCTGCCCTGCCGCATGGCACTCGCTCAGGAATGCGTCCAGATCTTCTGGGTACGTCACGTCGTGTCCCAGCGCCTGCTCCCATCGCTCCGCTATTGGGGACAATCTGGAATACAGGCTGGTTCGAGTAAAGCCGACAATGTCAGGCAATGGGTTGGCGAAGTACTGGTACTCTCCGAGCCCATAACTGTGTCGAGCCATGTCCACACGTTTGCGAAAACGTTGAGGCTCGTCATACATCGCCGAAATTGCGGAGCATTCTTCCGGTGAGAGAAGTGGGGGCGTTTCCGCGCACCCATATTGCCAGAGTGACGACTCAATTGCGTGCCAATCGAGTCGCTCGATACGCTCGGCGATTGTCAAGATCGACTCCATTTATTCATGTGCTCAGATGCGGATCTGGCCCCGGGACCATTTCTGGATCCGCTGCCGTTGTCTCGTGGGATGGGCAGATTGTATTGTCCCTGCAACGCCCGTCATACAAAGAGGAACACATGAGTTTGGCTCGTTCGTTCGGCGCACTCGGCGCAATGGTTCTGCTAGTCGCTGTCACCGCATGCGCGCCGGCAGCGCCCCCAAGTCCTACCGCGGCACCTCCGAAGCCGGCCACCGCGGCATCGCCCGCCACGGGCTCCGCCGCTCCAGTGGCATCACCGGCGGCCAAACCGGCCGCATCCCCGGCCGCGTCACCGGTGGCGGCCGCGGCGGGAATCTCGGCGGATGCCGCGCCACAGTCCGTGGCCAAGCCGGCGGACTTTCCCAGCAAGCCCATTGAAATTGTCGTGCCTTTCGCCGCGGGCGGTGGGTATGACGTGGTGGCGCGGCAGTTAGCCGGACCGCTCCAGAAGACCCTTGGGCAGCCCGTGGTCATAAAAAACGTGGTTGGCGGGGGGCAGCGCATTGGCGCCCGCACATTCCAGCAATCGCCCGCTGACGGCCACACGCTCGGCTATTTTGCCGACTCCACGCTCTATCCGGCGACCCTGGTGGAGCCGCCGGAGGGGTTTGATCTCAATACCTGGGTCTGGGCAGCGGGCATCCGCAAGTCCCCGGTGTATATAGGCGTCGGGAAAGACTCACCGATTAAGACGATTCAGGATTTGCTCGATGCAGATAAGTCTGGCAAGCGCTTGCGCTTTGGTCATGGCGGAATTGGCAACTTCCTGCCCACTCAGGTGGCCTTTGTTGAGACCATTGGTATAAAGAACGCGGCCTATGTGGGTGGGTTCACTGGCACGGCGGATATGGCGCCTGCGCTCGTGCGCGGGGATCTGGATGTGGAAGTGCTCTCGCCCATTTCGTCCACAGTACAGTTTGTTCAATCTGGTGATATTCGACCTATCCTGCTTCTGGAGCCCACGCGCAACGCACTCCTGCCCAATACGCCCACGGCCCGAGAGGTCGGCCTCTCGAACCTGACTGAACTGGAAGCGATTGGCGGCTTCACCTCCGGAATTGCCGTGCCGCCCGGTACTCCGGCAGATCGTGTCAAGTTCCTCGAGTTTGCGGTACTTTCCGCGATCCGCGATCCCGAGTTTGTCCAATGGGCAAAGAGCGCGGGGGTGGAGCCTGACCTGCTCGCGCTTCTGGGCGAGGAGATCAAAGCTCGAAAGGTGAGCGAGTATCAACTCTACACCCGGTATGCGGACGCTCTTAAGAAGGCCGCGGGGTCTTAATACTCCACAGCGCTCCGCAGATTGTGGCTGCCACCCGGTGCCGATGTAACTGAGTCAGAGTTGAGGGAAACCTTGCTTTGGAGTGCGGCGTGCGGGAGCGCCGCTTTCCTTTCCCCCGGACTGGATCGGGGAAAATCGAA
>JBJXFJ010000295.1:0-5273 GCA_046154735.1 Chloroflexota bacterium | reverse complement strand
CGCCGTCCTCTCGCGGACACCTTGAGCCAGATTGTCGTCGAGGAACGGCGGAATACATTCCGCACTACGAGCCGAAGCCGCTACCCGAGCTCTGAACAGTTACGGACAGGCCAGTTCTGTTCAGATTCCGCGGGACGAAGTTCACCGCGGACACACGGAGACTCGGAGACACGGAGTTACTTCGTCGCTCTCTCTGCGACTCTGGGACTCTGCGGTGAACATCCCTCGAGACGTGAACAGTCCCGGAAAACTCAAACGCGGTGTGCGCCGTTCAGGACGGCGGTGGGTCCTCGTCCAATTCTTGCGGACGCGACTCGCGTAAATACTCCTCCAGTGAGTGGAGAAACTCTTCCGGGGAAGGCAGCTCCGCCTCCTCCGCGGCGTGGATCGTGTCGCCGGACACATCGTCGGAAACGGGAAGACCCGCCATGCGGAGTACAAATTGCTCCAGATCCGGTCGAGCGTGGAGCGCCTCATCAATCCGACGGTCCAGATCCTGAGACGCTCCTCGCAGCTCGCCGAGTCCGAGCTCCACACCATAGAGCCGCTCCACCACTCGGAGGAGCCGGAGCGCTACTTTGGGATTCGTCCCACCTTGCAGATAGATGGGGCCGGCTGCCCAGAGCCCAGTGGAGGGAATGCCCCGCTGTTGCGTGGCGTCAGCCAGTGCAGTGGGAAATCCTGTGGGCCCCTCATACGCCGTGTCCTGAACCCCCATCGCAGCCAACCGCGCGCGCTCGCCGAGATCGGCCGAGCGGCCGAAGATGGGTGGCCGCACGCTGTGGGGAACCTGGGCGTAAAATGCGCCGAACGTCACGACCTGCTGCACGCCAATCTGCCTGGCGTAGTCCGCAATGGCACCCGTACATGCGCGCCAGAGCAAGTCAGGCTCAGGTCCGGTCACCAGCACCACGTCACGCTCTGCAAAAGGGAGCGGCGCTCCGTATATGACAAGCTCCGGGTAACGGAAGGCACGCCGACCTCGATCCAGCATGCTCGTGATTGGCCGCGTGTTGGAATAGCAGAAGACGACTTCCGGGTCCAGCTCTGCGAGGCGCGTCACCTCATACTTGGCGCGCAGGTATTTGAGCGCGCCGGTGGCGGCTAAGGATGCATCGGGCCAACCCGAGAATGCCGCCAGCATGAGCGGCGATCGTAACGTCATTTCCTGGTGAACGCGTAACATGCTGGAATTGTCTCACAGGTGAGGCGGGCTCGCTAGTGACGAACGATGGAATATCCTGACCTCGGCCCCCCGTCATTCGCTAGAATTCGCGTCGCCATGTCCTACCCCATTACCCGCCGTCAATTTGCCACTGGTCTCGGCGCCAGCCTGGCCGTTGCCGCTCTCTCACCGCGCATGTTGGGCGCGCAGCAGGATCCTCCTGCCACGCCACTCACTGAGCCTCCCCCAGCCCCTTTCAATGTGTATGCCAATACGACGAGCGTGCAGGACATCAACCCCGCACTGGCAAACCTGCCGCCTCGCGTATACGTGCCGCACGAGCTGGGCGGCGATGTGGCTGTGATTGACCCGGCAACCATGCAGGTCGTCGATCGATTCTTCGTTGGGCGCACCCCCCACCACGTGGCGCCCACGCCAGACATGACCAGCCTCATGGTCAATGTTATGGATTCAAATCGCCTGGCCGTTATCGATATCCATTCCGGCCGCGTGGCTCACAGTATTCCCGCGGCTGTGCCGTACAACCTCTACTTCTCGCCAGATGGCAGCAAGGCCATTGTGGCCGCGGAATATTTCAATCGGTTGGACTTTTATGACATCGTGACCTGGCAGCCGCTCCGCCGCTTGCAGATCCCAGGGCGCGGTGTGGACCACCTGGACTTTTCTGCGGATGGCTCGTACCTCATGGTGGGGTGTGAGTTTGGCGGAGAGCTTGTAAAGGTGGATGTGCACAATATGCAGGTTGCCGGGGCCATGCGTGTTGGCGGCTTGCCCGTGGATGTGAAGCTCTCACCGCGTGGTGATGTGTTCTACGTGTGCAACCAGGGTCGGCACGGTGTCTCCGTGGTGGATCCAGAGGCCATGCGGGAGGTGGCGTTTCTTCCCACGGGCACGGGTTGCCACGGCATGGCCATCAGCCGCGATGCGCGGGCCATCTACGTGGCCAATCGCACCGCGGGAAGTATCTCAGTGATCGATGTGGAGGCCGTGGGTGTCGCTCACACCTGGCGCATTGGCGGAAGCCCGGACATGGTGCAAGTCTCACCTGACGGACAGCAGATCTGGGTGTCTGCTCGGAGTCACGGATGGGTGGACGTGGTGGATTCAAATAACGGCGCCCTACTGCACCGCATTCGCACCGGTGCGGCGCCTCACGGTCTCACGTATTTCCCGCAGCCGGGCAGGATCAGCCTGGGGCATAACGGGGTGTACCGGTAGCGAGCGCCTCAGACCAACACAATTTAGTGACGAGTTCAAGGTGATGAGTGAACGCAGCCAGTGCGGACGAGTGTGATGTGCCCCCTGCCCCCGTCTCTCCTCACTCTTAACTCTTCAGCCTTCATTCTTCACTAAACCATATTGAGCGCCTCAGACCCTCCATGCGCTGGTCGGCGCATCAGGTACCATCCAGCTATGAGGGGCTTGACTCAAGCTGCAATGACGGTCGCCAGTCTCCCGGTATCGCGTAGTGTCCTATCGCACCCTGGAAGACAACGATCATGAGTACTCCTGATCAGGACGTTGCCGCGAACATCCTGGACGGACTACGAGCGGACCGGCTCCTTTCTGATGAGACGATCGCACGCATCAAGGTGCGTCTTGCGGATGGGACGATGACGGCCGAAGATTGGACGCGCGAGGTTGGACGCGACCTCGCGGAGCGCGCCAGCGATGCGTATTAGAAAGCTCGCCATGCGCGGATTCCGAGGCGCTACCTCAACCGTGGAGATCCCTTTCGATCCGGAGCACGCGGTGACACTGCTCTATGGCGAGAACGGCACCGGCAAGTCCACCATCGTGGACGCGTTCGATTTTATCTGCAATCAGAACTTCGGGTCGCTGGAGAATTACAGCCTCGGAGCTGGGGAAACGGCACGCAAGCACATCACGTCTCTGGGTAGCGCCCCCGAGTCGCTCAAGCTCAGGCTCACCGCGGACGATGGACAATACTGGACAGCGTCCCTCGGACGGCGGGGCCCCCTGGTGGATCCGGAAGAGGGCTGCCCGGATGCGCACATTCTCCGTCGTCGAGATGTGACCAACGTCATCGAGGCGCCGCCCAGCAAACGGTATGAGGCGCTCAAGGACTATCTCACGCTCCCCGGTATCGAGAAATCAGAAGACACCTTGCGCGCCGCCATCCGTGGTCTGGATCGACAGTACGAAGCCGACGCCCAGTCACTGGCACAGGCACTAGACACCCTGCGTCAGCTCTGGCAGGCTGAGGGCCAACCAGGTGCAAGCGCACAAGACTGGGCCATGGCGCAAGCCGGCCAGGATCTGACAGAGCTGCAGGCCGCGCTGGATGAGATGACCGCCATCGAGACGGCCTTCCGCTCCGCGGTGGAGGCGCGCGAGCTGCTGGACCGAGCCCTCGCCAGCTTCCAGGCCTCGGCTGAAGCGCACGGCAACGCGCGACAGCTCCAGCGCCAGGTGAGCGCCCAAACACAGCAGGCGGCCGAGCTGCTGGAACTGCTGCGAGACGCGGAGGCCTTTGTAACGGCGTGGCGCAGCATCCGCACCTGCCCGGTCTGCGAGCAAGGCATAGGGTCGGAACCACTGCAGGCGCGCCTCCAACAGCGCATTGCCCATGCATCCGAGCTGATGACGGCCATTGACACCGCCAACGCGGCGGAGACGAGTCTCACCCGAAGCTCGGCGGTCTTGGACACCGCCCGACTGACTCTGTGTGAGCGTGCACGTGCGCTCCTGCGTCGAATTCGAGTCAGTCGCCTGGATCAAGTGCTGGCCACGCCCGTGCAGTGGGACGCCTATATGACGCTCGCCCGTGAGGGCGAAGCCACCGAGACCGCTGAAGCCGAAGCACGCGTTGCTCTAGACACCCTGGCCGCGCTGCATAAGGCGCTCACTGCCAGGCGCGAGGCCGGCCAGCGCTCCGTTGCCCAGCACACCGCCATCCGAGTCTCCGCGGAGCGCGTGGATGCGCTTCAGGATCGCGTGGAACAACAGCGCCTACTACTCAATCGGCTCCGAGCAATCATGGCCACCGTATCCACTGCCCGCAAGCGCTACGCCGAGGACATCTTGGACACCGTGGCGGAGGACGTGGGTCAGCTCTATGCCCGCATTCATCCCGATGAGCCGCTGGGACGGGTGCACTTTGCCCTCAAGCGCCAGGCATCGAGCTCAATTGAGCTCGATGCCGGCTTCCAGGATCGGGATGATCTTCCCCCGCAGGCCTACTACAGCGAGTCTCACCTGGATACGCTGGGCATCTGCGTCTTCCTGGCGCTGGCCAGACGCTTCAAAACCGATCGCAGCATCGTCATTCTGGACGACGTGGTCACCTCCGTGGACGGCCCCCACGTGGACCGCTTCATGGCCATGCTCCAAAGCCAAGCCCAGGACTTCAACCAGCTCATCATCACCACCCATGAACACACCTGGGCAGCCCGCTACCGAGGATTGTCGGATATCGCGGTGATGGAGCTAGGAGGCTGGTCACTGGAACGGGGAGTCAGGATCGTTCAGACGAACGGAGCAGATTCATAACCAATACTCCGACAGCGCGGCACATGGGTCCCACCAAGCATCAGCGCCATCGTTCCGCCAGGCTCATCAAAAGCAACCGCTACTCCGGCCCAGGCGATCCATGCACCGGCGCACCCCCGCGTGCGTGGGGACGACTTTCAGAATGACGTTGAGTTTGGGAGAGAAACCAGCATGAGGCCATCAAAATCAACCGGATATCGACGCGTGTTGCCCCGGAAGAGTATCTAATCGGGTTGCACCCGTTCAGCGTCCGCTCTGGAGGATCCAGACATCCGTAGAGGCGACGGGCCGGTCGCCGCGATCTCCCGGACGCCGACCACCGAACCAATGGATGTTACGCCCGATTCCTTCGTTCTCGGTGGGGGCGCGGGCGACCAGCCAGTCGCCCCTGCGGCATCCGCAATCGCCCCAGCCGTCTGCATCGGCGTCCCCGGTCACGCTCCGCTCTGGAGGATTCAGACATCTGTGGAGGCGACGGGCCGGTCGCCGCGATCTCCCGGACCGCGACCACCGAACCAATGGATGTTGCGCCCGATTCCTTCGTTCTCGGTGGGGGCGCGGGGGGGGGGGGGGG
>JBJXFJ010000293.1:0-5999 GCA_046154735.1 Chloroflexota bacterium | reverse complement strand
GCTTTCCGCTGGAACGTGTCGATTCACTCGTGAGGGGTTGATTCGGGGTGCCCAATGGCGCCGCGGCGCCGCCTTCACAGAGCAGACTCGCGCGTATGAAATCCTCACCACCAATCGGTCCCTGGGCCACCCTTGAATGGGCCGACAATGTCACGAGTGATCCAGCCGCCATAGTAGTCGCCGGGTTGAGGCTGGACGGGCTCGTCGTCCAGTAGGCACTCATCGACACGGCCGGGATAGAAGGCGAAATAGCCAGTCAGAGCCTCATATCCGGGTGTGGTGGTTGGGTAGCTCCAGGCAGCGCGGAGAGATTCACGTCCGTCCACTCGGAGCGTGTAGTGGTCCGCCATGCCCTTCCACTCGCACCACGTGCGATGGTCGGCGGGGATGAGCGTGTCCAGGGCCACGTCTTCCGGGGGCACGTAGTAGACCGGCGGCCCGCTGGTTTCCAGCACGCGGAGTGCGCGCATTGAGTCCACAATGGTTTTGCCGTTGAAGACAATCCGCACGCGCCGCTGAGACGGCTCCACCCGTGGCGGCCGCGGATAGTCCCACACCGACTCCTGGCCCGGCCCTGGCTCAATTCGTCTGGACGCGCTCATGGATACTCCCGAATGCAAATTTACCGAGCAACAGGGCACGTTCCCATAGGAGTGGGCACCTTTCATCACACACGCGTAACAGGACACGCTGAGCATCATTTTCGAGCCCATTCGGGATAAATACTAGCCCTCGGGGACGCATGGGATGCCTTGGGAGGGCGTTTGAGCCCTGAGTTCCGCATCGTTTCGGGCCCGAAAGCTCACACATGAGGCTGAATCTGCATGAAATCGCCCCAAATTCGGGCTTGTTACGCATTTGTGACCAAACCTGCCCACTCCTATGGGCTTGTCCCCCTTTGCCTAGGATGCCTGAGCCGTCGATCGTGATCACGGACATCGGAGCTCCAGGCTCCAGATGTATGCGTCTACAACCCGCCGCGGTTACAGCGATTAGAGAGTCGTTAACCCCAGCTCATGAACAGCATGCCTATCTCATCGAACACACGGAAAGAGATCTGCAAGAGGCTCGCGTGGATCGGTCTCTCTACCGTCTGGACAACATCGGGCTTCGCCAATTGACGCTCGACTTTAGCAACGCGGCAGGACAGTCACAGGTAGGGCGACTGGCAGTCGCCGGCCTAGTATGGGTCAATGGAAAGCATCTGAGAGCAGCGTCCGGTGAGTGGCCGAAGTTGAACGATCCGACTCCCGAGACGGAGGCGCGATTTCAGGACTGTTCTACTCTGGCTCGCCCCGCATCCGCTCCGCGGCTAACAGTGTCGCTTTGACGATGTTCTGATAGCCGGTGCAGCGACAGAGATTGCCGGAGATGCCAATCCGCACATCGTGCTCAGTGGGATTGGGGTTCTCTTTCAGGAATTGGACAAGGGTCATCAGAAAACCCGGGGTGCAATAGCCGCATTGCAGGCCATGACTGTCCCAAAACGCTTGTTGGATGGGGTGAAGATGCTCCGCATCAGGCGCCAGGCCTTCCACGGTCTCCAGGGCTGCACCCTCAACCTGGACAGCGAACATCAGGCAGGATCGCACGGCCTCGCCATCGAGCAGCACGGTGCACGCGCCGCAGACGCCGTGCTCGCAGCCTACATGGGTTCCCGTCAGGCCCAGATCTTCGCGAATGAAGTCGGAGAGCAGTTTGCGCGGCTCCGCCTCGCCGCTCATGCGCTTGCCGTTTACGGTCAGGGTGATTTCTCGTTTGTCGGACATGTCTTATGGGGCTCCCATCCGCTCAGCAGCAGATACTAACGCCCGCCGAACGACGACCGCGGCAACTTCTTTCCGATACTCCGCCGAGGCGTGAATGTCGCCATCCGGATCCAGGTCACGCGCAGCACGCTCGCCCGCTTCGCGAAAGAGCGCCTCAGAAGGATCCTGACCGGCCAGCAGAGCTTCTGCTTCAGTTGCGCGCACGGGCGTGGGATTCACGCCAAAGAGTGCGATGCGGGCGTTGCTAATTTTGCCATTGGCGCCCGGCTCCAGGAGCGTGACCGCTCCAACAAGGGCGAAATCTCCGTGGCGGCGGCTCACCTCGTAGACACGACTGCCGGTGCCCTGGGGTAATTCCGGTACTCGAATCTCGGTGAGCAAATCGGCAGGCTGGAGCGCGGTGGTGAGATAAGTCACAAAAAATTCTGACGCCGGTACAGAGCGCGATCCAGCAGTGGAGGTGATGAAAAACTCAGCATCCAGCGCGGTCATGACAGCGGGCAGCTCGGCTGAGGGGTCGGAATGAGCCAGGCTTCCGCCGATAGTGCCGCGATTGCGAATCTGAAAGTGCCCGATGAGCTCGGATGCTTCCGTGAGCACCGGAAATCGCTCGCGCACAACGGCCTGGCGCTCCAGTTGACGCTGCCGACTTAGCGCGCCGATTGCCAGATGTCCATCTGCGTTGGCGCGCAGGTAGTCGAGCTCCGTGATGCCGTTGATGTCCACGATCACTTCAGGCCGGGCGAGGCGCATATTCATGAGTGGCACCAAGCTTTGCCCGCCCGCTAGTACTTTGGCACCATCGCCATACCGGGCGAGCGCCGCCACCGCGTCCGCGATAGTGCTTGGGGCAATGTATTCGAATTTCGCGGGCTTCATGCCGATGCGACCTCAATGCCTGGATTCGAACCGAGTTTCGCCAATGGTAGCATGCGTTGCCGGGCTCGTGAGGAGCGGACGACTCTGGCGTGAGCAATTGGCACGAGAGTTGCATCGACATAGGGGATTTCTGCTGCGATTGGGTCCTCGGGTATCATGTCGCGAACTTCATCGTTTGTCGGGTGATGCTGCCCACGCTGCGTCTCACCACGCTGTGATGCATGGATCCACGACGGCCGGGCCCATCGTGATTGCAAAATTCTTCATAGACTCAAGCCCCGCGTGACTCACTTAGGCACAATCTCACACGAGTTGACAACACCTCACTCCTCTTCAGTGCACGCGCCGCCAAAGCGCTCTGCCTGGCCAGGCCTTTGCCGGAAGGAGCTAATTGCAGTGGCCGTGTGCGCCACCGGGCTGCTGCTTGCTTACAACTGGCTTGCTTACATCTGGCTTGACCTCATTGACGAGGGATACTTCCTCGAGCAGGCGTCTCGGATTCTCCGCGGACAGGTTGTCTATCGCGACTTTGATACGTACTACACACCCGCGGCCGTCTATCTACACGCGCTGACATTCTGGGTCACGGGTGAACAAAGTGTGATCCCCGTGCGGCTGATTCTGGCCGTGGTGCGCACGCTCCTGGCGGTGTTCATGTATGTGCTGGCCCGGCCGCTCGCATCGCCGCCGATCGCCATCATCCCCGTACTCGTGGTTTTGACGGTGGACCCAGTCCCAGTCATGTGGGAGCCGCACCCGGGGACGTACGCCAATCTCACCGCGCTGATCGTGCTCTGGTCCATGGCCCTGTTTCTTGAGCGTAAGGAGCTGTGGTGGCTGGGCGTCGCCGGAGTCTTCTCAGGCATCACTTTTGCCTTCAAGCAGAACATCGGCGTCTTCGCCGTGTTTTCGGTGTGTGGATTCCTGGCACTCCACCAGAGGCCCCGCGTGCCGTTCTGGGTCCTGGCGCTTTGCCGCGTAGCCGTGGCAATCGGCATTGCTCTGGCATTTACGGGATTACTTTGGAGCTCTCTGAACGGCCTGTACCTGGTGGTATTCCTTGTTCCACTCTACGCCGCGTGCGGACTCATGGTGCTGGAGGGCCTGCGCCACAGTGAAGATACGGAACCGGTGCTGGACGTTGCCCGCCAGTTCTTCGTGTTCCTTGGCGCGTTTGCTCTAGTGACCCTTGTCTGGATCGTTCCGCTTGTGTTGACTTTGGGGGTGCGGGGCACACCCTGGAATCTCTTTGTGGGACGGGTCAATACGGCCGCGTTGATCTTCCCACTGCTCCCGCCCTCACCCGTCTTTCCCGCAGTAGTCATTGGGACGGCCGCGCCGTTGCTGGGGCTGGCGATGCTCCGACCCTACGGGCTTCGTACGGTGCTGCTTGTGGGAGCCTTTATCGCTGCCGCCGTTCTCGCACTTAACGTTCCAATCGTGGCCCCAGAGCCATTCCGGGACGACATTCTCAACGTGATGATTGTGGATCTCCTCAATACGCTCAACACCACGGTGGGTAATCAACTCCTGTATCTGCCAACCATTGTGTTCTGGCCTACACTCGTTGTCCTAGCAATCATGACGCTGCGTCGGGTGGGCGGGTCGGCCGTCCGCTGGCGGTGGTATGTCTTTAGCGGCGTGATTTTCATGTTTGCCCAGTTTCCGCGCGTGGACGAGATTCACTTGCTGCACGCGGCTTTGCCCCTGCTGATTGCTGGCACTGGTCTCGCGACCACGGCCTGGCGCGTCTCGCCGCGCTGGTCTGTGGCAAGGTTCCTGACGCTTGTAGCGATCATTGGCGTACCGTTCGTATCAGTGTCGTCTACGGCCGCGTGGCGTGCAGTCTCCTTTATCGTTCCTGACGCAGCCCACCCAAACAAGCGCGAATATGAAGCCTTTGATCATCCCCGGGCGCCAGTGATACTGCCATCCCACGCGGCGCGAGGGTATCGTGGTGTCCTGGAGTACATTGACGCGCGGACTAGCCCCGGTGAGCCGATCTTCGTGTTCCCCGTGGCGCCCATGTTTTATTTCCTGGCAGATCGACCCAATCCAACACGGTATAACCATCTGCAGCCCGGCGTGGCCGACGACGCCGCTCAGCGCCGGATGGCAGATGAGCTTGTGGATGTGAAATTCGTTGTCTGGGACCATCTGGGCGTGGTGGAATGGGGCACCCAGCAAGCGTACAAGACGCTGAACGACCATATCTGGTACTGCTACACTCCCCGAGAGGATTTCCCTCCCTTTGTCGTGATGGAGCGAAACGACAATTGCTCAGCGCCGAGGCAAGAATGATGAGCGATCAGGCCGACGCATGATTCATCGCCTTCCCCTTGGTAGGCTCTCAATGCTGGAGGTCGACCATGGATATTGAAATGGCTGCGCGGCGTGACCAGGGATTGCGGTATCAGGATGCAGTGGCCTCCAGCATTGCCGAGACCGCTGGAGCGCTGGACAGGCGCGGATGGGCGACGCCAACCAATTGTCCACCGTGGGATGTGACGATGCTCATCGCTCATATGGCGCGCGGTGCCGAGTCATTCATGAACATCGTCCAGAACGGACTCCAGGGCGTGACGGAGATCACCCAGACGCGCGAAGAGCGCGAGCAACGTCAAGCGGAGCTCGCCAGCTTGAGCCATGCCGATCTGCTGGCCGCGTTTCAGCACAACCAGCGGGAGCTCCGGGCGCTGCTAGCGGGGCTTTCCTCCGGTGATTTGGATCGTCCTGGGCGGCATCCGTGGGGGCTCCAACCGCTCTGGTGGTTTGTTGACCAGCGGCTCGCTGAGCTTGCGTTTCACCATTGGGATTTGGCTCATTCTCTCGGTCGAGATCGCGAGATTGATGCGGAGGTTGCTCAGCATCTTTTCCCCACCCTGATTGAGCGCAATGTGAAAGCGTTCTATAGGCCAGTTGCGACCAATCACGCCGCGTGGGTCATTCGCGCGAACGATCTGGCCAACGGAAGCTGGCTGGTGGAGCCCGAAGTTGACGGGGTCACGATGACTCGGAAACCCGCGCAGGGCGACTCGATCATTGAAGGTGATGCGGCCGCGCTCATCCGCTGGTTCTACGGCCGTGCCAGCATCGATCAACTGGAGCAGGCCGGCCGTGTTTCCGTGAACGGTGACCGCACAGGGATTTCATCCTGGCACGAGCTGTTCCCGGCTCCGTAGAGAAGGAACAGGAGAGCACCGAAGCACTCACAGGGAAATTAATCGTAGATTTGCGTAAGGTCGTGGAGCTTGCAGAAATGTACGAAGGCCTTCCCCGCAAGTGCTTAGTACCGACGGGCCGATGAGGCTCGCGGGGTGTCGTTCGACCCGGTGGCGGGGGGGGGGGGGG
>JBJXFJ010000290.1:0-4642 GCA_046154735.1 Chloroflexota bacterium | reverse complement strand
CCCCCCCCCCCCCGCCACCGGTAGCCCTATTGACCGAGGAATCCTCGGATTGAGGCCCGACATGGTTTGGACAGATCCCGCGCGTTACCGTTAGTACAGGAGTTCTGGGTCCTGCTTTTCACGCCAGAGCGCTTCCATCACGGCCAGATCCTGGAGCACCTGTTCCGAGGTGGCTTCAGGCTTGACCGCGAGTACCTCGAGTACTTCGAGGGAGAAGGCCTTGATGCCAAACTCAACAACGTCGTCCTTGAGCTTGTAATCGATAATCGTGGGCATATTTGTGGCCCGCGCAAATCGGAGCTTGTTGCGAATGCTCACCAGGTTGGGCGTTGAGCCCAATAACACTCGTTGATTGCGCGTGTTGACCAGGCGGTAGACACCGGCCTCGGGGCGAGTTTGCTTGAACTCCCCAGTGAGCTCTTTTCGGCGCGCGCTGTCGGTCATGAGAGCCTACTCCTCGGCACAGACATGATCCGAGGCGGGCACTGCGCCGCCGCCATTGCGAACGACCCCACCCAGAACATAGCTTAGTATCGCACGCTGGGGACAACAGAACGGAAGATTCGGCCCCAGCGGGCGCGACAGAATCGTGTGCAGGCTCGACGTTTGAAGTGCGGCCTGGACGCACACCGTCCCAGGTTCTGGGCACACCCGCCCCAAGCTCCCCATGGAACGGCACTGGTTCTACACCGAATGCCTGTGAGAGACTCGCAGGCATAATCACAAATAAAGGTGGATCCCCTTGACCCAGCAGAGCAGCTCCGGCGGCCGACCGGCAGGTTGGCAAAAGGAGCATATGCGGCGCTACATCGAGACGAACGGGGAGGATGGCCACATCTGGAACGGTGTGCCCACCTTGTTGTTGACGACAATTGGACGCAAGAGCGGTCATACGTTCACCACGCCGCTCATCTACGGTGAGTCTCACGGACAATACCTGGTCATCGGCTCTCGCGGCGGCGCACCGGAGCATCCTCAGTGGTATCAGAACCTGGCTGCGAACCCAGATGTCGAGGTACAGGTGCTGGGCGATCGATTCAAAGCCCGCGCCCGCACGGCCTCGGACGACGAGAAAGCTCCCCTGTGGGACCTGATGGTGAGCATCTACCCCTCGTTCGCGGAGTACCAGACGCGGACTGAACGGGCGATTCCCGTTGTGATTCTGGAGCGTGTTTAGAGGGAACCGTCCGCACGCCGTTCATAACTCCGGGTGCAAAAGCCGCGCGAGACGACCGTCCACTCGCGCTTCATAGTAGTCCCATGCCCGATTCTGGAGCGCTCGAAGCTGCGCTTGCGATTGCACGTCCCGCAGCGGATTCGTCCACTGAGCAAGCTCGGCATCCGTCCAGAGCTCCGGCTCGTCACCGTGTGCAAGGACTTCGTGGTAAACATCGGCGTTGAGTTTTAGCGTGACCGCGTTCATGACCGAGGCGGTCACATCCGCGCCCACCACCACGTCGCCATGCCCACGCAGCAGCGCCGCGGAGGACTCACCCAGCACTTCCGCAAGTGCGGCGCCACGATCCACGTTAGTGATCAAACCCGGAGCTCGGTACACCGGCAGGCCGCCCTGCCATTCCGGCGCGCTCACCATCAACAGTCCGCGGAGCTTCCGCGATGAGAGACTGAATATCTTTGAAAGCCGCGTATGTGAGTGCAGTACGCTGCCTACGTCCGGTCGCGCCTGGTAAATGCAGGCGTGAATCGGCCATTCAGCGTTTGGCACACCCGCTCCGCTGATGACCTGGCCGTTCAGATCGAGAACAATGAAGTCATCGGTCGTCACCAGGGCGGGACTCATACCTCGATTAATCACGAACCATTGGTCGTTATCCGGGTGACGCGCCGAAAGGTGGCCATAGGCGTCCACGATATCCTGATCCGTGAGGATTCTGCACCCTGTGGTCAGGCGCGATGACAGCTCTGCAATGTCCATATGCGTCAATCTCCTCTGAGCCTCTCACGGCTCCGCTCGAATGATTCCAGAGGCAGGCCGAATGATCCGGGACCGTGGCCGACGCGTGGCGGATGTATCGCCAGCGCTTGAGTTGTTGCGCCGCTGCGAGCCAGTACACCGTTTCCATTCTCATTCACGCCGGTTTCCCGCGCTCGGCGGCATCCTGGCGCGCCAGCGTATCGCCCAATAGCACGCCCACGCCAATGGCCACGAGCAGTGAGCACGTCCCGAGATAGACAAAGCTATAGCCGAAGCCGGCATGCTCCGCGATGGTGGCGAACACCGCCGGCGTCACCGTGGCGCCAAGCTGAGCAATAGTCCGCCAGATGGCGAAGAAGCGACCCCGAGCAAACGGCGGGGAGAGGTCGGTACCCAGCACTTGCATGGTCCCACCAGTGGTCCCCTGGGTGGCCTGCACCAGTACGTAGCCCACCATGAAAAACTCCAACGGCACCTGCATGAACGCCGTCACTGACATGAGGATCAGCGCCGTGGCATAGGCGCTGAATCCCGGAACGATCACCGAGCGACGGCCGAATCGATCCATCAGATAGCCAGACAGGAACGGCACTGGCAGACCGAAGAAGATGGCCGCGGTGTTCAGGAGGCCCAGCGTATCCGGTCCCAGGCCGTAGTTGTAGACCGCATACAAGTTGAGCGCTCCCTGGTCAAACCCGCCGCGCGAGAGATTGGCCAGCATCTGGACACTCAGGAACACGAGCATCTGAAACGTAAGCATGTACGCAATGACCCGTCCCCACTCGTTCTCCGCGGGCGCACTCGGAGCCGCCGCATCGCCTTCGGACCGCTTCTGCCTGGCAGGATCGCTCTCACGTACCAGCCAGAAGCTGGGAATAATGGCCAAGACCGTGAGTACCGCGTGCGCCACAAAGGGCACGGCCAGGCCAAAGCCAGCCGCCAGAAAGCCGCCCACGGAAGGGCCAAAGAGCGTCCCCGCCTGGCCCACGCCCATCATCCACTGCACCTGCCGAGCGCGCTCACGCTGCTTTGCCGTATCCGCAATCACAGCCAGCCGCGCCTGCTGCCAGATTTGCAGGGCCACTCCCGTCAAGAAGCGCCAGAAAAACAGTTCCCAGATGGTGTGCGAGAACGGCGTCATGAAGGAAGCCACGCCCGTCAGCATAGGGCCGGCCAGCAGCACCGGCCGGCGGCCGATCTTGTCGATGAGATATCCGGTGGGAAATGTAGCCGCGAGCTGCCCGGCATTGGCCGCTACAAACACCAGTGAGGCCATACTCACGCCCACATCAAACGACTTAGCCAGACCTGGGATCACCGGCGCCACCAGGCTGGTGCCCAACGAGAGCAGCACGGAAGGAAGGTAAAGCGAGAGGATCTGGTTCATCGAAACCAGCCCTTCCGAACGCGGTTGGGACATGCACAACTCCTGGCAACGGCGGGACCCATACACCGTCCCTGCCGAGCACTCGCTATTCTACGGCGATATCCTCCGCTTGTCTAACGTGAACGTGAAGGTAAGAGTGGTATCGCCCCCGATACTCAAGTCAGCACAGATCACTCTTCGCCGCGACTCAAGGCGAAGCCGTGATTCGCCTGAGATCCGACCGGCCTCGCGCGGCGTCTCAGATCGGGTATATTCGCCGTGCGTGTGTGGTTTCGTCCGCTACGCGAATCCACAGGAGGGTGTATTCGATGCCCATTCGGATCCTCAGGGCTCTCGCCGTTTCAGTCCTCGTTTCTCTCGCGCCGTTAACGGCCCAGGCGCAGCGCAGCGGGTCATTCGATATCACCGGTACAGCCGCCGTAATCACAGGCCAGACGATTCAGTTTCTCACGTCCGACTTCTCCGGTCGACCGGAAATCGTGATTGTCGATGCGTCTCAAATCCGGGTCTCCAATATTTCCACAGGAGATTCGCTGACGCTCACCGTCGCCGCGAAGTCAAATGGCATGTATGAGGCCTGGGTAATCGTCAGCCAGGGCAGTCGAACGCAGGAGAACGACTTCGGCGCGCGGGCCGAGTTCGAGACGCGCAACGATTCGGCGGAGGTGTTCAACCGCGCCGATGACGACGAGGCTCGCGCGAAAGACAAGGATCGCCGCGGCAAAGAGGACTAAGCACTCGCAGGGAAATGGATCGTAGATTTGCGTACGGCCGTTGAACGTGCCACCATCTGCCAGAAATGTGCGAAGGACTTCCCCGCGAGTGCTTAGTACCGAAGAATCAATACGTCCCGGGGGAATGACTGTGGCGACAGGTTAGCACAGACTGGCGAATGTGCCTCGGCAGTGCGCCTGTGGAGTCGGGCTTCTAGCCCGGCTCCTGATCAGCTATTTCAGACGTTCTACCGTCGGGCCAGAGGCCTAACTCCACGGGCAATCCACGGAGACTCATCGGCCCCCTCGGTCCTAGAAGCCCGACTCCACGTAGGAACTGCCGAATCCCATGGACCAGGCTATGCTCGCGGGCCAGTTGACACGATGATCGCCAATGCCCGTCCGGAGCGCGGGCGTCTCCGGTACTTATGGTCCTGACCGTGCCGACTGACCCACTAGTTCGACGCTAGAATCATCCTGGCGACTCAACGTAGATTGTCGCAGTGCACTCTTGATGAGCGGTGCGACGCCGGTATCCGGTCATGGCCAGCGATAGCCCGGTCATGCTTAGGAACGAAGCAACTCGCGGACTTCGCCAAACCCCGG
>JBJXFJ010000283.1:0-5791 GCA_046154735.1 Chloroflexota bacterium | reverse complement strand
GGACGCCGCACACGCGGCACTCCATAATGCTACCGGTTGGCGGAATACTTCGTGTGTTCGAGCTTGCCCTTGTACACGTCGTACTCTTGCTCGTTGTTCTTGTCGCCTTCGCCCACAAAGTAGTCGCCCGGTCGGGCATCGCGTGCGATGTCCATAGCGTCTTCATAACACTTGAGGACCACCAGACCATCGAGATTGGCAATCACAAGCTCTGGCGGGTTCAAGTAGGCGCGCACTTCAATCACGTCACCCTGAATGTTTACATCGTCTAGGGACGATGTGTTGGTGCGTTGAACCTGCTGCTTCTGCTCCTCGGTGAGCTTGCGTGGTTTGGGATCTTTTTCTGGCTCAGGCGTGGCAGTGGGCGTGGGAGTCTCCGTGGCTGGCGGGGCAAACAGCAATTGCCACGAGGGGACGGGCGTGGAAGTGGCCCCCGTGCCGAGTGTGGGGACCGGTGTTGCCGTGGCGCCGGGCACGCTGGTTCCGTTGGGCGTGGGTGTGGGAAGCACGGAGAAGCTACCACACTCAAAGAAGACGTTGGAATCCAGAAATCGATCTCCCGCGTCGGCAATGGCCAGCTTGACGTGATTCGTCGCACCAACGTTTACCGGGGTGGTTGCGGTAAACACGGTGGTGAGGCCGTCCATCTCGGTATTGATCGTGCCGCCCACGCGCGGATTATCGCGATAGTACGCGCTATTGGTTTGATGATTGATGGAGTTGATGGCCACTGCCGTGGATGTCCCTGGGATATTGGCAATGTTGGTGCCGTTGACGAACAGCGCGAAGCGGTCGTTATACTGGCTGTTCACATACTCTTTATATTCTTCCGAGGCAAAGACATACCGAAATGTTAGGGGCGAAGCCACTGGCACCATGTCAAACTGGAGGACGGCCGCATCATACGTTGTGCCGCCCACGATTGACGCGAGGTCGTTGTCTCCGGCGGTGTTGTTGGTGATATCCGCCTTGCCTGCCCCGCCATCGGACGTATTGGGCCCAACCGCGGCGCCCACACTCCCAGTGCCCAGCAAGATGCCACTGCTGAAGCCGATGATGGATTGTGTGCCAGATGAGAAGGATCCGGCCGCTCGGCTTGCGCCGGTGTAGCTTACATTTGAAACCGTGACACCGGAGGTTGCCGCCAGCAGGCAGCTTACCAGTGCTGAAGCGGTCTGTCCGCCGGCGATGTCCTGAACTGAAAGTCCACTTGTTTGTGCCTCGCCCGTTTTCGTTGTGATGATTCCCTGCATCAGGATCGCCACAGCGGCAAGGCCACCGATGAGTTTGCGCATGTCCCCTCCGCGCCTCCACCGTCGATTTTTTGATGAGGCTGACCGGTCGCTGGTCTTTCAGATTGGACAACGGAGGCCCTGGTGCATTCGGGATGACCGCCTCTCATAATCCGGTGGGATTGCCGCCCCGGGTCTCATCTCGGGTACACTCCGCTACCGTGCAGTCGGTGTCTCCAGCAGCCACAGCTCAGCAGCACGTGGCTTGCGTAGCTCCGCCGTTCTCCCGCAGAGAGAGGTGGCTGTGTTGTCTTGCTCTTGCCGCCCTTGCCGTCGTGTATTTCTGGGGCGCGCAATACTGGATTGACCCGTTTGAGGAAGGGTATTTCGCGTATCTTGCCTCGCGTGTGGCGGCTGGCGACCACCCGTACCGAGATTTCGCAACACCCTATACGCCTGCTTTCTTTTACCTTCATGCTTTGATTTTCAAGGTGTTTGGTGAAAGCCTTCTCTGGCAGCGTGCGGGAGTTATCCTGGCGCGCCTGGTGGGGGCTGGTCTCATCTACGTTCTGGCGCGCCGACTGGCGCCGGCGCGTTACGCGGTGCTCCCGTCGATGACCTTCTTGCTGCTGGATCCTTCACCAGTACCCTGGCAAACTCATCCTTCCTGGTACGCGGCTCCCTCAGCAACCGCGGCGGCGTTGCTGGCGCTTCGATACCTGGATACGGGCCGGTTGATCTTGCTGGCAGGGGCCGGAGCAATGATCGGCGTGAGCTTCGCTTTCAAGCAGAATGTGGGATTGCTCACATTCCTGGCCGTGGGCTCGTTCATCACGTTGTGCGCCCCGGTGCTCAATCCGTCCGCTCGGCTTACTCACCGGTGGGATAAATTCGAGGTGGCACTACCTGCCTGGCTGCTGGCATGCCCCCGCCTTGCCGCGGTGGTCCTCCTCCCGTTGGCATTCACCGTTGCGCTCCGTCCCAGGCCGCAGCTCGAGTATGCGCTTGAGTACGTGCTCCCTGTATTGGTACTGAACATCTGGATGTATCGGCGCGTGGTGGCGCAGCGCGCTTCCCTTGTTCGGCTCATTGCCTCCGCGGCTGTCCTGGTTGCGGGTGTGGCTATCGTCACGATTCCCTGGATTCTTGCGCTAATCGGTGCGGTGGGGCGGGAGGAGGTTCCGCTTCGTCAGTTTGTGGGAGGTGTGGATCCTGGGGGCTACATCCTGGATCAGTGGTGGCCCCATCCCGAGGGCATGATCATACTTTCAGTTGGCCCGATGATCCTGGCGGCCTACTGGGAATGGTCGCGGGGGAATCTCCTTCGCGCCGGGGTCTTTGTGCTTGGTTGGTTGGCCGTGGCCGTATGGGCCGCGCGGCTTGCGCTGATTCCGGCTGGCTCCACGCTGACGTCACTGGCCGAGCTCAGCATCCTGGCTACGGAGAATGTGAATCAACTGCTGCCCGCGGTTGCGGCGGGCCTTGTTGTTCTGGCTCTGGTCAGTGGCTGGGCTCTGCCAGAAGAGGAAACTCCGGCGGCCTGGCTATTGACGTTCGGTTGCGCCATGTTCTTCCATCAGTATCCGCGTATGGATGAGCCGCATCTCATCTTTTCTGCGCCACCCCTGATGGCCGCGCTAGCCTGGTTTCTGTGGCGCCTGGAAACCAGGCTGCTCTTCGGCTCGGCGACCGCGTTTGTGGAGCTCCGTCGCGGAATAGTGCTGCTGGGACTGGTTTGCGTGCCCCTGATTTCGCTCTTTCCGGTGACGCATTGGCGCTGGAGCATGCTGATGCCGGCGCGCGGAAGTGGGGAGGCGATGCAACCACACGCGTACATTCCGTCGGAGAATCCGCGAGCTGGCGTGTTGGGCCTGCCCTACCTGGTCCAGCCGATTGATGCGGTCGTTGAGAATATCCGATTACGCACCAGCGAAGGTGAGCCGATTCTGGTCTTCCCAGCTGCGCCCATGCTCTACTACCTGGCTGACCGTCCCAATGCAACTCGGTTCAATCACTTCTTACCAGGCATCGCCACGCGCGATCAGGAGTATGAAGTGATTCATCAGCTCCAAACGCGTTCAGTGCGTCTGGTGGTGCTGGAGCCCGCGTTCGAGTTTCTCTGGCTGCGTGTTACCGACTATCCGATTCTGAGAGAATTTTTGCGGTCAGAATATCGCCGAGTGGAATCGTTCGGTCCGTACGAAGTCTGGATATTGCCATGGAACTGACTTCTTGGAGAGCGATCCTCTAGCGCGTTCGAGAGCTTTGAAGCTTCTCCTGGCTCCAGGTCTGAAGCTGTTCCCATGGGTGCATCACAAGTGCCCGGGTGTGCTGCCGAACCTGGCGAGCCACCGGCACTCTCGGACCATCGGTACCCCAGCGGACGGTGGTGGTTCGCCCGTGGATGGCCTGCTCAAAGTCGGTCAGGGTGCTCCCCGGGAATTCCACGATCACCCGGTACAGGTCTTCTAGATGGTGGGCATCACTGCCGCCAAGCTCAATGAGCTTGCAGCGCTGATTCATCTGGGCAAGCCTGTCCATGGCGCCTCGGGCGAAAGGAACCGGAGTGTACAGCTCAATGCCATCAACTCCCAGTGGCTCAAACTGGCGCTCTAACCGACGACGGCCCATGCCCACCCAGATTGCGTCCACGTGCGGAACAATGACCAGCCCTCCAGCGTCTTTACCGGCTTTCACGGCCTCGCCTAGTGGCATGAACTTCGTAAGGGTTCGCGTGGGAAATGGAGGTTGGAAGAAGAACATGAGGATATGCTTGAATGCCCAGGTTGTCAGCTCAATCCCACACAGGGGCTGAACGCGACTACCTGGGTGCCGCACTTTCCAATCCACCGCGGCGGCGTATGAGCGAACATCATCGTGGTCCGTAAGGCCAACGATGTCGATGTCACTATTGCGCTCCACTTCATCCAGGATCTCCGCGACCGTGGGCTCGCCATCGCTGAAGGTACTGTGGACGTGGAGTATCGCTTTACCCATGAAGCTCCTCAGCATGCGAATTGAATGACCTGAGGATTCTAGCAGGGACCGCCGTACTGCCAAGCGGGGGGCAGGAGGCTCGGCTCACCTCAGGCAGATTCCGAGGCTTCAAGCGGACGAGGCATGCCGTGCTCGGTGAGATCAACCTGGCTGAAGGGCCGATCTGGTTGATCAAAGATGCGCACACTGAGACGTAATCGAGTCGGGTCAAAGACCGTGCTGTAGATCGTCCCCGGATTCACCAGGCAATCCCAGTCACCCAGGTCAGGACTTGTGGCTTCAGCGTCGCTCAAGACCGCCTCAGCGTCTGTCATTGTTGACGCGGTGGCAGGGAGTAGAGCGTGGAGCCGATCGAGCCGGTTCACCGAGTTCGGGAAGAGCCAGCCGGCCCGGGCCTGGGGCGCGCTCAGGGTGGGATCCTGGAAATGATTGGTAACGGCCAGGGTCCCAGCGTGTGGTGCCCGTGACGCAACCTGCCGAGGCGCAAGCTCGATCGCGCGGGCCGTGTGATCTCGGCTCGATGCAAGGCTGATGTTGTTTCCGATCGTGCGTCGCGCCCGCCGGAGGCGCTGCTCTGCATTCGCCAGCGATGGGCTGTATTGCACCACGTGTCGGTACAGCAAGGGCAGCGGAATGCCGTGAACGGTTTCACCGGGCGTCCAGGACGTATGGCAAGCTAAGGACAGGCCGGCCGCGTTCATTCCGGTAACAATGCCCACATAGCCCGGCCAGGCCACCGAGGTGAATTGATAGCCCTGATCGGGCTCGTGCACGAAGACGATGACATTCTCACGCAGTATCCGCGTCACCACGCCATTGGGATCCACCGCGGAATCAGCCACCATGTAATCCAGATTGCGACCATGAATGGGACCGGAATCACCCAGCCGCACGAAGCTGCTGCAAGCAAAGTAGCCGCGAGCTCGCTGGAACCATTGCATCAGCGGGGCAAGCTTGCTTAGTCCATGAATGGCGTCATCAAACGAATTAATGATGAGCACATCGCGGTAGCTGATGCCCGCGCCGTCAGCCACGCCGAGCATCTCCTCACGCAGCTCACGAGGTATGAAGCGCTCCATGCGTGCGGCGAGCGTGATGAAGATGCCGTTCAGGCTCACGCCGAGCATTCTGCTGCGCGCGTACAGCAGATCTCGATAGAACGCGTCACGAAAGAAGCGCACACTCTCCTTGAGCGCCAGGCCATGTTGCCGCCCGCGCTCATACGCGCTGCCCCGCAAACGAAGGACGCGAAACGCGTCATGATGGTCAAGGGAAAATATGGAGGGCGTCATAACCTGTGCCGCTTCCTGTCGATGCTCAATTCATATAGTCCATGAGGTGACGACGCCGCTGGGAGCTCCCTCCCTCCGGATCCACCGTCAGACATCGCATCTTGATCAACGCTTAAATTGTGCCATGCTTGCCGCTACTGATTGTGCATATCCTGCATCACTCGGTGAAAAGCCGCCTGGACCTGCTGAACCGTGCGAGCAAGATCACCGCTGTTGTCAATGATCACCGTCGCCTGTGCCAGCTTCTCCTGCAGTGGCGGGGGGGGGGGG
>JBJXFJ010000278.1:0-4030 GCA_046154735.1 Chloroflexota bacterium | reverse complement strand
ATCATCAAGGTAACCGGGCCCTGTGGACCGAACTCCAGATCCGCTGTACTTGCCCCAGGTTTCATTCCAGGTCTCGATATACCGGATGGAGAGATTAGGTTCGAGTTCAAGGTGGTCACAGGGCACGATCGAGCTGAGCTCTTCGTTGGATTCCGCGGCATTCTCAATGAGAATTGCTACTTGGGCTACGAGCTTGACGCAGTACCAGGACAGGGCGAAATGAGAATCCGCAAGTACGCGGTCGGATGCGAACCATCATCGGCCGTCGCTGGTCGCGCAGATCTGCGAGCAAGCTTTCACCGGGACGACTGGAACAATCTGGCAATCCGGCTACATGGCGCGAACCAATGGGTGTTTTTGAACGATGTGCTTGTCCTGTCAGTCGCGGATTCAACATTCGATCGAGGAGCCATAATGATCGGGGTGGCCCGCCTGGGAAATTTAGGCGATACGGCGGAAAGCGCCATTGTGATTCGGAACCTCCGGGTGTCCCAACTTGCTCCATGACCGATGCAGCGAATGATGCGCAACTCGTGCGGGATGGAGAACGAAGCGGCAAGGCCTTTCTTTCATTGACCGCGTCACTGATCCTTCTATTCGCATCTGCGTCAGCGCTTTCGCATTCGACGGTAGTGGCTCAAGTGGAGCCGGGAGACAATGGGGGACGATGCGATGTCATATCGCCTACTCCAGAGGAGCTCTGCAACGTCGATGGCGGGCTCAAGGATGCGTTCACGCTCGCCGAGAGGATCGCGGCAGCCGCGAATCCGTCGTCTGGCGAACGTCTTGGCGCGGTTGTACGCGAGCGGCAGGTGCGCGTGGAGTGGTACCCGGATTCGGCTCCCCTGCGGGCCGGGGTGATGGGCGTTTATCGATCGGGTGATCGAATCATATGGATGGCGCCCGGGCTGCGCAACGAGCCCCTCAGGGCGCGCGCCTCCATCCTCGCCCACGAGCTCGCCCATGCGTCCTGGGATCTTGATGCCCTGGGCAATGGCCTCGCTCCGGTGCAAGCGTGCATGAACAACGAAGTCCGAGCCTATCGCTGGGGCCTGATCGTGTACGAGCAAGCAATAAGGGAAACGGGCGAACCCGAGCAGCCCAATGGCGAATCGGACAAGTACTTAGCCGAGCAGCTTGATCGCTGGCGCCGCGGCTCAGGAGGGAGTCAACTCAAGCCTGAGGCTCTTGACGATCTCGCTCGGAACTTCCTGTTTCAAAACGGGTACGCGGACAGATGCGCCTGGGCGTAGTGGCGGACGATCTTCAGAGAGTTGCTCTTACCAGGATCGTCGGTGGATAGGAACAAGACTGTGCTTACAGAACAACTCGTCTCGTTGATCGACAAACTCGATGTTCCGCGCAATCTCGGTCGCCCCTCAACCGAGCTCACCCTGGGCCTCATTGACCTTCATCTGCACGTCTTGGGCAGCAGCTATCATCTCCTTCGGTCATTCCTGGAGGCTGCTCCGCCCCGGCTGACCGATGGGCTCTCACACGCACGGGCAATGCGGGCGGCCCGCTGGGCAGCCGCGCGGGTCCCTGCTTACCGTACCTATCTCCAGGGGCGCGGCATCGATATCATGCAGGTTCGGTCGCTAGATGAGCTGCCTGAGATCGATAAGCAGACCTACGTAAACGTCTACCCACTGGAGCAGCGCTGTCTTGGCGGACACATCCCGCTGGTGGGCACCACGATGGATGAGTCATCCGGCAGCACCGGGCGGCCGTACAACTGGCTCCGGGCCGGAGGTGAGCGCGCGCACGTGCGCCGCATGGTTAGCTTCTTTGCACGCTATGCGTTTGGCGATGCGCCGCTGGTGATACTGAACGCGTTTTCCATGGGCGCGTGGGCCACAGGCTTCACAATGGCTATCGCACTCGAGCCGAACGGTCTGGTCAAGGCAACCGGTCCGGACGTTCAGAAGATTCTTGCGACTATGAAGGAGTTGGGGCCGGGCTACCGCTATCTCATTGCTGGTTACCCGCCCTTTCTAAAACTGCTACTGGACCAGGGCGATGCCGCGGAGTTCCCCTGGGCTCACTACGAGATGCACGCGCTCATGGGTGGCGATGGTAACTCCGAGGGGCTCCGTGATTACCTCCAGCGCCGGTTTCGGAGCGTCTACAGTGGCTATGGCGCCACGGATGTGGAGATTGGCCTGGCTGCGGAAACGGCCGTGAGCGTTCGGTTACGCCGGCTCGCGGCGGAGGATTCGCGACTAGCGTTGACGCTCTTCGGGGAGTCGCGTCGTTCCCCAATGGTGTTTCAGTACAACCCGCTCCTGCACTTCATCGAGACGAACGCAAATGGTGAGCTGGTCTTCACCGTGAATCGCCTCTCCACTCTCACGCCAAAGATTCGCTACAACATCCATGACGAGGGCGGTGTGATCCGGCATGATGTGCTCCTCGAGCGGCTCCAGAGTGCGGGCTACCGCTGGAAAGACGTCATGCCTGCATTAGCTCGGCGCCCGATTCAGGCGCCGTATCTCTACATCTTCGGCCGAAAGGACTTCACTATCTCGGTGATGGGCTGCAACATCTACCCTCAGGACATTGAGGCAGCCATCTACTCCGTCCCCGATGTGGCCGTGCACGTACGGTCATTCCTGCTGAGCGTGATTGAGTCGATCCCCGGCGAGACTCGTCCGTTGGTTTCCATTCAGCTCGAGGCTGCCGAACCGAACCCGTATCTGGAAGACCGCGTGGCCACGGTGATCTGGAGCTGGCTGCTGGAAAGGAATCACGACTTTCAAGAGGCCGTGCGCGAGTATCCGGAGCTGATGCGGCCGGTCGTGCAGCTCCATCGCACCGGGACAGGTCCTTTCGTGGGCTCAGAACAGCGAATCAAGCACCAGTACCTGGTCACGTAGCAAGCCGCAATCTTCGCTACACGGCGCTCCGCTGGAGTGCGGCGTGCACAAGTCTCGGTCGGGTCTGGCGCCAAGTCAATGCTCGCCGCGGCCATCAGGGTTTGCTACGATCCTCCCAATATCGCGCCGGGAGTTTGGTTATGCGTGTCCCACCCGCGCTTGCTCGCCTCTCCTTCACGTTTGCCGTGCTCCTCCTGGCCGCCTGTGGCGCGCCTACCGCGCCAACATCCAGGGCGCCGGCCGCTCCCGCAGACCCCGGTTCGGCCAAGCTGCAGGAGTATTACGAGAAGGCGAAAGCCTCGGGTGTGATGAAGGTCACGCTCTATAGCGCCGGCCCTGAGTATCGGCCGATTTTCGATCTCTTCCAACAGCGCTATCCAGGCACGGAAGTAGAGGGCGTTTTGCTGCGTGGCCCGGAGATGATCCAGCGGTTCAGTGCGGAGGCCAGCGCAGGGCGGCGGATTTCCAATGTCGCGGCGACCGGTGCCACCACCATGTCCACGCTGGAGCAGCAGGGTCTGTTTGCCGAGTGGGAGGGGCCGCCGAATGCTGCCGACCTGCCGGAGATTCCGCTCACTTCCGGCAGAGCCCGTTGGGCGTATGCTCAAAATGCGCACGGCTTCGTCGTCAATACCGAACTGGTTCCTGAGGCACGCTTCCCTAGGACCCGCCAGGATTTGCTGGACCCGTTCTGGAAGGGGAAGGGCAAGCTGCTGGTGGACGATCCACGCGGCGGCGGGCCGAGCATTGAGTTCTTTACTTATACCTATGATGAGCTCGGCCAGGCCTGGATGGACGGCTTGAAGGCCCAGGACCCAACGTTTGTCCGTGAACGCGACGCCGCCCCCACTCAGATTGCTCGCGGTGAATACGCGATCTTCGTGCCGGCCGCCATCACCGTCCAGGAGCTTGAGCTCCAGCGCGGCGCGCCGGTCAAGGCCGGCTGGTTCCGTGACGGCGGCGCCATGGTTGTAGCCCTCAAGCTGGGAGTGGTGAAAGATGCGCCGGGACAAGAAGTGGCCAAGCTCTTTGTGAGCTGGTTAACTGGCCCGGAAGGACAGCAAGCGATCGCTGAGAAGCTGGTCACATACCCGGCGCTGCCCAGCGCACCGTCACCAGCCGGCTACCCTAGCCTCCAGGAGATCAACCCCAGC
>JBJXFJ010000243.1:0-4229 GCA_046154735.1 Chloroflexota bacterium | reverse complement strand
GGGCCCGGCGTGCACCGTGTCACTGATACATCACGCGTGACCGAACGGCATTGGGCCTTGTGCCCTGTGCCTGGGACGCGGGAGCCGCTGATCGCGATCACGGGTTCAGGAGCTCCAGGCACAGGGCACAAGGCCCCGCGCTACATCGTCCCGCCGACAAACTCGACTTTGAAATGACCCTGGGCTGCCGCGCACGTTCATTGACACGTCCGACGTGAGGCACGTAGAATTAATCGAGTAATTTAGTCAACAATAGATGTTCAGGTACAAGCTGTGAAAATCTCGATGCGTACGGACTATGGATCGCGCGCGATGATCGATCTGGCACGGCACTTCGGTGAGGGGCCCATCCAGAGTGCCGATATCGCGGCGCGTCAGCTCATTCCAGAAGCCTATCTCGAGCAGCTCTTGACAACGCTCCGGAAAGCCGGGTTTGTGCGCAGCGTACGTGGCCCGCATGGAGGCCATGAGCTTGCTCGCTCCCCAGCAGACATCACATTCGGTCAAGTGGTGGAGGCGTTGGAAGGATCATTTACGCCCCTCGACTGCATTGATGAGCCGAATGTCTGCCAGGTCTCTGCAACGTGTGGGATGCGGGATGTATGGGCAGATGTGCGTGACGCCACGCGCTCAATCCTGAATCAGACAACCATTGAAGACCTTGTCCGTCGCAGCAGCGCGCTTGAAGAGCGCGTCATGTATTACATCTGAAGTGTCCGGCTTGATGACCAATTCGGCTCGCGCGGGCATATCGGACTCCATACTCGACCTCATCGGCAGAACACCAATGGTGCGTATCAATCGGGTGGTACCCCAGAATGGTGCGGAGATCCTTGCCAAGCTCGAGTCTTCGAATCCGTCCGGCTCGGTGAAGGATCGCATTGCAATTGCCATGGTGGAAGCGGCCGAGCAAGACGGCAGGCTGAAGCCTGGTGCCACAATTGTTGAGCCTACCAGTGGAAATACAGGCATTGGGCTGGCCATGGTGGCGGCAGCAAGAGGCTATCGGCTGATCCTGACCATGCCAGAAGATATGAGCATAGAGCGGCGCCAGCTTCTTGCGCGATTTGGTGCGGAGCTTGTGTTGACGCCCACAATTGAAGGAATGACGGGCTCCGTTTTTGCGGCCCAGCAGCTTATTGCCGAGAATCCTGACTACTTCATGCCGCAGCAGTTTGAAAATCCGGCAAATCCAGCCGTGCACCGAGTCACCACAGCGCGAGAAATTCTCGAGGCAACCGGCGGCCGACTCGATGCATTTGTTGTGGGCGTGGGTACGGGCGGTACGATCACGGGTGTGGGCGCGGTGCTGAAGGCGGAGCTTGAATCCGTCAAAGTGATTGCCGTGGAGCCCCGACTTTCTCCTGTGCTTCAGGGCGGGCGGCCAAGGCCGCATCGCATTCAGGGGATCGGTGCGAGTTTCATACCCGGTGTGTACGATCCATCGCTGGTGGACCGTATCATAGGGGTGGACGACCGACAGGCTGAGCGTATGTCGATTCGGCTGGCTCGAGAAGAGGGCCTTCTGGTCGGCGTATCGGCGGGGGCTAACATTCTTGCCGCGAACATTGTGGCAGAGGAGCTTGGCCCGGGAAAACGCGTGGTGACTATCCTGCCGGACACCGGTGAACGCTACTTGAGTATGGATTCTTAAAGAGTGGACTATCCGGAATGGCGAACGTGTACATTCCAACCTCGCTGCGACGTTGGACTCAAGGAACCGCGCGGATCCGATGCAAGGCGGCGTCGATCCGAGAGTTGCTCAGCGAGCTGGAGACGCGCTTTCCCGGCCTGACGCGCGAGCTGGTGGATGAAGACGGGAATGTTCATCGATTCGTAAACGTTTATGTGAACGAACAGGAAATTGAAGATCTCAAGGGTCTGGCAACGAGCCTGGCAGAGGAGGACGAGGTGGCAGTAATTCCAGCGATGGCGGGTGGGGCAACATCAACGCCCCTCACGCTTGAGCAGATGCGGCGGTACAGCCGGCACATTCTGCTCCCGGAGATTGGCGGTATAGGCCAGCGAAAGCTGCTGGGCGCCAAGGTGGTGCTTATTGGAGCTGGCGGTCTTGGATCCCCTACCGCGCTCTATCTGGCCGCGGCCGGCGTGGGCACCATGGGGCTTGTGGACTTTGACGACGTTGACATTACCAACCTCCATCGCCAGATTCTCCATGGACACGCAAATATCGGGCGTCCAAAAGTGGATTCCGCACGGGACCGATTGGCGGATGTGAATCCGGATGTGAAGGTGATACCTCACCGCGAGCCGATTACATCAGCAAATGCCATGGAGATCCTGAGTCAATATGACATTGTGGTGAACGGCTGCGACAACTTTGCCACGCGTTACCTCGTGAATGATGCCTGTCAGCTTCTTGGCAAGACCCTAGTTGACGGAATGATCTTCAAATTCGAGGGGCAGGCCACGGTGTTTGAGCCTGGCAAGGGGTGCTACCGCTGCCTGTTCCCATCGCCTCCGCCGCCCGGGGCTGTGCCCAGTTGTGCCGAGGCAGGTGTTCTGGGTGTTTTGCCAGGAATGATTGGCGTCATTCAGGCCACGGAAACCATCAAGCTCATTCTTGGATTGGGTGACTCACTGGTTGGCCGATTGCTCATTTATGATTCGCTTGAGATGTCATTTCGACAGGTGAAAGTGCGACGTGATCCGGCTTGTCCGCTCTGTGGCGACAATCCAACGATCAAGGAGCTCATTGATTATGAGGAGTTCTGCGGTGCGCCCATGGCGGCCACCGGGGGCTGAGTGCTGACGGGTTTCGGAGGAAGAATGTCGGTTGAAGTGCGAGTGCCAGCCATGATGCGGGCACACGTTGGGGACCAGAAAACCGTAACGGCGGATGGCGCCACGGTTGGTGACGTGCTCAAGGATATCGAACGCCAGTTTCAAGGCTTCAGTGGCAATGTGTTCGAATCTGACGGGGAGTTACGAAAATTCGTCAACATCTACCTGAATGATGAAGACATCCGCTATCTTGGCCGGCTCGAGGCGCCTGTCTCGGCCGGTGACGTCTTATCAATACTCCCGGCGGTTGCCGGTGGGGCGGCGTGATCGGTCGACCTCAGATGGACAGACTCGGACGGGGACCATGGAACGTCCCCTGCGCCGGGAATCGTCAGCCGTCGTCTATCGGCTCGGACTAAGGCATGCTATATCCAGACATCATTGCGTCAATTGGTAATACTCCGCTCGTGGAGCTTCAGCGATTTTCGCCGAGGCCGGGGATTCGCATATTTGCCAAGCTCGAGGGGCAGAATCCCACGGGCAGTGTCAAGGATCGAATTGCGCGCGCCATGGTTGAGGACGCGGAGAAGCGTGGCATCCTCACCCCGGACAAGATTTTGTTGGAGCCAACGAGTGGTAACACGGGCATAGCTCTCGCCATGATCGCCCGGCACCGGGGGTATAAGCTGGTGGCGGTGATGCCTGACAACGTGAGCACTGAACGACGCACCCTCCTCGAGATGTACGGCGCGGAGATTGTGCTCACGGATGGTGCAATGGGGAGCAACGGCTCCATCTTTCACGCCCAGGAGATGGCCAAGGATTCCAAGTATCTGATGCTCTACCAGTACGGGAATCCAATGAACCCCGGCGCGCATTTTGACGGCACGGCTGATGAGATCATTCGGGACCTACCTGAAGTCACGATGTTTGTTGCGGGCCTGGGAACGGGGGGTACGCTTACAGGTGTTGGTCGACGATTGAAGAAGCACAACTCGGCGATTCAGATAGTTGCCGCGGAGCCCCATGCCGGTGACCTGGTGCAGGGGTTACGCAGCCTGGATGAGGGCTTCATCCCGCCTGTGCTGGACCTGGATATTCTTGATCGCAAGATCATGGTGCGCGGTGAGGAAGGGATCAAATTTGTCCGGGAGCTGGCCCAGCGTGAGGGCATATTTGCCGGACTCTCTTCTGGAGCCGCACTCTCCGTGGCACTCCGCGCATCGCAGACCTGCGAGCAGGCAAACATCGTGGTACTGTTTGCCGACGGAGGCTGGAAATACTTGAGCACCGGGGCATACTCCGGGGTGATGGAGGACGCGGCCGAAGAATTGCGCGGGAAGGCCTGGATGTAATGGTTACCATTTCCCGATCCGTGCAGGATAAGGTGTTTGAGCAGCTTCTCCGAGAGCGTCCCTATGAGGGCTGCGGTTTACTCGCAGGGCACCAAGGTCGCATCGTAGAAGCGTACCCAACCCCAAACA
>JBJXFJ010000274.1:0-3325 GCA_046154735.1 Chloroflexota bacterium | reverse complement strand
TGGTGACCCTGATGCTGGCAATCTCCCGCGCGTGGACCCCGAGACAATGCAGGGGCTGGTGACAGACGTGTCACTCAAACGGAAGGTGCGCGATTGGGTCCACCTCGCTCGGGGAGCTGACGAGGCGTACAAGATCTACGTCCAGAGCGGCGGTAATGCCTTGAACACCAAACATGACCGCGCCTACCAGGCACTAGGAATCAGCTCGACTGGCACAAAACAGAAGCGTGAGGACGTAGATAAAGCGCGCGATTGGATGTGTGCCAACTTTTTCGATATTCGCATGTTTGGCGCGGTGATGACGACCGGAGTGAACTGCGGCCAGGTCCGCGGCCCCCTGCAGCTTACGTTTGGCCGCTCGATCGATACCGTGGCTCCGCGCGATCTTTCGATTACACGTGTCGCGATTACAAAGCCCGAGGATGCTGCCGTTGTCGTGGCTGACGATGGCTCAGGCTCGATGGCCGGCAAGAATACCGAAATGGGACGTAAGGCTCTCATTCCGTACGGACTCTATCGAGCGCACGGATTCTTTAGCCCGAGTCTTGCGAGCCAAACCGGCGTTTCAGAAGATGACCTGGCGCTCTTCTGGGATGCGCTTCAGCTCATGTGGGACGCCGACCGCTCTGCCTCGCGCGGGTTGATGGCCTGCCGAGGGCTGTACGTGTTTAGCCATGATCGCCCCTTGGGTAACGCCCCGGCGCACCGTCTATTCGAGACTGTGTCAGTGATCCGTCGCCCTGAGGTCGAAAACGCGAGAGCCTTCACTGATTACGAGGTGATGATCGCGGAGGCGAACATTCCTTCGGGCGTGACCCTCACTCGCCTGGAAGGATAGCCGTGGACGCGCTTGGCGGCGAGCTGCGCGACGATGCGGAGATCGAAGTGCCGATCTCCGCAATTGAGCACTTCAGCTATTGCCCACGGCAGTGCGCGCTCATCCACGTGGAGCAAACCTTTGATGAGAACCTGTTCACCGTTCGTGGGCGCCTGGCCCACGAACGCGTCGACGCGGGGGAGGAGACCAGTGCGGACGGCGTCCGCACCGTGCGCGCGGCGCCACTTTGGTCGGAGCGGCTCGGACTGCGCGGAAAAGCAGACGCGATTGAGTTTCGAGTGGCTGGCCCCTACCCCATTGAATACAAAGTTGGCCGACGGCACGGCCCGCATGCGGACCTGCAGCTCTGCGCCCAGGCGCTCTGCCTCGAGGAAATGCTCGATAGGCAGGTTCCCGAGGGCGCCATCTACTACCATGCCACTCACCGGCGGCAAGTTGTCACCTTTGACGATCAACTGCGACAACGGACAGTGAGCATCATCCAGGCCATCCGCGAGATGTTGGTGCGCCAGCTCGTGCCTGCCGCCGTGAATGATGATCGGTGTCCAAATTGCTCTCTGCTCAATGCATGCCTCCCCAGCGTTGTGGGCGAAACGCATCGCCTCCGTGGCCTGCAAGGAGCACTCTTCCGGATCGATGATCCCCACGCAGAGCCCACGCCACTGAAGGAGGCCGCGGATGATGACCCCTGGCTGTAATCCCCCCTGCATTCGGTCCAAGGTGACTTGCCTTCAACGGGGCTTGGGCAATGCATGAGCTGTTAAACGTCCTCTATGTGCAAACGCAGGGCGCCGTGCTCCACCTGGACCATGACACCGTGCGTGTGGACGTGGATGGGGAAACCAGACTGCGGACGCCACTCCTTCGACTGAACGGTATTGTTGTGTTTGGACGGGTCACGCTCACGCCCTTTCTCATCCAGCGCTGCGCAGAAGATGGGCGCAGCCTCATCTGGCTGGGCACCAACGGCCGCTTCAAGGCACGGGTGGAGGGGGCCACCCGTGGGAACGTGCTCCTCCGACGGGCCCAACATCTAGCACTTTCTGATCCATCCACACCCTGCCTGATCGCCAAGCAGATCGTGGCCGCCAAAATCCAGAACAGCCGTCAACTTCTGGTGCGTGCAGCCCGGGAGACTCAAGTGCCGGATGAGCACCTGGCACTGAGCGAAGCTGCCGAGCGGCTCGCTGGGATACTTCATCGACTCAGAGATATCTCCGATCTTAACGTGGTGCGCGGCGCGGAAGGCGAAGCTGCACGGAGCTACTTTGGCGTGTTTGGGCACATGGTGCGGGCCGGACGCGAGAGCTTTCCCATGGATGGGCGCAATCGGCGACCGCCTCGAGACCGCACGAACGCCGTACTCTCGTTCCTTTATGCGCTGCTGAGAGCGGAATGTGAGGCGGCGTTGGAAGGCGTGGGGCTGGACCCTCAAGTTGGATTCCTTCATGCCCTTCGCCCGGGTCGCCCGGCCCTGGCACTTGACCTGATGGAAGAGCTGCGCGCGGTGATCGCTGACCGCCTCGCGCTGACGATGGTGAATCGACGTCAACTCACGGCCGATGAGTTCGACGCATTGCCCGGTGGCGCGGTACTTCTCAATGAGGCCGGGCGGCGGGCTGTGATTGTGGCATACCAGAAACGGAAGGAGGAAACGGTGACGCACCGGGTCCTGAAACAGAAGCTGCCGATCGGCCTGGTGCCCCACGTACAGGCGCGGTTACTCGCTCGCCATCTGCGTGGAGACTTGCTTCACTACCCGCCATTTCTCTATCGCTAAGCCATTCGGGCGATCCGTCGCCTCAAGGACATCAGGTTGGAAGTGCTCATCACCTACGACGTTTCGACGGAATCATCATCCGGTCGACGGAGATTGCGCCAGGTTGCCAAACTCCTGGAAGGACACGGGCAGCGAGTTCAGAAGTCTGTATTTGAGTGCATCGTGAATCCTGAGCAACTTGAAGTCCTGGTTCACCGGCTGACCAGGATCATTGACACTGAGATGGATAGCCTGCGTGTCTATCGACTACGAGAGCCACGAGAGCGGTTTGTTCGAATCGTCGGTCAGAAGCCAGCATTTGACCCGCGCGAGCCGATGATCGTCTAGTCCCGCGCGGACCCCAAGCAACTCCTTGTCCAGCAAGGGGTTCGCGCAAGAATTTGCCGATTATTTCCCCTATTCCACGCATACAGAGCGAGCCGGGCTCCGTGCGCGGTGCCGTTCGGACGAATAACGGGTCAGGACTGTGCACTGACAAGCCGAGATCACGCAGAATATTCACATCGGCGCCATCCCGGCGCCGTCGCACCCGGTCGAAAGATCGGGTGAGGATTGAAACCGTAATATACAACGGAACTGTGGCGTCAAGTACAAGTCGCACCCGGTCGAAAGATCGGGTGAGGATTGAAACTACCTGTATTACTCCCGTAGCGTTTGACACTCTTGGTCGCACCCGGTCGAAAGATCGGGTGAGGATTGAAACTCCC
>JBJXFJ010000271.1:0-6645 GCA_046154735.1 Chloroflexota bacterium | reverse complement strand
CTTCCTTCGTCCTCCGTCCGTCGTCTTCCGTCCAGCGCAACAGCGCTGCCTGGTCGGCCCGGATCCGTTCCAGCTCCGCTTCCGGGTTCTCCTCACCCAGGGCGTCCAGCGCGCCGCGATAGCTGCGCAGGCCGGCCTCCACCAGGGCAATGTTCTGGCGCACCAGCGCCGTATCGTCCGCGGGCACCATGGGCGGCCAGACGATCTTGGTGCGATACGGAGCAAAGTCACCCGGCCGCGCGCCATCCACCTCAAAACGCTCAGCCAGCTTGAGAATCAAAGCGTTCCGCTGACGCAACGCGCGCGTCCAGAACGCTCGACGCCGCAGCGTTTTCTGGATGATCGGCCGCAGCTCCATCTCCAGCGCCACGCCGGAGAGCAGCCGGCCGCTATCGCCAAAGGCGCTGCGCGGCGTCTCGCTCACCTCAAAGAGCGTGCGCATGACCCGCTCAATGTGCTCCTGCACAGAGGGGGACTGACCCTGCCACTCCAGCAGCTTCACGTCCGAATCCAGCGGAATGTCCCACACCGTGCCCGGCCCCACCGCCAGATCAGTATGCTCCGTGACACCGCGAAAGATGACCGGCGGATCCGCGTGATAGCGAATTACATCCGCCTGGTCGCTCATCCGCTCGTTGAGCTCACGGTTGATCTCAATCAACCCGTCAAGGTCAGACCGTCCCCAGAGCTGATTGGGCGGCTGCATATTGGGCACATGCACAAACGGGATGAAGCCATACGGATTCCGCCCCGAGCGCACCACCCGCTGATCCACCGAGACCTGAAACGTCTCCGCGGTCCACTGCTCCTGAACGGTGACGGAGGACGGAGAACGAGGGACGGAAGACGACGGACGGAGGACGGAGGGAGAGCGTTCCTCCTCTGTCCTCCGTCCCTCGTCTTCCGTCCCTCGTCCGTACAGCCGCTCTGCCTCAGCCGCCTCCAGCGAGTAAGCCACCTCCACCCGCGTCAAGGCGCCGGGGTCATCACCAGCCCAGCAAACAGAGAAGGTGAACGGATCCACATTCACCACACGGATGCGCCGCGCCGCGGCGTCATAAAACACCTTGTAGACGCCGTCGCCCAGCACCGCCGCGTTCGTAGCCACCTGGATGTCAATGGCGTCCAGATCGTTGTCCCAGTAGACCTCGTAAATGAGCTGCTCAGCCCGCCGCGCCCGCTCACGCGAGGCCGGATCAGTCTCATCCGCTGGCAGCACGGCAAACCCCAGGCCGCGCCCCAGCAAAAACGCCACGCCCTTGTCCACAATGGCGCGGGCATAATTCAGCGTCAGGCTGGAGCGGCCGGCGCGCCCACTGGCGGAGGGCCACTGCTGCCCGTCATACCAATCCTGGAACCGCCGATAGCGCCGCAGCCGCTCCGCATCCCGCGGCTCCACCCCCAGCGCCCCCCGAGCCGCACCCGCAAACCACCCCGCCATACCGCCTCACAATTAGAACAAATGTTCTAATTCAAGAGTCACGCCGGAGTGGGAATCACGCCGCCACTCGCACCACCGGTGCTCTGGAGTGCGCGTGGCTGTGACACCGCTTTCTCTTCCGAGTTTTCCGCCGAGTGCGTACACGGAAAAGAAAGCGGTGTTACAGCCACCCGCACTCCAAAGACTGAGGCCGGCTACCGCAGCTCCACATTACTAGCACTGATACATCAGAATCAGCATCACTCGATGCACGATTCAGACATGACATAGGGAGGCCGGCATGAGCCGAACCACCATCAATCTGGATGATGCGCTCATCGAGGAGGCCAAACGGATCACCGGCGTCACCAAGCGAACAGCGCTCGTGCGCGAGGGCTTGAAAGCGCTGATTGAGCGCGAAAGCGCGCGCCGGCTCGCCCGCCTGGCCGGCGGCGAGCCACAGGCGGAAGCCACTCCCCGCCGCAGATCGAAGCCCGCATAATCCTCGTCGACACGTCCGTGTGGGTCGATCATCTTCAGGCCAACGCAACAGCGCTACAATGAAGCCCCCTACACCAATCGCATCAGCACCGCTATCCAGCACTCCATGCGCAGCAGCAACACGGTCGCCCTGACCCCAGGCGTGGGAAGTACGACGAGGAAAAGAAATGAAGCTGGACCTCAGCTCGCTTGAGCACGCCCTTGCCTCGCTTGACGAAAGCCTCACCGCGGTCGACAACCAGCCCTGGTTTGACGCGCAGCCCAGCGTAGTCCAGAACACGCTGATCGCTGGAGTCATCCAGAATTTTGAGTTCGTGTATGAGCTCAGCATCAAGATGATGCGGCGTAGAATCGAAACAGATGCCGCCACACCAAGCGAAGCGGATTTTGCCAACTTTCGCGATCTTCTGCGCACAGCCGTCGAGAAGGGGCTCATCGCTGATCCGACAGCCTGGTTTGAGTATCGAGCCATGCGCAATATCACCGCACACACCGAGGATCACCAGAAAGCGCTGAGTGTCTACGCGGGCACGCACCGATTCATCGGTGACGCACAGGCGCTCTTTCAGGAGCTGACCGCGCGCAATGCCTGAGCCGCGCATCGATATCCGCCCCGATCACTGGGAGATCATCCGGACCATTCTGAACGAGCATGTGCCTCAATACGACGTGTGGGCATTT
This sequence comes from Chloroflexota bacterium, assembly GCA_046154735.1. Lineage (GTDB taxonomy): Bacteria > Chloroflexota > UBA6077 > UBA6077 > JACCZL01 > CAVXYC01. The sequence goes on along the minus strand of JBJXFJ010000271.1, from coordinate 4,043 downwards.
GGCTCGCGCGCCCGGGGGTCGGCAAAAACGTATTCAGATCTCGATCTGGCCGTCATCACTGACACATCCCTGGCGCTCGCCCTGTCTGCCAAGCTAGCCGATGCTTTCTCCGAGTCCGACCTGCCCTACAAAGTGGACGTGGTGGACTGGGCCACCGCCAGTGATTCCTTCCGCGAGATCATTCAGCGAGACGCAGTAGCGGTGCAGAAGGGAAGCACGTCACAGGCGCCAGTGACACCCACGTAAAGGCGGCGTCAGACGAGCCAAACCCTCTCCGCCGCCCCCGTAGCGCGGGCGTCCCTGCCCGCTCGGCGTCAAGGCCACACTCGGCTTCCAGCCAGGAATGAGAAGATGGCATCGAGGCCATCCATAACTGACTCGCTCACCCAAACAGGCTCCCACCCCTGCTATAGTGCTAAAGCATCACAACGTTCTGGAGTCACCGTGAGCGAACGCACCGTGCGCTCCACGCTTTACATTGAATCGGCACTCCACCAAGCGCTCAGACTCAAAGCCGCCAGCACCCATCGCAGTCTATCCGACATCGTCAACGAGGCCATCCGCGCCACCTTACGAGAAGATGAGGAGGATCTGGCCGCGTTCGCCGAGCGCGCGCATGAAGCGCCCATTAGCTATGAGGCATTTCTGGCGCAGTTGAAGGCCGATGGCACGCTATGACCTCCGGTTCAAGCCCTCGGTAACCAAAGACCTTCGGGCCGTTCCACGAGCCGACGTCCAGCGTATCCTCGCGCGCATCCAGTCATTACAGGACAACCCGCACCCGCCAGGCTCAGAAAAACTCTCGGGGCAGGAGCGTTACCGCCTCCGCCAGGGCAATTACCGGATTCTGTACACCGTTACCGATGTCGAATTGATCGTCGAAGTGGTCAAGATAGGCCATCGACGTGACGTGTATCGCGACTCTTGATCCAAATCACGAGCGACCACCGGGCTCCTCCACCATCCTGAATCACTCGCAACAGCCAGGACGAATCCGGCTCCCGCTCAGTGAAAAACGCGCGTACAATGCAGTTCCAGCCGCACAAACAGCAGTTTAGAACAACACTGGCGCCGGGGCAGCATGATCACCATGGCACAGCACACGTGAGCCCAGAAGAAGCCGCATCCAATCCGTTTTTCGACCACCCCATCCTGAACTCGCCATACGACTACCCCAACCGCCACTGGGAGCTTGACGAGACCGGTCAGTCAACCTATCGCATTTATTGAGACGCGCCGCAAATTGGAAAGCCGAATTTGCAGAGTTTCGAGCTTACCGAGGTGTACCAGATCGGGTTCGAATTCGCCGGCATCGCCGATAAAGATTGTGACATGATGATCACCGAGACGGCCATAAGCAATCAGGAACGGGAGACAGAGATTGTTTGACACCACCAAGGATGATCTCAAAGAGATCCTGCGCAAGGTAGCTGTCGGCCGACTGCAGCTTCCCGACTTCCAACGCGACTATGTCTGGGGCGACGCCGACGTACGGAGTCTCATTGCCTCCATCGCCAAAGGGTTCCCCGTAGGCGCGCTGCTAACCCTTGAAGCCGGCGGCCCGATCCACTTCAAACCTCGCCCCCTACAGGGTGTACCCCACATAGACAGACGGCCCGACGAACTGCTCCTTGACGGTCAACAGCGCATGACATCGCTCTATCAATCCTTCATGTCTCCCGAGCCCGTCCGCACCACAACGGACCGGGGAGGTCAGGTCGAGCGTTACTACTACCTCGATATCAACAAGGCCATCAGCGGAAACGAGGATTTCGAGGACGCCATCGTGGGTGTCCCCCGGGATCGGATTGTTCGCGGCGATTTCGGCAAGAATGTCCTGCTCGACCTATCTAGCCGCGAGCTTGAATTTGAGCGTGACATGTTCCCTCTGAACCAGGTTTTTGACGCACACGACTGGATCTACCCATGGCGCGACTTCTGGAGGAGCCGCGATCGAGACGTTGCCGACATCGACAAGCTCTTCTACCGTGGCATCCTCGAGCGCATCGATGATTACAAGATGCCCATCATACGACTCGACCGAGAGAACAGTCGTGAGGCCATCTGCCTGGTGTTCGAAAAGGTCAACGTGGGCGGCAAGAAGCTTGACGCGTTCGAACTGGTGACCGCTATCTATGCAGCGGATGAGTTCGATCTGCGCCAGGATTGGAACGGTGATGGCGCCACCGCTGGAAGACGCCAGAGAATGATCGGCTCACCCAACCGACGCGACGTCCTGGCCCATATCGCGAGCACAGATTTCTTGCAAGCCTGCACCCTGTTACATACCCGTGAGGTACGTGCGGCGAAGTATCAGTCGGGGCTCAGAGATCGAGAGCTTCCGCAAGTGAGCTGCCGTCGCGAAGCGCTGCTGGGACTGCCGCTCGATGCATATCAGAGATTCGCTCGATCTGTTGAACAGGGCTTCATTGAGACGGCCTCGTTCCTCAACGAGCAGCACATCATCTGGCACAAGGACATACCGTATCCGCCTCAGCTCGTAGCGTTAGCCTCCGTGTTCGCGATCATGGGTAACGAGGCTACAGCCATGAAGGTCAGGGAACAGCTCGCACAGTGGTTCTGGTGTGCCGCGCTTGGTGAGCTGTACGGCTCATCCACCGAATCGCGGCTTGCGCGCGACGTTCCCGAGCTTGTCGAGTGGCTTCGTGGATCAGGTCCGCCGCCTCGCTCAATCGACGACGCGATCTTCCAGCGAGAACGATTGCGGACGCTGAGGGTCCGCATTTCGGCTGCCTACAAGGGAATTCACGCGTTGCTCATGCAGTCCGGATGTCGAGATTTCATCAGCGGCAAGCCCGTGGACATCATGACCTTCTTCAACGACCAGATTGATATCCACCATATCTTCCCGCAGGACTGGTGCAAAAAGCAGGGCATCCCGGCTAGCGTCTACAACTCGATCATCAATAAGACCGCGCTCTCAAAACGGTCCAACATTCTCATAGGTGGCGACGCGCCATCCGTCTACCTCGGGCGGATTCAGGAACGACAAGACCTGCCCGTCATGGTAATGGATGGAATCCTGCGCACCCATCTCATAGAGCCCCAACTACTTCGGGAAGACAGGTTCGATGAGTTTTTCGAAGCGCGCAGCCGGGCGCTTGCGAAACTCGTTACCGAAGCAATGCGCAAGTCTGTCGTCGAGGAGCTCGGCTCCAACGAGCTGGAGATCGCGCCACCCTTGTCTGATCTGCTCGACCAAGACGATGACCTGGAGCTGGCGTCATGAGTACCGGCCGACGGGCAGGTTCGCAACCGAAGCGCGTCGAGACCATCACGCACAAAGAAGCCTCACGTGAGAATATCCCGTCCGCCGAGCACCAATCCTTTATGAAGGCTGAGAAGCAGAGTCCAATCCTCGTGGCCTACGAGGGGCGCAGTCAAGATTTGGACCCCCAGCTCGACTGGCGCGGGAAAGATGAGCAGGAGTGGAGCGGCTTCGTCGTCCAGGCCCCGCCCCTCAACAGCCAGGAAAAAGCCCAACCCAAGAGTCCTGATCGACGACCTCCGAGCCACAAGCCACTGTCCACGGCGTGAACGTCTTCAAGCCCCAGACCGGCGAAGTCATCAGCGATGGTCCGGACGGCATCGCCTGCTGGTTTATCGACACGGATTACAACGAATAAAGCTTCTTCGTCCGCCAGGCCTACTTCCTGGGCGCCAACGACCCCTACAACGCACTGAAAACCACCCTCAAAGCCGAGATCAATGAAGAAGCCTGGGCCACCCTCCACAGCGACACGTCCCGCCCCTTCAACACACCTTCCACCGGTCGCATCGCCGTGAAGGTCATCAACCATCTCGGGGATGAGGTGATGAAGGTGTTCCGGATCGAGTGAGCCGGATCGAGGTGGCGCTCCAGGAGCTTCGCGCCGTCGCGGCGGAGTGCAGCATGGTCAAGGAGCGTTCCGTTTCTGTGCACCGGCACGCACCACGCACCGGGTAGTACTCCACGCCACCCGTGCCCTATCTCTGGTGAAGAATCAAGCCGAGTGGCATCCCCGGTAGCGCGGGGGGGGGGG
>JBJXFJ010000251.1:0-3314 GCA_046154735.1 Chloroflexota bacterium | reverse complement strand
GACAGGGGAACGGTGCCATTGTTAACATTGCGTCCATTGCCGGCCGTGGCGCCAGCGTCAATGGTGGCGCTTACGGCGCGGCCAAAGCCGGCGTCATCAACATGACCCTAACCATGGCGCACGAGTGGGGACCGGAGATCCGCGTCAACGCCATCGCCGTGGGTGGCATTGAAACCCCGCATCGACCGCGCTGGGCCGACGCCGCGCGTGAATCGGCCCTCACCGACCGGGCCGTGATGAAACGACTGGGGACGCCCGAGGAGCACGCCGGCACGGTGCTCTGGCTCGTGTCCGATTACGGCGGCTACATCACCGGCGCCGTCATCGACGCGCACGGTGGGGCGAGAGTTTAGACGGAAGACGGAAGACGGAAGACGGAAGACGGAAGACGGAAGACGGAAGACGGAAGACGGAGCCTCCTGGATCCTCGTGCTCCGTCCTCCGTCCAGAGTACAGGCTCCACACTATGCACTTTGGAATCAACTTCTTCTCATCCGTTCGGCAGGAACAGAAATCAGCGGCGCAGTACTTCGATGAGGCGCTCCGCCTGACCGAGCTGGCCGAGGCGCTGGGATATAGTCACGTGCGCACCGTGGAGCATTACTTTCGTCCATACGGAGGTATGACACCCAGCCCCATTGTATTCCTGGCCGCCGCGGCGGCGCGCACCCGGCGCATCCGGCTGGTGACCGGGGCGGTCTTACCCGTCTTTAATCATCCGATCAAACTCGCCGGCGAGCTGGCCATGCTGGACGCGATCTCCAAGGGTCGGTTGACGGTGGGCTTTGCCCGGGCGTTCTTGCCGGAGGAGTTTGAGGCTTTCCAGCGCAACATGGATGAAAGCCGCGCGCGCTTTGAGGGCGGAGTCGACGCGGTTCGCCGCCTGTGGACCGAGACCGACGTGAGCTACTCGGACGATTTCTACTCATTTGGCCCCGTCACCAGCTCACCGCGTCCCGTTCAGCAGCCGCACCCGCCGATCATGGTGGCCGCGGTGGGCAGCCCGGCCAGTTTTGAATGGACCGGCCGCCAGGGCTACGGCCTCATGGTGGTACCCTACCTATCCAAGTTCGAAGATCTCCAGGCCAAACTGACGCTCTATCGAGAGACATTCGTGGAACATCATCCGACCACGCCTATTCCTCCCGTCCAGATGTCATTTCACCTGCACGCTGCAGACAGCGATCAGCAGGCCATCGAGGAATCCACCGAGCCCATGCAGCAGTACGTTGGATTGTTTCGTGAGAGCGCTGCCACCTGGGCAGGTCGCTCATCAAAAGACTATCCGGGCTATGAGCAGATCATTGCCCAGCTTGACACGATGACGATCGACCGAGTCCTGCGCGAGGGGCGCGCTTTTATCGGCAGCCCTGATACCATCACACACCAGGTTCGCCAGACCGTGGATCTCTTTGGAGACGTGGAGCCCAGCCTCTCCATCCACTGGGGCAACGTATCGTATGAAACAACGGAGCACAGTCTGCGCCTTTTTGCTGACAAGGTCATCCCGAATTTCACTTGAACACCCAAATCACCGACTATACTGCTACCACTCTTAACTCCTAACTTTTAACTTGCGGAGGCCTCATGCCAACCATCGCCCTTGATGCGCTCACCACCTTTGCCCGTCAGGTGTATGAGGCTGCCGGAACGCCAGCCACCATTGCTGAGACTGTGGCTCGGCACCAGGCCGGTGCCAACCTGGTGGGGCATGACTCGCATGGTGTGCAGCTCTTGCCCACGTACGTTGATCGGATCGACAAAGGGCACATCAAACCCACCATGGATCCGGTGGTGGTGAAGGAAACGCCCACCACGCTGTTTGTCAACGGCCAGTGGGGCTTTGGCCCGCACGTCTCTGAATGGACCATGCGCAGGCTTATTGAGAAGGCGCGCACGACCCAGGTTGCCATCGGCAGTATTCGTGAGCAGAGTCACGTCGGACGTGTTGCTGGCTATCCCTGCATGGCCACCGCGGAGGGCTTTATCAGCATGATGATGGCCGACTCCGGCCAATCACCCAAATTAGTGGCTCCGTTTGGTGGACGTGAAGCACGATTGGGCACCAATCCCATCTGCATCGCCTTCCCCAGTAATTTGCCCGGTCCGGTTTTCATTGATATGGCTACCAGCGCTGTGGCGAACGGCAAACTTGACGTGGCCCGGGCAAAGGGCCTGCCCATTCCGCTGGGCTGGCTGGTGGACAAGGACGGAAAACCGACCACCGATCCTGAAGCGCAGAAAAAAGGCGGCGTCATGCTGCCACTGGGTGGCGGGGAAGCCCATAAGGGGTACGGTCTCTCCTTCGCTGTGGAAACCCTGGCCGCCATTCTACCGGGCCTCGGTTTTGGAGTCGATCCGCTTGGGCGCCATAATGACGGCGTGTTCATGCTGGTGATGAACCCTGACGCGTTCCGAGAAGGCGGCGACTTCAAATCGGAAGTGGACGAGTTTGCGAAGTACCTCAAGGCGACGCCCACGGCCGAGGGCTTTGACGAGGTGCTCTATCCTGGCGAGATCGAGTATCGCGTCTCCCAGGTCCGCTCACGTGACGGCATTCCGATCGACAATACGACCTGGAAAAGGCTCCAGGGTGTGGCGGAGCGCTTCAGCGTGCCGCTGAGTGGTGCCGACTCGTAACAATCTCCTACCCTGCGCCGGCGCCGTCATTCCCTCAACTTCGCCCGGCTACGGGATTGATGGTGCTGACTTACCGCAACTGAGTTGGAGTAACGGCGGACCGCTCAAAATGGCGCGCCCGCCGATCGTCGTTCCAGCGCAGTAAGGCAGCAGTGAGTGGCAGCGCCCGGAGTTTCCAGCGTATTGAATCCAGGACCACGCCACGCGTGAAATGGATCAGCATCCGCAAAGGGACCCTGCCGCCGTTGTATCGGCGCATGAGCTGCATTGCCTCGCGTAGGCGGGGTATTCCTCCACTCGCGGTTTTGGTCGCTGCGTAGTCCCGCGCGCAGGCCAGGAAGCCTGGGATGCGCTGCACCCGTCCCCGCTCAGCAATACGGATCCAGAAATCCCAATCCATGGCCCAGTGTAGCTCGGTATCCAGCACACCCACGTTGTCCAACACCCGACGCCGAAAGAACGCCGTCGGCTGACAGATATAGTCCTTTACTGAGCGCAAACGCTCCGCATCAAAATCCTCAATGAAGTCCCAGGGTCGACGGATCCGCCCCCGCTCATCAATAAGCCAGGCGTCTCCATAAACCATATCCAGCTCAGCATTCATCTCCAGAGCATGAACAGCAGTCGGAATGGCATCCACGCAGTAGACATCATCTGAGTTCAACCAACCCAGA
>JBJXFJ010000248.1:0-2932 GCA_046154735.1 Chloroflexota bacterium | reverse complement strand
CCCCCCCCCGCGGCCGTGGGCGACCGGGACGCGATCCCGGACACCGATGGCCGGCATGTCCGGGAGCTGCTGCTGCCTCTCATGAACACAGCCAATCACAAACGATGCATGACCATGATCAGAGGCTGTGTCCATGGGAGCTGCGATTAGAACATCGTTCCGGGTTCTAAGAGCAGCACATCGCCCCCTGTTGCGCGCATCTGGAGCTCTTCAGTGAAGCCTGTTCGGCTTGCAAGAACCCACAACGGGCGGTCGGCCAGGTCTAGCACCGCGGCCTTACGTTGGAGCTCGGTCAGGTCGCGCATCCCCATCGACTGATTGGACCACTTACACTCACCGATGACTGTGGCCCGGCCCTGCCATAGGCCAACGATGTCGATTTCAGAGTGCGCGTCCCACCAGCGGCCGATTGCGCTGCAATCCGCGGGAAGGGTTCCCCGAGCTATCCGGAGCCAGAGGTGTTGCTGGCAGACCTCTTCCCATGTAGTGCGGGCGATAAACTCGTCCAGTGTTGGAACCAGCTCGCGTGCCCAGACGTCATTCACGCGGCCGAGCTGAAGCAACGCTTGAAACGGCTGAACAAATCGATACCAGAATCGGAGATACGGGTCCGCAAGCCGATAGAGCACGTGGTGAGATCTCGGGCGGCCCTGCTCAGTGATCGGTACCTCTCGGCGAAGAAAACGCAGCTCCACCAGCGGCCGGAGATATTCCGCAACGTCATTGGCGCTCCGCTTACCAGCGGCTTGGGCGATGTCGCTCGGCCGGCCATGCCCCATGGAGACGGCCCGGAGGATCGAGGCGTAGAGTGCCTCCTGGTGAAATTCGGTGCGGAGCAACTCCTCCGCTTCTCGGAAGAGGGTGTGCCCGGGCTGCAGCATGGTGGCGTGGAGATTCTCTTTCAGGGATGCACCACTTATCCAGTGCTCCAGGTACGCTGGAATTCCGCCGAAACATGCGTATGCGCGGATGCGATCCACAGGCGCGAGCTCGGGAAAGAACAGCGCGGCATCCGTGTAGTTGAACGGATGCACCTCGAGCTGACTCGTTCGACGTCCGTGCAGCGCACCGGTCGCACCCGTTAGGCCATGCATAAAGGAGAAAGCGGACCCAGCCAGCACCACCATAAGGTTTGAGCTTCGAGCATGCTGGTCCCACCAGCGCTGGAGCAGCGTATCGAGGCCGGGCGAGACCTGACAGAGGTAGGGCAGCTCATCCAGGATGAGCACTGATCGATCAGACCTGGCGCGCTCGACAGTGTAGTCCAAGGCAGATTCCCACGTGGGGAAGGGCGCTTCACGCAGATAAGGATCATCGAAAACCGCGGCCGCTTGAGTGGCGACGGACTGCAGCACGGTTCGCTCGGCGAGCCGCGTTCCATAAATGTACAGTCCGCGACGGTTGGATGCGAACTTCCCAAGGAGCGCCGATTTTCCAACTCGCCGTCGCCCCCACAAGGTGAGTAGCTGCGCACGAGGTAGCGACCAGACATCCTCGAGTTGAGTGAGCTCAGCGGAACGATTACGAAAGAAGCTGGCGTGAATCTCAGGAGCTAACATAATGCATCAGACTGTTTCTGATATTAGCATAGTTATAGTTGGCAACTTTTGAATTGGCAATTACGGACTATTTATCACTGCGTGAGCGCAACGCAGCGGCCTGCAGCTGAGATCCGCCACCTCCCGGATGCCCAATTGCGCAAGTTGACGAGAGGACTGTCCCCGCGCGCCTCGTCAATGAGTGGTGCCATACATACGATGTCGCTGGCCTCGCCCTGAATGGTTTGCCAGGACCAGGAGTCATCGGCCCGTTCAACGGCTTGCGGATGCGGAGCCGTTTCAAAACGCAGAAACCCAACACGTCCTATGGGAGCCGAAGGTGGTGGACCCCACGGCGTCCACCACCCGACTACGGGCGGCGCAGGCGGTAGATGCGCGCATACTCCACACCGGCAATGGTGACTACAGCGTCCGGCACTTGACGCTGTAGCTGGCTGGGCGTGTGTTTGCGCTGACGGGCGTGGATGTAGTCCACAAAAAAGTCGGCCTGGTTGATCTGGCGCTCGGTTACCACGGGTCCGGCCAGGTGCGCCTGGAAGTTGACGCGCAGGGGAAACCAGACCGAGGTGGTGACAGGGGCTCCGCCGGACATTGACTGGATGATGGCGCCGGCATCATCCAGGCCTTCGCCCCAGCCGACCGGAATTGCGCGCTCGGCGGTGCGCGCTCCCCCAAAGAGGGGGTTGTAAGCGGCCAGCGGATACCGTCCGGCCGAGACCAGCGGCCAGACCTGCACAACGGCAAGGCCCAGCACGGATCCGATCAGCATCGCGCTCGCGTGGCGCGGCGGAAGCGCCGGCCACCAGCTCCGATGAGAAACCCAGCTCAAGGCGCTCCACCAGCCAATGGCGGCCACCATGGTCAACCACGGCACAATGGGCATGAGGTAGCGGTCGACCTTTTTCGGTGAGACGGTCAGCAGCAACAGAAACAGGCCGGCCGCGAGAAGAAGCTGCCAGGTAACCTTGCGGAATTGCGCCGGTATGCCGAACGCCAGCATGGCCATGAGACCGAGGCTGGTGGCTGGTCCCAGCCGAAAAGCCAGCGCAACGGGATAGAACAATGGCCCCGGATCCTCGGCCGTGTTGCCCAGCAGAAAGTTGCCCGGTGCGTGCGGCGTGCCACCGAGCCGGGCACTGAACTCAAGTGCGCGGAAGAGCGTGGCGAGCGGCTGAGCCCACATGGCCGGCCAGAGCGCGTAATAGATGGCGCCGGCGGTGAACGCCCAGAGAGCACAACCGAGCAGCGGCCGCCAGGAGCCCCCTCTCCCCCTGGGAGAGGGCTGGGGTGGGGGTGTCTCGCTCGGATTTGAGGTGGGGAGATCACTGGCTGCCGGCCTTCCCTCACCCCCGCCCTCTCCCAGGGGGAGAGGG
>JBJXFJ010000228.1:0-7107 GCA_046154735.1 Chloroflexota bacterium | reverse complement strand
CCGCTTCTTCTGCACCGCTACCTGCCGGCACCATTCAATGAGCCGCGGGCAACGCGTGCAGGTGATGATTTCCTCGCTCAGTAGAGCGACGGGATTGTGAAATGTCATGCCATTGGTATAGCAGAGGCAAGTGACGACCTGAGCGTGCACAACAGAGCGGTGAAATTGACAGTGTCCACTCGTTAATGGTCTCCGCTCAACGACTCACTCCGTAGTCCGGCCAGAGCTCTGCGTGCCGACGCCTGTAATGGTCGCGCGCCCAGGAACCTGGCGCGCATCTGGACATCTTCAAGCAGAACAATACCGGCCTCCCTCTGACCCTGGCTCACGAGGATGCGTCCCTGAACAATCCGCGCCTCCAGGAGCGCTTCCATATATGGAGCCCCCTCGCTGATGGCGATGGACCAACGCACCCAATCATCAGCAAGCTGCGGATTCCCGCGGTCCAGCTCGAGCATGGCCAGACCGGTCATGGCGCATGCCCGAGGATACTGGAGCCCCTCGGGCGCGCTCAGCACGGTGCGAAAACAAACTTCCGCTTCATCGAACTGACCCTCTTGCAGAGCAGTAAATCCCAGACCCACTCGGCCAAGCTGCGCCCAGAGTCGCGCGCCAATCCGATCACCAAGTTCGGCAGCTCGGGTAAACGCTTGCCGCGCCCGGCGGAGGCGGTGCAGCGACCGATACGCCACACCCAGTGGCACCAGCGCATGCGCCACCCATTCTGGATGCTCAAGCTGCTCAGCCTGGTGCACTGCTTCATTCAGTATTGATGCGGCCTCCCGGAAGCGGCCGAGTGATGCCAGCGCCATCCCTTCCACAAGTCGATCATGCGCCTGATATCGGTGCACTACCAGCGATTCATGGATTGCGCGAGCCTCGCGCGCCGTATCCAGCGCGCTCCGAAACTCGCCGCGGAACCAGAGCCATTCCGCAAGCACACTGAGGACGTCACCCTGACGCTCCTGATCGCCCAGCTCTCGATAGATCTCCAGCGCGGCATGCTGCCGCTCATATGCCCCAAGGACATCGCCCAGGAGCGATAGCGGCGCGGCCAGATTGTCGAGCGCCACGGCTTCACCTCGGCGATCACCGATCTCACGATGGACGGCCAGTGCTTCAGTGAGCCGATCCACGGCCTGCTGAGCTTGGGATTTCCGAACGAGGATGCGCGCCTCCATGGACAGGGCTCGCGCGTAGCCCCGCCGATCACCGGTGACCCGAGCAAGCTGAAGCGCCTGGTCCGTCCAGAGAAGCGCCGCGGCATAATCATCATGATCCGTGAGTAACCTGGCCAGGGAAAGCAAAATGGATTCCTGAACCGCGGGGTCCGTAACCGTCTGGACAGCCTGCTCATAGTCAGCCTTACCTCGCTGCCACTCGCCGGTGCGTTCATAGGCGCGAGCACGCGAGCGCAGCAGCTCAGCCTTGTGGCCGGCGTGCCCGAGCTCATCTAGATGAGCCAGCGCTTCCAGAGCCTGGGAATAGTGATTGATCGCGTCAGCGCTGGCAAACGCGCGGCCGGCTTGATCGCCGGCCAGTGTCGCATACGTGAGCAGCTCAGCCCAGCGCCGGGCCTGACCGAAATGGAAGGCCAAGAGAGCTGACTCATCCGCGGGGTCTGGGAGACTCGCCACAAGTGCCTCAGCCAGCCGTGCGTGGAGCTCACGCCGACGCCGGAGCAGGAGCGTTCGGTAAATCGCTTCGCGCGTGAGCGCGTGGCGAAATGCATACTGGCCCCGAGCGTCCGAACCGTTCCGGATGATGATCTCAGCCTCCAGCGCCGGTTGAAGGACCTCCGCGGAAATATCTGCATCCATGCGCTGTAGCAGCGATGCATCGAATTCACGCCCAACCACCGCGGCCACCTGCAACGCCTGGCGGGTGGCGTCCGGCAGAAGGTCAACCCGCGAGAGAATGATGCCTTGAATGCTGACCGGCAGGCGCATCGCGGCAACGGAGCCGGTATCGTCTAGCAGGTTGGACGCCGTGAGCGAGCGCAGGATCTCCTCCACAAACAGTGGATTACCTTCTGCCTTCTCATGAACCGCGACTCGAAGTGCCACGGTGGACGTTCGGGCACCGAGCATCGCGGTGACAAGCTGGGCGGTTTGCCGTGGCGTCAGTGGCTGAATATTGAGCTCGGTTGTCCAGCGGGACAGACCCTGCCGAGCACGATCTCGAATTGCCCCGATCGCCAGGCCGGCTTCGTCGCGAAAGCTCAGAATCAACACCAAAGGGACCCGCGCCACCAGCGGGAGAAAACCGCCAATCAGCGCGAGCGAGGCGGGGTCTGCCCAGTGCAGGTCATCCAGCGCCAGTACGCCTGGGCGGCGCCGAGCGCCTGCCTCCACCATGGCTGATAGGTCGCGAATGGCGCGCTGCTCCACCTGTTCGGGTGGGAGATGCTCCAGCGTTTCATAGTCTATCGGGCGCGTCGGAAGTTCCGCCACTTGCGCCAGGAACGGGAATGCTTGCGGCGTTCCGAGCCCTTCCAGGATGTGGCGCAGATGATTGGCCCCCGCCGCCGCGCCAGACTCATCACCGAGATCGAAAAGCTGATCAATCATCGTGCGAAAGACGTGATAGTTCAGCGTGGCGCCGTCTGATCGAGCCCGCCCCTCGGTCCAACGGATACCTGGCGGAGCCAGCCGCCGAGCTTCCGCGATGAGCCGGCTCTTGCCAATGCCCGGCTCCCCGGTCACCATGACGATACGACCGCGACCCTGAACGAGCTGGTCTAGCACGCGGCCGAGTCGCGCGAGCTCTCTGCGACGGTTCACCAACGGCACCTCGCTGCTGGCACGCGCAAAGGCTTCCTGACTCTGCCCTTCAATGAGGTACACGGTCACGGGATCTTGCTTTCCGCGAATATGCGTGGAGCTCAACGCCCGCAACCGGAAGCCGTTTCCAAGCTGCCGCACGGTGGCTTCCCCGGCGACAATCTGACCCGGCTGCGCAATCTGCTGCAAGCGTGCAGCAACGTTCACAGCATCCCCGGTGGCAGTGTATTCAGCCAGCCCCCCCACCTGGCGTGCTCCTACCACCACTTGCCCAGTGTTCACACCGATGCGCAGATCCAGTGCCAGATGTTGCTCAGCATTGAAGCGCGCCATAGACGCCTGCATCTGGAATGCCGCGCGCAGTGCTCGTGCAGGATCGTCTTCATGGGCGATGGGCGCCCCAAACAGAGCCATCACCGCGTCGCCCATGAACTTATCCACGGTACCACCCATGCCCGCGATATCGCGCGCCAGGCGGTCAAAGCACGCGACAATCAGATCCCGGGCATCTTCCGGATCCATATGTTCCAGCAGCGCCGTGGAGCTCACTAGATCCGCAAAGAGGACGGTGACCCAACGGCGCTCCTCGGTGGTACTCTGCACCGGTCCCAGGGCCAGATCGAGAAACGTCCCACACTGATTGCAGTAACGGGCGTTCGGAGGATTCCCAGCGCCACACACGTGGCAGATTCGCGAAGCAGTCATTATTCGTAGCGGGATGACAAACGACGGAGGTGAGCGTCTAGGATCCCGACTTCCGGGTCCCTCACCCCTCGCTCCTGTCCTCTCGCCTCTCGCCTCTCGCCCACACCGTCGCATTGTACGCCGTGCTGCCAGGCATGACCCTATTCGTTATGATGTGAGCAGCCTTGGGGCACAAGCGGAGGGGTTTGATGGCGGAGACAGGCGTGCGCATGTTCACAACAACGTGGTGTGGCTATTGCAAGCTGACCAAGCGCTTTCTCGATAGCAAGGGCGTGGCTTTCGAAGAGATCGACATCGAGGAGTACCCGGATTTCGGCCCAAAAATTGAGGAGTTGACTGGCGGGTATCGTACGGTGCCAACGCTGGACGTCGCCGGCAAATGGATGGTTAATCCAGATCGCAAGGCACTGCAAGACGCTCTAGTTGAGGCCGGGATACTCGAGGCATAACGCCGCGCTCACGTGCCACCCCTGCTGCTTTTTGATCTAGACGGCACGCTCCTTGAGCCGCGTGACCCACTTCACACACGCGCGTTCAATGACGTGCTGGTTGAGTTCTGTGGATCTCAAGCAACCATGGACTGGCAAGGCACCAGTGGAATGGTGGACCGCGCCATTCTCGCGCGGCTTTTTCAGCGCGCCGGCATGCACCCAGTTGACGCGCGGGCCCTGCTGACGCGCGCATGTCGGGTCATGGCCGCTTCATATGCCCGCGGCCCGATGGATCATTCCTCGGATCGCGTGCTGCCGGGCGCACGGGAGATCCTGGCGCACCTCCACGCACAGAAAACGCCCATGGGACTCCTGACCGGCAATGTGGGCGCTATTGCCTGGGGCAGAGTGGATCAAGCCGACCTGCGTCAGTACTTCGCGAGTGGTGCATTTGGCGATGAGGCCATGCGACGATCAACACTCGTAAAGCGCGCCATTCGCCGCTGCGAGGCCGCTCTGGACACTCGATTTTCTCTGGCTGAAGTCATCGTCATTGGCGATACTCCCAGAGACATCCAGGCCGCCCACCGCGCTGGCGTACGCTGCATCGCCGTTGCCACTGGACAGTACAGTTGGGACGATCTGGAACGGCACGAACCGTCAGTGACTCTGCCAGATCTCACCGATACGGTCCGCGTCACAAATGCCCTCCGCTCACTTGTGTGACTGAGCACCTTTAGGATTACCGGGGTATGGGTCCAAGTGTCTGGGTTGCTCGGTTCACCAGTCGTGCATTCACAGTGGGTTTCGCATGGCCGGATTTCAGCATGCAGACCTGACGCCAGCCAGTGATAGCAAGCGCCTCAGCCCGTGAATTCACCAGGATGTCGATGTGTCGAGCACTAAGTCCGCCGCCACGATCGGCCACTCGAAATACGCCCGTTCCCTCCACCTGAACCACGGAGTTGATAGGCACATTCCAGGAAGCCGCTGCAATGGGCTCCTGTGTCCACACGCTGGTACCGTCATAGGTCCAGGGGGAATGCGCACCGCGCACATATCCGGTGATCCGGTACGTCTCACACGCTGTTGCCTGAGCATGGGCCAGGCCAGGCTGCCAGAAGATCAGGCCGAGCAGGAGCGCACACGCCGCTCTGGCAAGGTGAAAAGGCAAACGATAATCGCAAAGGTTTGAAACGAGGCGAGTGGCCCCAGTAGCAGTATTGAGCATGATCTCCACGGGGCGAGCGGCCCGCTCGCGCGGCGTCATGGGCCTAGTGAGCTATGGACACCGCGTCAGTGCGTACAACGCCGCGGCCGCTCGGTTGGGATGGGGGACAGCAATACGGCCGCATCGCCAGGTTCATGCGGAGCTCGAGGCGGCCCATTGGTGGGGTGCAGTCGGCGCACCCAAGCGTGGCTTTCGAGGTCCTCCGGCTCGCGGCAGCCACGGATCACTGGCCACCGCGCCGCTGCGCACAATATGTGCCATGCTTGACTTGCCAACCAGACGAACTATCATTCGCTTGTACTGAACGGGCGCGTTCCGGATGCGCGATCGGGACCTTTCGAGACCACCGGAGAAGCTAAAAGGCCCCGGCACCACCACCCACAAACGTTTGCCAGGTTCCGCAACTGTCAGTGATGGTGAAGTGGACGGTTGTCGCACCTGGGGTATCATGGCGGACCATGAACGTATACGTTGCGACGGGCGGGGTGATCAGTAAGGTAAATGGATCGCGACGCCCGCTGTCTCCGCCGGCAAAGACCACCGCGTTACTGAGCTGGGTGAGCTCAAGCTTCTGAAGAGTACTCAGCGGGGCCCCCGGGCTCGCTTGCTGGGCCCGCACTGTCACCTGAAGGTTTCCGCCACCGACATTGACGCTCTGAACGAGATTTGTGGACCGCGGCGTGCATGCGTTGGCAAATGTCACATAGGTGCTGGAGTGCTTTGTCCAAACCACCTGGTCCGGTCCTGCCGCGATCGAGCAGCTTCCTCCGGCCGCAAGAGCATCACCAGTGGCTTGACTATCTTCTGAGCACACCGTGGCGATTGCAGTGACCTGACCGTTGGCAATGATGCCCACGAGCTGCCCCGCCCGTCCAGGAAAGGTGAGACGGATGGCTCGCGAGTAATCAAGGCTTTTGCCCGGGGCACCGAGCTCTATCGCTCCGGTGAGATTGGCGGGCAGTGCCCCACTCGGCGGCGGGGGCAGCGCCGAGAGGTCGCGCCATTGAGGAAGTAGAAGCTTCCCATCCCACCCTGGGCCGGAGATCGTGGTGTTCGGGGCAATCTGGAGAGAAACAACGCCGGCGCTCGTTTGTACATTGATGTGGGCTTGGCCCGGCAATGTTGCCGCGGTGCTCACCGCTGGCATGACCCCGGCAAAATTGAGCGATGCGTTGGCAACTCCTGGGGGAACCGTGATCACCGCGTTCGCCGGTCCAGTATCGGTCACCAGAACCTCGGTCTGAGATGGGCTCAGAATTGTGCTGGTAGCCAGGTAGGTCTGCCCGGCGACCAGGGTGGGCGTGGGTGCCAGAGTCTGGGTGGGCGTGCGTGTTGCCATCACCGTCGATGTCGACGTTGCGGCGGAGAAGGTGGCCGTCACCGTTGGGGTGGCGCTACTCGTGGCCGTCACCCCGGGCGTCGTTGTGGCTGTGATGGTCAAGGTCGGCGCTGTCGTTGCATCGAGCGTTGGAGTGACGGTGGGACTGGCCGTGGTTGTTGGTGTGATTGTGAGTAACACCGCGCCCGCCTCGTGAATGGAAAGCGCGCTGCCATCGCTACCGCCCGCGGCGTAAAGGTGTGCCCCCAGGCCGGCCAGACCAAGTCCACCGCGCGCGGACAGAAGCGACTGCCCCGCTTCCCAGGTATTCGTTGCGGGGTCGTAGATCTCCACCGTGGTGACAAACTGATTGCCACTCACCCCACCTACCACGTAGATGCGGCCTCCGAGCAACGCGGCACCGGCGTATGAGCGCGCGGTGGGCATCGGCGCCCTGGATGACCAGGTGTTCATCACGGGATCATACGCATCAACAAGATCAAGCTCCATGGTGTCATTTCGTCCGCCAATGGCGTAAATGGTGCCATCGAGCCAGGTGACCAGGGCCATGTGCCCGCGCGGGCTCGGGAGCGCGGCACGGGCTGTCCATGCGTCAGCATTCGGATCGTAGCTATCGTT
>JBJXFJ010000226.1:0-6136 GCA_046154735.1 Chloroflexota bacterium | reverse complement strand
CCCCCCCCTTTTCTTTGCGCCGCGACTCGAAAGCCTCTGTACCAGACCCGACCCATCAGCCAGAAGAGTGACGTTTTTCGATTCAGTGTCCACCCCATGTGGCGGACTGACTTCAATCACGAGTACGATACGCCGCCATGATCGTTCATCGTCACATCATTCGCTTCACCCTTGGTGCGCTAGCCGCGCTCATGCTGAGCGCACCGCTCACGCAAGCTCCCGTCACGGAAGCACAACGAACTATTGTCATTCCCCCGGAGCGTGCCGGTATCAAGGGCATCGTGGGGCACTGGTGGTATGCCGATCGGTACGGACCTCAACTGCTGGACGAGTTCGCGGCGCTCGGTACATCGAATGTGCGCCTGGCAATTGACTGGCTGCATATTGAGGCTGTCGAGGGGGAACGGCGATTTGAGAAGCTAGATCCGATTTTCTTCGGCCTGCGTGATCGAGGCATTGACGTCCTCCCGGTGATTGCCACAATGCCTCCGTGGGCAACCTGGAATGGCGAGGAGTGTTTCCAGAATCACCTGAAGTGCCGACTCAACCGCGCCAACGTTCAGGCGTTTCAGACCACCATGGGGCAGATCGTCAAACGGTACGCTCACGTCAAGACCTGGGAGTTCTGGAACGAGCCAGAGATGTGGGAGGGCATGCGTGACCCAGCGGAGTATGAGTTCTGGTACCGGGCCTTCTACGCCGCTGCAAAGGAGGCGAGTCCATCCGCGCGAATCGGCATTGGGACATTGACCGGCTGGGATTTCGTTCAGCGGCTCAGCCCTGGGGTTCCCTATGACGCGGTGTCAGTGCATTCCTATGGCGATCACCGTGGGGACCCCGTGGAAACGGACAAGGTGTACAACCTCTTTCTTGGCACTCGCTCCCGCGGACGCGATGTCCCCATCTGGCTCACCGAGTACGGCTGGAACTCCACCTGGCTGGACAACCGTGGACGTGCTGACGCCCTGGATTGGACCATGCGCTGGCTCCTAGAGCAACCATATGTGGAGTTTGCGCACTATCACATGCTCCATGACACGGAAGAATCCTGGGAGTGCTGCTTCGGGCTTCTCGGCCCAGCTCCGGACTTTGCGCGAAAACTGCCCGCCTGGGATCGGTTCCAGAGCTACCAGGTCCAGAGACCGTAGGCAGATCAGGCGTGCGAATCCTTCACGGTTGAGGCAGATCCTCCCGAACTGCGCGGCAGCGCTGTGGAGTGCGCGTGGCCGTGGACACCGCTTTCAGTTCCGAGGCCGCATCAGCACTGATCGCGGAAGCCACAGCGGTGTCACGGCCACGCGCACTCCACAGCGCTGCCGCGCATTCGGCGGTGAGGTCGCTTGCTCTAGCCGGCCGAGTACGAGGTAGAGGCGCTGACGCTACGACCGTCCGGGGTGGTTACCGTGATATTGATGGTTACAGTTCCGCGCGGCGTGCCCACGTCAAATGAGCGGGTGGCCACACCAGAACTATCGGTGGATCCCAGATCCAGCGTCCTATTCTGCCCCTGGTCTTGAACCACGGCCACAACACGGGCACCGGACACGGGCTGGCCGCCATTTGTCACCCGTACGTGGAGCCCCTGACTGCCGGTAGAGATCGTGGGGCGGGAGACATTGGCTTGCACTGCCAGGCCTGACGGTGCAGCCGGCGGCTGCACCTTGGGCGCAGCGGTTGGTGGCGCATCCGCCGCACGTGTGGCCGTGGACGGTGCGCGTGTCGCCGTCGGGCGTGTTGCCGTGCCGGCAGGCTTTGCAGGTACCGTGGTCTGGGCAGCACGAGTCACGGACGGTCGCGTGGGAATCGTGCTCGCACTCCCAGGTGGCCCCAGAAATCCGCTGCTCATCCAGCCAGTGTTTCCTAGACGATCACGCACGTTTCGCCAGGTGATGCCGTCAGCCGTACGGTCCGCGCCGACGATATCCACTATGTCGCCCTCGGGAATGATCACAATGGACTGGGCGGACCGTGCCGGATCAGTGCGCAGGTTGGCACCATCCCCTTCCGTGTTAATCACCACGAGACGATCACCCGATACTGCTGGTGCGCCCACGAGCCCGGTCGTCGGCGTGAGCACGGGTATGAGAATGCTCGAGCTCGTCGTTGGTGAAGGTCCGAATGTCGCGGTTGGGAGCGGCGGCAAGGTGGGCGGCAGCACCGTGGGCGTAGGCGTGGGCGCGGATCCCCCGCACGCGCTCACGAGGAGCCCGCAGATGCCTGCCAGGACGATTCGCCGCATCGAGGATCCTCCACTCTGCCCAGAGCCAATGCTGACGCTCTATCGTAGCAGACAGCCGGAGTAGATGAAATCCGGCCTCGGTCACATCGGCGACTCAGCAGAGTCCAGAACCACCAGAGACACGGACCGACCAGAAATTCTTAAACCACGACCACTCCCTAAACGTGAGCGCGCCATGAGTCCGATCACACCCAGCGCAAGGATGCACAGCAGAGTTTCTCGGCCCCACTGGGAGTCGGGACGCTCTGACGCGCACCCCACCACAAACAGAAGATTGCCACGATCACGGCGCCGGCCCTAAGCTAGCACGGGACCGACCGCGTCTCGAAGAACGATCTGCGCGGAACAAATGCCCGCGGCGGAGTGCGGATTCAGCCGTCCGTCCAGCAATCGACTATATGAATTGAGATCAGATGCTCAATAAGATCATCGCATCACCAGAAGAGGCCCTGAGCGACGTCTTTGACGGCGCCACCGTGCTTATCGGCGGATTTGGGGAGGTGGGTGTACCCTATCAGCTCATTGGCGCACTCGCCAGGACAGGTCGGAAATGTCTGACCGTGGTCAATAACAACGCCGGCAATCGCGACGAGGGAGTTGCAGAGCTACTTCTAGCCGGGGCCGTCCAGAAAGTCATCTGCTCCTTCCCGCATTATCCGGATGGATACGTCTTCAGGGAGCTCCATAAATCAGGCGCGGTTGAACTGGAGTTGGTGCCGCAGGGGACGATGTCCGAGCGGATGCGCTGCGCGGGCGCCGGATTGGGCGGATTTCTCACTCCAACCGGCGTGGGTACTGAGGTGGCCAGAGGAAAGCAGGTGCTGGAAATGAATGGCCGGGAATACCTGCTTGAGGAACCGCTCCATGCCGACTTCGCTATTATCCGCGCCCACAAGGCTGACCGATGGGGAAATCTGACTTACCGCATGGCCATGCGTAATTTCAATCCGGTCATGGCCATGGCCGCAACCGTCACCATCGCGGAGGTCGATGAGGTTGTGGAGCTTGGAGACCTTGATCCAGAGGTCATCGTAACTTCGGGAGTATTCGTGCACCGCGTAGTCCAGCGACGACCGGGAGATCCCCGACCATGATGCGATTGAAGCGGGAGCAAATGGCCGCGCGCGTGGCGGCCGAGCTGGAAGATGGTTGGTTCGTCAATCTGGGAATCGGCATTCCCACACTCACGTCGAGCTACGTCACTCCGGGCCGGGAAGTCATTCTTCAGAGCGAGAACGGGCTGGTGGGCATGGGGCCTCTCGCCACGCAACCCGAGCAGCGCGATCCACAGCTCATCAATGCTAGCAAGGAGCATGTGACGCTCGTAACGGGCGCCTCCATCGTTCATCACGCGGACTCATTCGCGATCATCCGAGGCAAGCATCTGGACGCGGCAATTCTTGGAGGCATGCAAGTCTCAGAGCACGGCGACCTTGCCAACTGGCGTGTGCCGGAAGAACCAATGGGCAGCATTGGCGGGGCGATGGATGTCGCCATCGGCGCAAAGCGACTCTTCGTCGTCATGACCCACACCACTCGCGAGGGAGCGCCAAAAGTCGTTCACGAGTGCACGTATCCACTGACAGCACTCAATGTCGTGAAGAAGATCTTCACGGACATTGCTGTCATCAGCATTACAGACGCCGGACTGATCCTTGAAGAGGTCGTGGAAGGCTGGACGCCGGATTCGGTTCAAGCGTGCACGGAGCCCCACCTGACCGTGGCAGCAGAGCTTCGGGTTATTGATCCCGCCAGTCTCATTCCAGTCAGATGAGTATTGCAGACGGTGTCCGGCTCTTTGAACACGCGGATCGCACTGCCTGGCAGCACGCATACGACACCTACCCCACGGTAATCGCCGCTCAGGGAAGCACGGACCTGGCTGAGCTCGACCGCTGGTATCGAGAGGAGCTGCCCACGCGTGTGCAGGAACGGACTCCTCCAACCATTGATCTTGAGGAGCTCAGTCTCATTGTCCGCTGGAAGATGAAACGAGGAGAGTGGCGAGCACGAAATCTCGCCCTGGTCCGGGCCAACGCTCCAGAGCTGGTGGATTCGTGCGCGCGTACCGCCTTCGCCACCGGACTCGCACCCCGGCGCGCGCTGAGCGCCTTCTGCGAGCTAGGCGGCGTTGGGCCGGCCACAGCCTCCGCGGTCCTCGCCATAGCAAGACCGCTTGAGTTTCCATTTCTGGATGATCTTGTGGGCGCCGCAATCCCGGCCGCCGGGAAACCCGCCTTCACCGTTGGCTATTATTTCAAGTACGCGGACGCGCTCATTCAAAAGGCTACGGAGCTGGGCGCTCCATGGAGCGCCCAGTCAGTGGGTCTCGCTCTCTGGTCAGCAATCGGAGGGAAAGTGGTGCTTACAACCCATCCCTGATCTCAGGTCGCCTGTGCCAGCAAGACCTGTTGGCGTTGCCGCGGCTCGAGCCCAAGTCAAGGCCTCGAGCACATCACCCATCTGGGCCCTTACCAGCGGAAACATTTCCCATTCAGCCTCGCCCACATGATGACGAATCGCTTCCATCAGCTCCGCAATCTTCTATGGGTCCCGAGTACTCAGACGCACTGAGATTACGGAGCTCGTAAGCGATCCAATCAGTTCTGTAGTGGTCGCGGAACGCATCGAACACGAGCGCCACACTAACCAGCCCGCGGCGTCGCTGCTCCGCGGGGCAAAACATGGTCTGCTCCACGAGGTAAGATCATCAAAATCATCGCAAGCCCTGGTAATGATATGAGCCATTTCACGATCCGCCTTCTCCGAAGCACGTCGAACGATTTGCTCGACAGTCTCGCTCGGGACTTTGGTCTCAGGGTCTTTACGTTGTCGTACTCGAAACAGTCCCCGACGTAGCACGGCGCCCTGTGCCTGGGACGCGGCAGCCGCTGAGCGCGATCACGGGTTTGGGAGCTCCAGGCACAGGGCGCCGTGCTACGCCGTTCCGCCGACAACTCGACTTTGAAAAGACGCGGCTTTGGTCTGCCCGACCATGACAAAGTTGCCAGACATGCGCGGATCCTGCCTGAGTCAATCGATCACTCTATAGGGACTGTCGAAATTGACCGTCTTTACTAATTCGGTAGATAAAAGGGCGGGGTGTTGCGGCGAACCGTCGTTCCATTTCGTCCAGGGTCGAGACAATGAGCTGAAGGTACTGCCATCGCGTCGGGTCTCGCTTCTGTGCGAGGCAAAAAAGGCCGACGTTGTTTGCGATGATGGCGTAACGCTCAGCAGGCCGCGTCCGGGTCTTCTTGTCCCGGACGATTACCAGCCAGCCCTGAGCGCCAGCAGCCGCGAGCCAGACAGGATCAGCCGTATTGTGCGGAAAGTGATCCTCTAGCCAACTGACATCTCCACGCACACATTTGAGTGCATTTGCGATACTCTTCGGGACCGATCGGTCCAGGAAAATCATGCTGCGAGTGTGGCGGTCTCAAACCTAAGAGCGTGATCCACTTCCAACGCACTGAGGTTGAAGTCGTCCGCGATCTGCTCGCGAGAGTCGCCCGCGGTGAAGCGCTCCCGAACAATCTCGGTACGCACTCCTGAACCAACGATAACAGGCAGGCCGAAGCCGTATTCGGGATCCACCACCACATAGGCCTCGTGTCCACGGGGCCACCAACGGCGAGCGATGTCGAACTCGTAATCCAGGTTATTGAGGAACGGACTCAAGAATTCGTTCCAGGCGATCATCCGCTTGCGTCGTCCGACCTCGACGAGCTCATTGCCGGCCTGCACAAAGACGTCACCACCACCGACTTTGAACTTCAACGAAGCCAAGGGGTGTGGGAGCTGGAAAATCTCCTCGCAGTTTGTGACGATCTGACGGATCGAGCGAACAGAAAAGCCAGCGGCCCTGAGCGCTCCGATTGCAACGATCTCTATGAG
>JBJXFJ010000210.1:0-3634 GCA_046154735.1 Chloroflexota bacterium | reverse complement strand
TACGATCCGTCGCCTTAGCTGCAGATCGGCATATCACCCAACTGGCCCGCCAGGCTGAGGATTCGGAGCTCGGTGTGGATGTCGGCGCTCCATTCATCGGCTTTGTGCGCTGGGACCACATGCGTGCGTTCTCGGATTGAGCGCTCAGGGACCTCGCGGACCAGGTAATCAATGTTGACAAATCGCGCCGAAACATCAGGACCAGGCCTGCTTGAAACCGCGGTACAATGGGATTGCGCTCAGTGAGGTGTCACAGTGCCACTTGACGTCAGTACAGAACATATCGAAATCGTCCAGGGCTCTCGGGGGCCAAAGGCACGAATTCGCGGCAGTCGAATCCGGGTCATCGATATTGTCGATTGGTACGAGGGTGCAGGATGGTCCGTTGACAAGATCATCGGCGAGTTTCCCCAGCTCTCCAAATCAGAGATCTTCGCGGCCCTCGCGTACTACTGGGACCACCGCGAGGAGATCGAGGCAAAGCGGGCCGACGACGAGGCATTTGTTGAAGAGGTCATCCGCCGCAATCCAAGTCAGCTAGCCGAGAAGCTCAAACAGCGACACGTTGGCTGAGATCCGGTTCCAGCTTGATGAGCACGTCCCCGCAGCAGTTGCAACCGGTTTGCGGCGACTTCGGATCGAAGCGGTGACGACGGGCGAGATTAATCTGGTTGGGGCAACGGACGTGGAGCAGATTCAGGTGGCTCTCGATGCCGGCCGCGTGATTGTGAGTTTTGATCCTGACTTCGTGGATCTGCATTACGCAGGAGTCCGCCATGCCGGTATCGTTCACGTACGGTCACCTCGTAATAAGGCGCCCGGTCGGCTTATCGAGATCCTACGGTTGGTGGCCGAAAGCTACGACACCGACGACATGATCGGCCGCCTCGAGCCCTTCTGATTCGGTGTCTCGCGGCCGGTGTGATGCGTATCCACTCGCTTGAACCACGAGATGGCCATTGACACAGCAGAGCGTGCGCACATCCAGGTCCACCGCCTGCCGATCGCAACTATCGAATTGCAGGAAACGCTTGGACAGCGTCTCACGGCAGTGATCGCCGGAGCCAGCGATGCGAAGGCGGTGGGGAAATGGGCGCAGGAAGAGCGCGCGCCTCATACGGATGCCGAGCGTCGACACAGAGATGTTTACCCGGTTATGCAGGTCCTGCTAGATCGAGAAGGTCCGGATACGGTTCGCGTGTGGTTCACGGGGATGAATCCGCTCCTTGATAACGAGGCCCCGGGCCTGATGCTGGCCAGGGTTGCGTAGGCTGTACTCCGAGCCGCGCGGTCATTCATCGCGTACGGGCGACGACCTGCGATCTCCTTCCTGGCCCATCGCGGTTCGTCAGGGACGGGCGCACGCCTAATACGGTTTAGTGAAGAGTGAAGAGTGAAGAGTGAAGAGTGAAGGAGTCAGCGTGCGAGCAGGCAGTGCGGACGAGTGTTTGACAAGCTCCTCCTCTGTCTCTCTTCACTCTTCACTCTTCACTAAACCGTATTGGGCGCGCGCCCATCCCACGTGCCTTTCCGGATCTCGCGTTCGTTGGGTGCGAACGATTTGATGATGGCATCACCGGCGCCGCGCTCTTCGAGAATTTCCGATTACTCCGCGCGCCCTCGCCAATATCCAGGGCGGCGGCTGGTGTGCATCACGGCCACGATGAGCACTTCGTCTCCTTCCACCGAGTAGAGCACTCCGTAAGGAAACACGCGGGTGAGGCAACGCCGCACCTCATCCTCCAGCACTCGCCCGGCGAGGGGGTGCTCAAGCATTTGCTGTATCGCACCCACCACCGCTTCGACACATCGGGCTGCCAGCTCGGGATTACGGCGAGCATAGTACTGGGTTGCGGTTCGGTATTCATCAAGGGCCTCCGGATGGAAGCTCCAGTTCACTGTCCGAGCAGGTCACGCACAGACTGGAGTGCGATCTCGCCAGGAATTGGCTCGACCGCGCCCGTTCGCACTTCATCGCGCCGTTGTCGCGCAACCGCGATCCACTCATGGTCGACGGGACCAAAGTCCGCCTGATCCAGGCTCTCGACTAGCAAATCCGCGAGCCGAGCGCGCGCTTCGGGTGGCAGCTTCTTTGCCTCAGCAGCAAGATCTTCCAGTAACGTACTCATGGGGGAAGCATACTCCGTTTCGCATTCTCATAGGGCGGCTATGGGGCTGTGTGCCAATGGATATGCCGGGGCGTTTCTGCCGGGCGCTTAGGACTGCGGTCGGCTTCGCCACTTTCGCGCATACTCAACCAGATTGGACGGCCTTGCGGAAATGCGCCGGCCCGTGCGGTGGAGTCGGGTTGCAAGCCCGAGTGTGGGACTTGACGCTTCGCTCGGGCTAGGAGCCTGACTCCATAGGAAGGGCCCAGTGAATTCGGCCGTTCAGAATGAGCGGCCGATCGAGATCTGCTGCGGCCGGGCGCCGAAGCGCTCCTCGAGTGCGTCCTGGATCCGATCGAGAAGCTCAGCGAAGTCAGCTGACTCATACTCCGCGCCCGTCAGCACGAGCAAGGGATCGGGGTAGCGCTGGACATCCTTCTCGGCGTGGTCCTCGTCAACGATGACGACCGCTCGGGGCGTCCAGCGGCGCTCGGCTTGATGCTCGTCGTACTCCACGGGCGGTGGGAGGAAGTCGGCGTAAAGATCCCCGTACCCCTCATTGCCGATGTGCGCGGGCACCATCTGCGCGCGCACTCGGATGAACCGCTGGTAGACGGAGCGGCCCTTGTTGTCTGTGCCAGCGAAGCCCGCCCAGCCGCCTTCCGGCTTGCCTTCCACCCACACGGGCAGGGCCATCTCCCAGGCAGTGGCGTAGATGCTCATAGAAAACCCCTCCCTCTCATTGCATCTGTCATGCGGATGTCTGCCAGGCATCGTAGCACGGCGCGTGTGCCAACGAATGATCCGCCCGCGTCTTTGAGGCTCACACGCCGAGAGGTCATTTCATGCGCTCCACGGCTCTATCGATGCAGTAGAGTCATTCTTACGATGTTCGTCAATACTATTCGCCATCGCCGTGAGGATGACTCCCTCACCGCAATGCGCATGACGTCGAAGGGGCACTCCACGACCTCGAACCGCACCCTGACGGTATGCGGCTCCGTGAGGGTGCGGGCTACGTTATTACGTGCGTCGATTGCTACAGCGGCGTACCATGTCAGCACAACGCTGGATGCTCGGCCGTGCTCGGCTGCTGTCCTGAAGGAGTGATTCATGCTGAGTCGAGAAGACAATGAGTTATTGTGTCGCACCGGACCTGGCACGCCCATGGGGGAGTTGTTCCGCCGCTTCTGGCTGCCGGCCATGCTGGCCTCCGATCTGCCCGGTCCAGACTCTGACCCGTGGCGGCTGCAGATTCTCGGAGAGCGCCTGGTGGCCTTCCGCGACACCAACGGCCGCGTGGGTATCCTGGATCGGCATTGCCCACACCGCCTGGCGGATCTGTGGTTTGGGCGGAATGAGGAGGCCGGGCTGACCTGTGCGTACCACGGCTGGAAGTTTGATGTGGACGGCAACACCGTCAGCATGCCCACGGAGCCAGCCGAGAGCGACTTTAAGGAACGTCTTAAGGTGAAGAGCTACCCCGCGCGCGAATTTGGCGGGGTTGTCTGGGTATACATGGGTCC
>JBJXFJ010000184.1:0-3804 GCA_046154735.1 Chloroflexota bacterium | reverse complement strand
GTAGGCCGAAACTCTGCCTGGCAACAATATGGGATTGCCACCTGTGCGACCCACCGCTGGGCCAATCCGGATGACCCAAAGGATGATGGCGGAACCTACTATCTCGCTTACGATAAGGAAACATCCCGCCCCATCGTAAAGCCGGGTCGGCTGACTCCACCCCTCACCCAGTACTTCCGCTACATTCGGGCCGGGGCAATCCGTGTCGACGCCCTGAGCGACCACGGATCATTTGACCCGCTCGCTTTCGTGAACGTCGATGGGCGACATGTCATGGTCATCAAGGCGATCCAG
Organism: Chloroflexota bacterium; assembly: GCA_046154735.1. Taxonomy (GTDB): domain Bacteria; phylum Chloroflexota; class UBA6077; order UBA6077; family JACCZL01; genus CAVXYC01. Next base: position 3,510 of record JBJXFJ010000184.1, on the reverse strand, counting down.
GCCGGATCGGTCAACGTCCGAGACATGCCGGCCGGCAGCTACGGCGTCAGAGCCGTGCTCAAGGGCGGCGAAGCTCGCGATTTCCCGGGCGTCAATCTCACGGAGGGCGAAGTGATTGATGTCAACGTCCCGGGACCAGGCGTAGTCACGATCTACGGCCTACCGTGACTGACGCCGGGCGAACGCTGCTTCGTCGCGGATATAAGCGCTGCCCCGTGATGCGCACACTCTTGAGCGTTTGAGTCGCACCTCCGTTATTGAGCATCTGCAGAGCACCATCGAGCCAAGCGGAGCCAGCCCTCTCTTGAATTTATACCGAGTCAGCCAATTGTCCAGTTACTCGTATCATGCGGCAGGATCTGATTGAGGGTGATACCCGTATGGCCATTGACTCACCGGTCACACGGATCTTCGTAACATCGCGGATAGCATCTCAATGAGTGTGATCATTACGAATCAGACGACGGCGCCACTCCCCGATGCTTGTGGCGGGGCATCCACACGATCACGGGGACCGACCAGCGGGGTTTTGGCGTCACTCACTCCAGCGGTGTTCGTGGTTGCGCTGCTCACCGCTCTCCTGCACATGGCGCCGTACTGGAGAGCGCAGTCACAGGTTCCGCCCGGGTGGACATTCACCGGGAATACCCGTGTCTCGCCCGACTACATGCAGTACCGTGTTTGGACACGGCAGACGCAACAGACCGGCGTGCTTGTCTCGGACCAGTTCACCAGCGAGCCGAATGAGCCGCACTTGCTGGTGCTGTTTTATTACGCCGTTGGCCAGATATCGCTCTGGACCGGCCTATCCCCGGAGACCGTGTACGCCCACCTGGGCTCCATATTCACGTTTGCCCTGACCCTTCTGCTCTTTGCTGGGGTACGCGCGTTCATGAAGTCGCCGTCCCAAGCGTGGTGGGTGTTTCTAGCGATTCTGCTTGGAGGTGGCCTTGGCGCCCACCTTAAGATCCTGAGTTACATCGGAGAGGTAAGCGGTAGCTTCTTACTTGAACGTCTGCTTGTCGAGCCGCTGCGCGGGCAACCGACTTTTGATGACTTTCGGTTCGCCTACGTCTTCGTCACCTTGTTCGATACGCACACCGCACTGAACTGGCTGGGCACCATGGCCGCGGTGCTTTCCTTCTACTTCACACTGCGAGACTACGCGGCCTGGCGCGTAGCGCTCACCGCCGGCTTATACGCGGGCATGACACTCCTCCACCTCTATGAGGGTATTACACTGCTGCTGATTACCGCGGCAGTGGCGGCCGTCTACTGGCGCAAGGGACTCGCGATACGCCCGGCACTTGTTACACTCGCAGCCTGTACCGTGACTGTCGCACTGAGCTTAGGCGGACAGTGGCTCCTGTACCATTCGTCAGGGCTTCCCGTGACATCATGGCGTGCCAAGCCAATCCCCTTCTCCGTATTGTTTCTCGCCTATCCCCTGGCCTGGGTCGTGATTGCCTGGGGCTTTTTTGACTACTGGCAAAAGGCGGGGCCTAAGGAGTGCTTTTTACTTGGATGGGCCCTTGGATGTAGCGCGCTGATCCTGTCCGGCCCCTTCTTTCCGTACCCTGACCGTGGCGCAATGACGTTACAGTGCCCTCTGTTCGTCATCGCGGGAACAATCTATTTCACCCGCCATTCACAGGTAACGGCTCGTGCAGCATTGGTCGCCATCTGCCTTCTCGGCGCGGGACCCGTCTTCGAATTGGTGGCGAGGCACTGGGTGCCTCTCGGTTTCAGAACCGATGCTCCCTACATGTACATGAGCACGGAGCATCGAGAGATCGTGGATTCCCTTCGTCAGCATGCTCAAGACGATGACGTGCTCCTGGCAGACGACGCAAGTGTCTTGTGGCTCGCACCTGAATACCAGGGCAAGCATTACGCGGGCCACTTCTTTCTGACGGTCGACTACGAGCGCAAACGAGCAGAGGTAGCCCGCTTTTACGATGGAGCATCCGAGACGCCGACCTCCTTACTGAAGCGCGAGGGTATTCGGTTCGTGTACGTGCCAGCGGGACGGGGACCCGATCGATTTCAGCAACTGCCGGACCTCTCGGCAATCATCGCTCGGCCAGTGGGCACATTGTTTGAGTACCGGCCTGAGCGACTCAGTGAAGTTCGTGCGCTCGGTGACAACCGAGGCCGTTCTCTTCCGGACGTATCATGACCGAGACCTCAATGGAGCCCCGAATATTCGTAGTGATCGCTGCCTATAACGAAGCCGAAACGATTCGGAACGTCGTAGCTGGTGTGCGCTTGCTGTATCAACACGTCGTTGTCGTCAACGACGGATCGACCGACGATACTGCTGCGCGCCTGGAGAGATCGGGTGCCTATGTACTCCATCACTTCTTGAATCGTGGGCAGGGGGCGGCCCTGCAGACGGGGATTCAATTTGCACTTCTCCATGGCGCGGATGTGATTGTCACGTTCGATGCCGATGGTCAGCACAGCCCTCAAGACATTAGATCTCTCGTTCAGCCGATTCTAGACGGCGAGTGTGACGTCGTTCTGGGTTCTCGGTTTCTCGGGAACGCTCAGAATATGCCGTTCACACGTCGGCTTATCTTGAAACTGGGCATCATCTTTACTCGAGTTGTATCAGGTATCTCCGTCACCGACGTTCATAACGGATTGCGATCGTTTTCGAGGCGAGCCGCCTCCGCCATCCATATCAACCTGGACCGAATGGCTCACGCCTCAGACATTCTGGATCAGGTCAAGAGCGGCGGCTGGAGTTACAAAGAAGCCCCGGTCACCATCATCTACTCGGCGTATAGCCTGGCGAAGGGTCAGAGCTCGCTCGGCGCGCTCCAGATTTGCTTTGATCTACTCATGGGAAGACTAAACAGATGAACATATTTCAACTGATAGCTCTACCCCTGCTGATGGTCCTTCTCCTGATGAGCCTGCGTCGTATTCGCAGCGGAGGAAGGGGCCGACGCGTGGCGCTGCTGCAAGCGCTGATCTGGCTGTCCGCTGCCGTGGCTGTCGCCATCCCAGACTCCACGATGCGCGCAGCGAATGCGCTAGGGATCGGTCGTGGCACAGATCTCGTCCTATATCTCCTGGTCATAGGCCAGTTTATCGTGTGGTTTCACTTCTTCCAACGGGTGCAGAAACTCGAATCGGAAATCTCTGAAACAGTAAGACAACTCGCGGTCCGCGATGGGCTGGCCATCTGGCCGGCTCACTCAACGCATTCGGACGGCTCTGGTTCAGTGAAGCCAGAGAGTCGCAGAGTCCGACCGGAGTGCTAGCAGAGCCCCTCTCGCGTCCAACCCGGTGGGATTTACGTCTGGACTCATCGTCTCGCTGGTTACTTCTGGCGGCGGTACTCGTTGGGCTTGCAGTTCGTACCCCGGGAGTGTTCTGGGGGTCCAATTTCCCACCAGGCTGGAGTGGCCATCACCCAGACGAGTATACGCACCTCATATATGCTGAAATGCTCATTGCCCCGAACCAGACTCCAAGATGGCAACCTTTGCCCTATCCAAG
>JBJXFJ010000182.1:0-6017 GCA_046154735.1 Chloroflexota bacterium | reverse complement strand
TTTATGGCGGACCGGCGATCATCGTTGATTTCAGTACCGCCACATCGTTTGACGTGGTTGGCGTTGATGGTACCTACCAGGGCAGCGTCATAGCGCCGGGGCTCAGCCTTTCCGCGGAGGCGCTCTTCCAGCATACCTCTCGATTGCCGCGTGTTGATCTCGCGCAACCAAGGACCGTGGTGGGTAAGGATACGACCTCTGCCGTCCAGTCTGGGCTGGTCTATGGCCACATTGCCATGGTCCGGGGGATGATCATGCGCATCCGAGCCGAGACCGGCCATGCAGGCTCGGTCATCGCAACCGGTGAATTTGCGGCTCTGATTGCCGGTGAGATTCCGGAAATAAAACGTCTTGAGCCGGACCTCACGCTGATTGGACTACGCTTGATTTATGAGCTGAACGATGAGCATTAGCATGACGTCACGCATGGGAATTATCGGAATGGGCAGGCTTGGATCCGCGCTTGCTCATGCACTTACTGCGGCCGGAATGCACGTGGGAGTCGTTTGGTCGCGGTCTTTAGAGGGAGCGGCGAGCGCCGGCAAGCGGTTTCCCGAAGCTCGCATTGCCTCGGACGTTCAGGAAGTCGCGGCAACCTCCAACCTGGTGTTCATCACTACATCCGATGGTGCCATTGCCTCTCTGGCGGAGTCAGTGAGCTGGCGTTCCGATCATGCGGTAGTCCACTGTAGCGGGGCCCTGGATCGTTCCGTACTCGCGGCCGTCAGTGAGGCGGGTGGCTGCACGGGCTCGTTTCACCCGTTGCAATCGTTTACTGAGATCAGCGGTGCTTCGGCTTTTACAGACATTGTCATTGGAGTGGAAGCGGACGGAGCACTTGAAGGTGTCCTTGTTTCGCTCGCGCGGCAACTCGGGGCCAGGCCGCATGTCCTCGTTCCCGGAACAAAGGGCCAGTATCACGCGGGTGCAGTGATGGCCAGCAACTATCTTGTAACTTTGGCTAGCGCGGCAAGTCGCCTCTTGCGGTCAAGCGGATTTACGGATGACGAGGCGCTCAGCGCACTCCTGCCGCTGATGCGCGGAGCTCTCCAGAACCTGAGCGCAGTGGGGATCCCGGCGGCGCTGACCGGACCAATTTCCCGAGGAGACGGTGAGACGGTCCGCCGCCACGTTGAAGCGATCGCTGCCGAGTGTCCTGAGCTTGTTGATTTCTACATCCAGCTCGCTCAATGTACGCTGCCCCTGGCTCAAGAGCAGGGCCGAATTTCCGCGGATCAAATGCGAAACTTGGTCCACATACTCACAACTCCACGCACGCAGGAGAGGACGGCGTCATGCGCCTGACTGTGACAAAGATCCAGGACATGAAGCGTAATGGGGAGCGCATCGCCATGCTCACTGCCTATGACTACCCAACAGCCGGGGTGCTAGACGAGGCCGGTGCGCACATGCTGCTCGTGGGCGACAGCATGGGGATCGTTGTTTATGGTTACGATACCACGCTGAAAGTGACACTGGATGATATTGCGCGCCATACCGGCGCCGTCGTTCGAGGGAGCAAACAGTCGCTGGTGGTGGCAGACATGCCATTTCTCACCTATCAGGTGAACATTGATGACGCGGTTCGTAATGCGGGCCGATTGCTTCAAGACGCCGGTGCTCAAGCGGTGAAGCTAGAAGGCGGTCTGCCGATGGAGCCAACGATTCGGCGCATGGTGGATTGTGGCATACCGGTAATGGCCCACATTGGACTCACGCCTCAGTCTGTCAACCAGCTCGGGGGCTACCGGGTTCAGGGCCGAACACCCGAAGTGGCCTCGAAACTTGTCAGCGACGCGCTGGCAGTTCAAGCGGCTGGCGCATTTGCCGTGGTGCTGGAATGCGTTCCCACCCACCTGGCCGCCTACATCACGCGTACGCTCGAGATACCGACGATTGGGATAGGCGCCGGCGTGGGCTGCGACGGCCAGGTGCAGGTGATCCACGATTTGTTGGGGCTGTTCAACGATTTCGTCCCTCGACATGCTCGGCGCTATGCGGAGCTCCGGGATGTCATCAAGGACGCGGTAGCGCGCTACATTGCTGATGTCAGCGCGGGAGCGTTTCCTACCGATCAGCAGAGCTTCTCTATGGATGAGTCGATCATTGACGGACTTCGCGCTGAGTCGCCGAGTCGCTCCCCGAGTTAGTTGATCAATGCGTTTTATCTCAACTTTGAGCGAAGCGCGGGCATGCCTCAACGCGCTGCCCCGCCCCCACGGTTTGGTGCCAACGATGGGGTACCTCCATGAGGGACACCTGAGCCTGGTCAAGCGCGCCCGCGAGGAGAATGCCACGGCCACCGCGTCAATCTTTGTGAACCCCACTCAGTTTGGTCCACGAGAAGATTTAGCCTCGTATCCGCGCGATTTGCCTCGCGATCTGGCAATGCTCGAGCGCGCCGGTGTTGACGTGGTCTTCACGCCGTCTACGGATGAGATGTATCCGCCGGGCAATGAGACGGTGGTTACCGTGGGTAGCCTGAGCCAACGGTTGGAAGGCGCCGCTCGCCCAGGGCATTTTGACGGCGTCGCCACGGTGGTTGCCAAGCTGTTCAGCATCATGGCGCCTGATCGCGCGTACTTCGGCCAGAAAGACGCTCAGCAGGCCGTGGTGATCCGCCGCCTTGTCCGCGATCTGCGGTTCGCCATTGAGATCGTCGTGTGCCCCACCGTGCGCGAAGCAGACGGATTAGCACTGAGCAGCCGGAATGCCTATTTAAGCGCCACCGAGCGTGAATCCGCGCTGGTACTCTCCCGTGCGCTCTTCGATACCCAGTCACGTTACGTGGCTGGTGAGCGAGATGCGCGCGTGTTGCGCGCGGCAATGCTGTCCGTTATCCAGGCCGAGCCCGCGGCCCAGGTGGATTACGTGAGCGTGGCTCACCCTGAAACGCTGGATGAGATTGATATCGTTGACGGTCCAGCGCTGGCCTCCCTGGCCGTGCGCATTGGCCGAACTCGATTGATTGATAATGTGATGCTGCAGCCGGCCCGCTGAGGGGCGCACCACGGCTATCCAGAAAGTTCCCCGGTGCCCGCTCATTTGGAGTGCGGCGTGTGGTAGCGCCGCTTTGGATTCTCCCCCAGCCCAGTCAGGGGAGTAAGGAAAGCGGCGCTCCCACACGCCGCACTCCAAATGAGCGGGCACGCAGACGTTTCGATCACTGCCCCGCGCCGCTGGATACGTTGCACGGCACATCACGGTGACGTAGTCTTAAAGATGTCGCTCGTAATCGCCGCGACGATGAGGTGGAGGAGCCATGCTTAATCGATCAGATAATGAGCTGATGTGTCGGGTTGGTCCGAACACGCCAATGGGGAACGTGCTCAGGCAATACTGGCATCCTATGCTGCTTGCGTCCGAGCTGCCTGAAGCTGACGGCGCTCCCCTGCGCGTGCGCCTCCTGGGTGAGGATCTCGTGGCGTTTCGCGATACAACCGGTGAGGTTGGACTGGTTGCGGAGAATTGCCCCCACCGTGGCGCCTCGCTGTTTTTTGGACGCAATGAGGAAGCGGGCCTGCGCTGCGTTTATCACGGCTGGAAATTCGATACCTCAGGCGCCTGTGTGGACATGCCTAACGAGCCCCCTGAAAGCAACTTCAAGCATAAGGTGAAGGTTGCAGCATATCGAACGCGCGAGCGCGGCGGAGTCATTTGGGCCTATCTGGGAAACCGTGAAGTCCTGCCTGAGCTGCCCTCGCTCGAGTGGAATCTCGTGCCTTCTGAACAAGTGTACGTGTCCAAACGGTACTCGGAGTGCAACTGGGCCCAGGGGGTGGAAGGCGGAATTGACTCGAGCCATTCCGGATTCTTGCACAGCCCGCTCAGCTCGCACCGAGTCAAGAGCGAGAATGAGCACGAGGCCAACCCGGAGCTCCAGACAAGCGGCGGATCTCGTGGGATGATCTACAAGGCGAAGGACAAGCACCCGCACTTTGAGGTCGTCGACACCGACTATGGTGTGCTGGTGGGTGCCCGACGCAAGGCTGAGGAAGATTCATGGTATTGGCGGATTACTCAGTTCCTTATGCCGTACTACTCGATGATCCCATCCTACGGAGAGAGCCCGAAGATCAGCGGGCATGCCTGGGTGCCAATTGACGATTACACCACGATGGCCTGGACCGCTACCTGGCATCCCACACGCGCACTCAGCGAAAAAGAAGTTGAGCGGATGCACTATGGATGGGGACTGCACCTTGGCGTGGATACGCTGGATACACCCATCGCCGGCAAGCCGGGCAGTGAGTGGCGGCCTAAGGCGAATGCCTCGAACGACTATATGATCGATTGGGAAGCGCAGCGGACCAAAGTCTTTTCAGGGTTGCCGGGTACGGCCATGCAGGATCAGGCTCTGCAGGAGACGATGGGCGCCATATATGAACGATGGCATGAACACCTCGGAACCAGCGATACCGGCATCATTCAAGTTCGCCGGCGCTGGATTGCCGCCGCGCGCGAGCTTGAGGCAAACGGGACGGCGCCTACTGGCGTGGACGCACACGAGTCTTACCGCGTGCGATCGGCGGGTGTGGTGCTGCCACGCACCGCCCAGTGGGTGGAAGCTTCTCACGAAGTTCTTCAAGCCACGCCCGGGGTGCATCACGCTTCGGCGTAGTTGAAACGAACGTCAGCAGAGAGGGCCGAGAGTCGCGCATGGCTGTGCGACGCTCGGCCTTCGATCTGAAGACCGCGGGAGGATGGAAGACATGTTGACACTGATGGTGAAGCTCACCGTGAAGCCGGAGCGCGTAGACGAGTTTCTCACGGCTCTCGAGGCGAACGGTCGGGCGGCCGTGCGGGATGAGCCCGGTTGTTATCGCTTTGACGTGAGTCGCGGGATTGATGATTCATCGATCATCTACTTATATGAGGTGTATGCGGACGAGGCGGCGCTTGACGCGCACCGTCTGGCTCCACACTACATCAAGTGGCGTGATCTGGTGAAGGACTGGTACGCGGCCGATGCGGAGCGCACACTGGCCACCACGGTGATTCCAACCGACTCGGAATGGACGACCAGCAAAGGCTAGCGCACCGTCCAAATTGGTTTGTGGGGTTCCCCTGCCACCGGCGGTGTCGGGCAAGATGCCCGACACCTCCGATGACCTCTACCCGACAATCCATGATTGACAGAGCACTAGCGGTTCCCATGTCTCATTGTGCCCTCAGCCCAGTCCTCTGGAAGAGGACTGGGCTGAGGGCACAATGAGACGGTGAAACGTCACTCCAGATCTGTGCGACACGCTATGATTCGGGAGGAATTCCAAATCAGGTGAACGACAGATGACCGCTCCACCCACTGGCGAGATTGCGACGCTCGGAGGCGGCTGCGTCTGGTGTCTGGAAGCCGTGTACGATGAGCTCCGCGGCGTTGTCGATGTGATCTCAGGGTACGCGGGTGGCCCCGTGCCAAACCCCACGTACCAGCAAGTGTGCAACGGCAATACGGGTCACGCGGAGGTTGTGCGCATCGCGTTTGATCCGGCGAAAATCTCGTTTCGCGAGATTCTTGAAGTCTTTTTCACGATCCATGACCCCACAACGTTGAATCGTCAGGGGGCGGATGTGGGCACGCAGTACCGATCGGTGATCTTCTACCACTCGGATGAGCAGCAGCGAGTGGCGCAGGAGGTGATTGGCGAAATCGGCGCGGCAGGTATCTGGAAAGGCGCCATTGTTACGGAGCTCGTTGCGGCGCCTGAATTCTTCCCGGCCGAGGACTACCACCAGGAGTACTTTGCGCGAAATCCAAACCAAGGCTACTGCCAGGTGGTCGTGGCTCCGAAGGTGGCGAAGTTCAGATCGAAGTTTCTCGCCAAGCTGCGGAGTTAAGGGGCCGTCGCTCACCGCGTGGGGTGAGCTGTTCTCAGCAGCAGCTTATCCGAATGTGCCCCGGGGAAGAACTAGTGGGTCAGTTGACACGACGGTGACTATTGCCTCAGATTTACTCGGTGGGACAGGCGTCTCTGCCTATCCCGTCCGCTTCTCCCGATGAGACGGGACAGGCAGAG
>JBJXFJ010000171.1:0-4834 GCA_046154735.1 Chloroflexota bacterium | reverse complement strand
CTCTCGGGTTCCCGCCGTCATCCGGGCAGCATCTCAAATAGACTCCGAGTCAACTGTGGACGATGGGTCCAAAACGAAGCTGATATCCGTCACCGGTGATGTTCAGCGCCCCGGCCTTGTGGAGGTTTCGTACGGGACTACGTTACGCGAGGTGGTTTTCGGCATGGCCGGGGGCCCCAGGAAAGGGACGGATCTGAAGGCCGTTCTTGCAGGCGGACCCTCGGGATCGCTCGTTCCGCCGTCCCAGTTCAACCGTTCACTCGCTCCGGATGAGCGTGAGGTGTTTCTGGGATCCGGCAACCTGGTAGCACTGGACAGGAGTCGATCATTGATTGACGTTGTCCGTGGCTTGACCTGGTTCAATGCCCGCGAGTCATGTGGAAAATGTACGCCGTGTCGCGAGGGAGCTCGCCGGCTGGCAGAGCATCTGGATCAAGTGGACTCCATAGAATCTTTGCAAAGCTCCCGGGACGACCTGATAGAGCTCAGCGAAATTGTCAAGGATGCGTCGCTCTGCGGATTGGGCAAAATGGCGCCAGCACCGCTGCTGAGCGCGCTTCAGTCATTTGCACCAGATCAGGTGTTTGAGGGGCAGCAATGACTGATGTCACGCTCTCAGTTGACGGACGGGTTATCGAGATGCCCTCCTCGGCCACGGTGCTGGACGCCATTCTGCGACTCAAGATCGATCTCCCGCATCTGTGCAAGGATCCTGATCGGGAGCCGCTTGGCACGTGCCGTACATGTCTCGTGGAGATCCGTGGCCGGGACGGTGTTCAAGCGGCCTGCACCACTCCGGTTGAGGAAGGATTGGTGGTGGCTACTGACTCAGTCCGCGCTGTCCGTATCCGGCGCGGGGTTCTGGGGCTCACTCTGGACATGCTCAGTGAGACCAATCTGGATCTTCTGGGGGAGCTGGGGGAGGCGGCGCGTGTGCATGATCTTGCGGCTCGAGAGCGCGGCGCGGACCCAGCTCCCGCGAGTCTGGATGCGAGCAATGTATTCTGGGACCTTGATCGCAGCCGCTGCATTCTCTGCCAGCGTTGTGTCGTTGCCTGCCAGGATGTGCAGCAGACGTATGCGTTGACCGTGCTTGATCGATCCGCTGACACGTCAATCGGCGTCTTCGGGCACGGCCGGATTGCAGATTCCAATTGCACCTCGTGCGGGCAGTGCTGGGCGGCTTGCCCTACCCAGGCCATTCAACAAAAGACCCCGTCCCGGGCTCCAATTGAGCGGACCGTTGAGACGATTTGTCCGTACTGTGGTGTGGGCTGCGGAATGAGCATGCAGCTTGATGCATTTGATCAGCTTGTTCAGGTGGATGACGTGCCGGCCAATCCGTCGAGCCTGGGCATGCTCTGCGTGAAGGGGCGGTTTGGTTTGGAGTTTGTCCGCAGCCCTGATCGCCTGACAACACCGCTCATTCGACGTATGAAGCACGGACCGTTTGAAACGGCGAGTTGGGATGAGGCGCTGAACCACGTGGCGTCGCAGCTCTGGAAGCACCGTGGCCGCTTTGCCGCGCTTGGCTCCGCCAAGGCGACCAATGAGGACGGCTACGTCCTCCAGAAGCTCGCCCGGCTCGTCATGGGCACAAACAATGTGGACCATTGCTCGCGACTCTGCCACGCTCCCTCCGTGGCCGGCCTGACTGAGATGTTCGGAAGTGGCAGCACAACGAACTCGTATGCCGATTTCGAGGCCGCTGGTTGCCTGATGGTGGTTGGCTCGGACACGGATTCTAATCACCCGGTGATTGCGGCTCGCCTTCGACGCGCGGTGGAAGAGAACGGCGCGCGTCTCATCGTCGTCAATCCTCGACGGATTGCCCTGTGCGACCTGGCCGATACCTGGCTACGCCCGCGCTCTGGCACAGATGTGGCGCTCTTCAACGGACTTGCCCGGATCGTTCTTGATGAGGGGTTGTGGGATCGGAGCTTCGTTCAGACGCGCACCGAGGGATTCGACCTCTGGCGCGAGAGTCTTGAGCGGTACACATCGGAGTCTGTTTCGGAGATCACGGGGATTCCTCTTGACGCGTTGTATGCTGCCGCGCGGGAATTCGCACGACCCCAGCATGGCGGATCATGCTTGCTCTGGGGCATGGGCATCACCCAGCATACCCAGGGGCTAGCCAACGTGCAGGCTATGGCCAATCTGGCACTGGTGACCGGGCAAGTGGGCAAACCCGGGGCGGGTCTGGCGCCGCTGAGAGGCCAGAACAACGTGCAAGGATGCGGTGACGCGGGTGTGCTGCCGGACACGCTGCCGGGCTATCAGGGCCTGTCGACCGAGGTCCGGGGACGATTTGCCGCTCGTTGGGGCATGCACCCACCGGAGAAGGCAGGTCTAAAACTTACCGAAATGTTCGATGCCGCGTTACGCGGTGAGCTGCGTGCGCTCTATCTCGTGGGTGAGAACCCCATGCTTACTGAGCCAAATGTAACGCATGCACGCCGCGGGCTCGAGTCGCTTGACTTTCTTGTGGTGCAGATGCCGTTTCTTAATGAAACTGGAGCCTTGGCCGATGTTGTTTTGCCGGCGACGACGTTCGCCGAGAAGGACGGCACTTTCACGAATAGTGAGCGACGAGTGCAACGCGTGCGCCAGGCTATAGAGCCTGTGGGCGAGTCACAACCCGATTGGTGGATTAGCTGTGAGATCGCCCGGCGCATCGAGGCGCTTGCTGGCCGATCAAGCGGACAGTTTGACTATCAGCATCCGAGTGAGATATTTGACGAAATGGCGGCGTTGGTGCCGTTTCTTGGCGGGATCTCCTATCAACCCCTGGAACATGGCGGCATTCAGTGGCCGTGTCCCACACCAGCCCATCCCGGGACGCCTGTACTCTTTGCCGAAAGCTTTCCTCGCGGTCTCGGGAAATTCGTGCCGGTGCAACAAGGGCCCCGCGCACAGGAGACGCCGGATACGGAGTATCCGCTGGTGCTCAACACCGGCCGAGTGCTCTACCACTGGCACGGTGGCGATCTCACCCGCAGAGTTGCGGGCCTCCTGACGCGCTACCCCGAGGTCGAGCTTTCCGTACACCCGGATGATGCGCGCGTCGCTGGCGTGACCGATGGCGACCGGGCGCGGATTGTCACACGCCGCGGAGTCACCGAAGCGGTTGTCCTTATCTCCGGCGGCCAGCGCAGCGGGGAGGTGTTTCTGCCATTTGTGAGCCTGAACGGCACGACAGCCAATCTGCTCACCCATGACGCCTACGCGCCGCGTGTTGGCATCCCTGAGTACAAGGCGTGCGCCGTGCGCATTGAAAAGGTGGTTTAACGCAGCGGCATTTCAAAGTCGCTGACGAGCCCGAGCAGGATTGGCGTAACCCGTGAAGGAGGCAGTTTCATTTCAAAGTCGAGTTGGTGGTGGAACAGTGTAGCACGGGGCCTTGTGCCCTGTGCCTGGAGCTCCCTCACCCGCGATTGCGGTCAGCGGATCACGCGTCCAAGACTATGGACAAGCCCCTTCGCTCCGCAGGTGATTGGTCCGAGAAGGACACTGAGATGACCCTGTGGAGACGGGCTGAGACCTGCTCTTGCGGTGGTCCCCTGCAATACTGAAAGCCCTATCCGGTTTCCAAATGCAACACGTCATTGCGGCGGGAAGCCGTACCGTCGTTGGCGCTGCGATTCAGTCCGAGCGTGATGATAGCGTTAAATCTCGTCGGGCTCGAATCGCATCGCAGAGCCTCGGCCGGCCGCGGGATGGACCGTGAGTCGGCTCACCGCCCCGCGAACGCCACTCACGGTGATGCCGAGCATCTTGGCGGCCTTCCCAATTGTAAGGAGCTGTTCATACTCCGGCGTGCCGGGAACGTATGTTGATGGCGGGCGGTCTCTACGCTCTGACATCGGGACTGACTTGGGGCGACGATTCCTGGGGGCAACTCCCCTCGACGGATCCGCGGGTTCAGTCGTGGATGTCCCCTCGCTGGTCCCAGCTTGATCGGGCGAGGGTGACGGATGCAGCCACCCGAGGCGTTCCGCCTCTCGAATCGCGTCCTGATAGCGATGGCACCCGAGTCGATCCATGGCTGTCGTGACATGCAGTCCGACGGTCAACACGCTGATTCCGAGGTGGTCAGCGATAGCACGTCGGGTCATGCCCTCGGCGAGAAGTTGCAGAATCTCGCGTTCGCGTGGTCGGAGTTGGAGCGGCCGCCGGTCTGGTTCGCCCTCCATCTCAGAGGGTGTCATCAGTCGCTGACCTCCCTCAATCCGCGGACAGTGGTGTGGGCAGTGAGCCTGGCTCTCGGTTCGGTGCAATCGATTGCCCAGGCAATCGGGCGAAGCTCCGCTCGTTGGGTTGTCGGGGGCATCTGTCCCACTCGAATGAGATTCCCAGTAAGCACAGTCAGAGCGGGCCCGGGTCTCTCGCTCCGCTGGCGCTTGCCTGGTTTGCCGGTCGATTTATCGCCGCTCACTTCGTAGATCCGTACCAAATGGATACGGACGAATTGGGCCTGTGATCCGTCAAACCCGCAAGCGCATCCGCTCGTCCGATGACGCCGGAACTGCTGGGATCATGGGGTCGGGACCGAGTGACACCCATCAAGATCATGTGGGAATGGTGTTGAGATGCAAATTCGGATCGTTTCGAGACGCGAACCTGGCGCTGAGTGATCGTGAATGTATGCGCTGACGCACTCAAATTCGAGTTGCCTGCGCGTCCACTTGACCATAATGACACGCGCTCCAGGGCGGAGGGGATGCAGGCATTCCGAAGGGTGCGACCGAAGCATGTGCGACCGTCATTTGGAGTGCGGCGTGCGGGAGCGCCGCTCTCCATTCTCCCCCAACTCAGCCTGGGAACATCCAAA
>JBJXFJ010000167.1:0-8027 GCA_046154735.1 Chloroflexota bacterium | reverse complement strand
AGCGGTAGAATTGCCGCGGTGCTGACAGCCCGCGTTTGAGCGCCGCGCGAGAGCGCATCCCACTCCACAAGCTGAAAGACGTACCAGAGCAGCATGGCGATCACGGCCAAGTACATGGACGGGCGTGATCCCGCGGTGTAAGCGGTGGCAGTTGCGCCGGCTGCCCAGAAGAGGAGCAGCCACGGACTGCCCGCTTGCACGTGATACGTCTGGGCCACCAGGAAGACGTTGGCGCCAAAGATCAGACTTCCCAGAAAGATGAGCGATGCGCCAACACGCGGATGATCGCGCCGGTCGGCCAGGAATCCCAGCCCATACGCGACACCCAGTGCCAGGAGTAAGAGGACCAATCGCGCGGCTCGTCCCAGCTCGCCCCAGTTCGAAGCGACGAAGAGGATAACTCCGATACCGGTGAGCACGGCCCCCAAGGTTGTTACGACCGCTGCTAGCCGCCCCTGTCGCCGCGTGTCGTCCAATTCACCCCACGTGAGCCCGTACCGCGCCATGATCGCCCGGGCCTGTGCCGCGTTGATCAAGCCATCACGGCGCCAGGAGGCAATCTCCTCGGTGAGCCGCTCAGTGAATTCGCGATCGGTCGTCATGGTCTCATATCGTAGTGCGCGTGGCACAGTCCGCGCGAACCGTGTCAGCGTCCCAGCATGCGATAATAGAAAGGATTAGCATGGCGGGACTTGAATTTGACCCACCTACCCTCGAGGGGTTCTGCAGGCGCTGGAGCATCGCGGAGCTGAGTTTCTTCGGCTCGGTTCTTCGATCCGATTTTCGCTCTGACAGTGATATTGACGTGCTCGTCAGCTTCGAACCATCTGCAGCTTGGGGACTCTTTGATCTGGCGGCAATGGAGCGTGAGCTCGGAGAGATCTTTGGGCGGAGCGTGGACATTGTGACTCGCAACTCTGTGGAACAGAGTCGCAACGAGTTGTTCCGTAAACACGTGCTCGAGCATGTCAGATCCGTCTACCTGGCGTGACGCCAAATACCTGGCCGATATCCGAGCGTCAGGTAGGCTGATTCTCGAGTATACGAACACCGTGACACGAGAAGAGCTCATGTTGAGCGTCCAGCTTCAAGACGCGGTCATTCGTCGCTTCCAGGTGATTGGCGAGGCGGCTCGACGCATTTCAGATGCAACCCAGGTTGCGCATCCAAGCGTGAGATGGCGCGATATTGTGGGCATGCGGCACCGACTCGTGCATGATTACGTCGATGTGGATCTTGGCATTGTCTGGACTGCGGCACGTGTCCAGGTGCCAGCGTTGCTGGACGCTTTTGAGCAGATCGTTGTGACGGATGACTCCTGACTCCCATAGTCTTACCCGGCCTGGGCCGCGGCAACCCCGGCCAGCACCAGGCCGGCGCCCACGATAACGATGGGCGTGGGCTGCTCAGCAAGAAGCACGGCGGCGATCATCATGGCAATGACGGGGATCATGTACTGAAACGCGGAGACGCTCACCGTGCGCAGGCGGCGCAGGGCCACGGCCCAGATGGTGAAGTTCACGCCGGTGGCCACCAGGCCCACCCAGAGTAGGAGCCACTGCACCCGCGTGGTGGCCTGGAACGGATCGCTCATCCCGCCGCCCCAGATCATTGCGATCAGAAGCACCGGCACCGCGCCCACCGCGGCGGCCAGGGCTGTCACCGCAATAGGATCGTGCTCGTTCAGAATTCGACGCGCTACGGCCGAATAGGCTGCCCAGGAGGCGGCCGCGATGAGCGAAAGTCCCACGGCGATTGGCTGTAATGCGCCACCATCTGGTGCGCCTCCAAGCGTGAGGAGAGCGACGCCGGCAAATCCAAGGCCGATGCCGGCCAAGGCTCGCCGGCTGGGCTTCTCCTTGAGCAATGTCAGCGCATACAGCGCCACAAAGAGTGGGCTGCTATTGGCAAAGAGTGAGTTCAGTGCCGCTGGCACTGACGCGAGAGCTACCATGGAGAGTGCCATGGAGAAGGGATAGCCCAGCAGGGCCAGGAGGACAATGGTTCCCGGGGCGTGGCGCAACGTGTGGAGCAGTCTGGACGAGCGGCCGGTGAGCAGACAGATGGGGATCAAGACCAGCGCCGCGAGGCTGACGCGCGACGCGGCAAGCTGCAATGGCGCCACCTCAACCAGCGCCAGCTTCGCTACCGGGTGGAGCGAGCCCCAGATCAGCACCGCCAGCAGGAGCAAGGCATAATTAACCCATAACGGCATACGGCGCGGCTATTGACCCATGTGAGCCGCGTAGCCGCGTGGGGTCAAGAGCAGGTCACCCAATCGGCGGGTCTGTGAGCTCCCCACGATGCAGATTGTTCGCATATCCGCCTGGCTTCCACGGGCATCTCCGAGGCAGGTCACCGTGGCCTGCTCACTGGCTCGCCCGGCGTCACGCACGAACGCCACTGGCACATCCGCGGGCCGGTGGGTCCGAATGATCTGAAACGCGTGATCAAGCTGAGTGGAGCGCTTCTGGCTGGCCGGGTTATAGAACGCGATCACAAAATCGGCCATGGCCGCGGCCTCAATGCGCCTGGTGATCACCGCCCAGGGCGTCAGCAGGTCACTCAAGCTGATGGTGGCAAAGTCGTGCATTAGCGGCGCGCCAAGAGCCGCCGCGGCTGTCTGCGCCGCGGAGACGCCCGGAACCATGTTGACAATTGGTGGCTGCCCCGGGCGCCAACCACGCGCCTCTAACGTTTCGAAGAGCGGCGCCGCCATGCCATACACCCCAGCATCTCCGCCCGAGATTAACGCCACGCGATACCCCTGGCAGGCCAGGTCTATGGCCTCCGCAGCGCGCTCCAGCTCCAGCCCAATCTCGCGCGCAATCAGCCACTTGCCACGCAGCCGACGTCGGACCTGGTCAACGTACACTCGGTAACCAATGACCACCTCGGCCGCGCGCAAGGCCTGAGCCGCGGCGAATGTGAGATGCTCTGCGCCGCCCGGACCGATCCCCACAAGGGTCAGCATGCCCGGCTCATCCGAGCCGCAACCGTGAGCGAGCGGTTCCCTATCCAGATTCCTCCGCTCGTGGGCGAGGGACGTTGCCTCGGGCCTCGCTCGCTCACGGTCGCGGCTCGGAGGTTGATTGAGATCACCGCCGGTCATAGGGGCAACGATGCGCGGCGCCGAGCAATTGCCACTGTGGCCACGTCATTCTTGCGCTTGGTCTGGACCAGTACGTCCGTCCCCGAAGCCAGGAGCGCGGCGGCCTCGCACACGCTGGGCGTACCCACAGCTGCGTGCACCGTCTCGGACGGGGTTGGGACATTCTGGGTCGCAAGCTGATCGGCTGTATAGGTGTGAACCGGGCAGCCAAAATACCCGGCGAGCTCCAGTATGGCCGGTTCGTCGGCTCGCCGATCAATGGTTGCCAGAGCCGCCACGCTCAGACGAGTCAGCTCTGCTTCCGCAAGCGCACTGAGTACCAGGGCTTCAAGCTCGCTGAAGGCCGCGCCGCTTGAGCAGCCCACGCCGAGCACCAACGATTGTGGGCGAGCCATCACCCAGTGATCCAGGTTGCTGGCATACACGCGCGGCAGCACGCGGTCGGTGATCACCAGCGCTGCTGACACGTCTGCTTTAATCAGCGCTTCCAGACTGGCCAGCTCCAGCACCTGCTCAGTGGACCCCGGCCACCAATCCGTGACGGGTTGATCAGCCACGACACCAATACGCTCACCATTGACAAGGGCTGCTGCGAGATGGGTCACCGCCACGCCATCGTTCTCAATGAACCAATGCTGATCTCGCGCCAGTGTCTCCACGGACGGGACACCCAGCGCCTCCGCCGCGGTTGTGGTTACGGCTTGCGCACCAATCGCCGCGGCCACCGCCTGAGCCACTGCATTGGCTTCGGCTCGATGCCCGCCGAGCAAGCTGATGGCGAATGTTCCGGCGTCGTCCACCACCACCACACCAGGATCGGTGCGTTTATCCGTGAGCAGCGGCGCAATCAGCCGTGTTGCGGCGCCGGCTGCCATCACCATCACAATGGCATCCGAGGTAGTCCATAGATTTCTCAGCAGACCGCGCACGCCGCCTCCATCCGCTGTCGGCAGTTTTAGAGTGGCGTGCGGCAGATGCGCAGCGATGCGCGTGGCTACCAGCATGCCGGGGCGGCTGACGGCGATGACCGCCGTGCGCGGGTTGGTTTTGGGCGCGCTGGGTTCCCTCACCCCAGCCCTCTCCCAAAGGGAGAAGGGGCCGATCTTGGAGCGTTCAGTGTCAACTCCGATATCCACTAGACTTGCCCCCTCTCCCTCTTGGAGAGGGCTCGGGTGAGGGTACCCAGTACGCCCAGAACCAATGCGACGCCCGTGACTGTACGCCGGGTCATACAGGTTTGAGCGCCGCTCTGGATCATCCAGCAGGGCTGGGTCCAGTGCACCGCCCACCATCAAGAGGGCTTGTTTGGTGAGACCCGCCGCGTGGGCGAGGTCGGCCATATCAACCAGCCGTCCGCGAATAATCCGCTCATCTTCCCAGGTGGCTCGATAGACCAGTGCCGCGGGAGTTTCCGGCGCATACCCGCCTTCAATGAGCTCCGGAACCGAGCGCCGCAGAAGGGCCCCGCTCAGGAACAGGGCCATGGAAGCTTGATGCCGCGCCAGATCACGCAGATCCTCGCCGGGCGGGAGCGGCCCGGTGCGCCCCTCGGTGCGCGTGAGGATAATCGTCTGGCTCACGCCCGGCACGGTCAACTCGGCGCTCAGGAGCGCCGCGGCGGCAAATGCGGAGCTCACGCCGGGGACAATTTCGTAGCGCACACCCGCTTGTCGCAGTCGGGTCAACTGCTCCAACAATGCGCCGTAGACGGAAGGGTCGCCGCTTTGAAGGCGAGCCACCGTTTTGCCCGCGAGTGCCGAATCAATGGTCAAGGCACTCATCTGCTCGAGGGTCAAGCGCGAGCTGGCTTCTACCTGCGCATCCGGTCGCGCGAGGCGCGCCACATCTGGATGCACGAGTGAATCCGCGTAAATCACGACGTCCGCCGCGCGGATCAAGCGATCCGCGCGCACCGTGAGCAAGTCTGGAGCACCGGGCCCGGCGCCAATGAAATACACCACACCGGTCATATGCCGGAACGTTTCACGATCATGAGCGAGAAATAATCCAATCGTCTATGCTCGAGCTGACGCACATCCCGCACGATCTCCTGATCCGGCTGGCCGCAGCGTCGGATCCAGACGGCCTGATCGGTAAGCCCCAGCTCATTGAGCAGTGCGAGCACGCGGTCACCGCCCGTGCTCAGCTTCAAGAAGATCGTGGTGTCTGCGCCACGCAGGGTGGAGCGCAGAATCTCATCCGAAGCATCCGCGGGCAGTATGGCAATACGTTGTTGTCCCGTGGCCAAGGGTACACGACTGGCCGCTGCCGCCGCGCTGACCGAGCTCACGCCAGGCACCACATCAACCTGAATGCGCGGATGTCGACGCTGCAACGCCTCCATCGTATAGATGAATGTGCTGTATAGCATGGCGTCTCCCTCGGTGAGGAACACCCCGGGCGATGCGCGCAGTAGCTCGGCTGCAATCGCATCCGCGTTGGCTTCCCATGATTGCTCCAGCTCGGGCTGGGCGCGACCGTCCGTTGGGTATTCCAGTTCAATGACGCGTTGCTCGGGTGTCAGGTACGGCTCCGCAATCCATCGGGCCAGGCTGCGCTGGCCACGCCGTGACACGGGAACGAATACGGCCGCGGCTTCCTGAATAAGCCTCACTCCCTTGAGGGTGAGCAGCTCAGGATCACCCGGGCCAACGCCAATACCGTGAAGCAGCGGTTCGGTCACCGTGAGCTCAGGACGTGGCCCGCGGCGAGAACAAATACCGGATTCAGCGCCTCCAAGCGGCCTAGCGCTCCGCCACGGCTCACGGCCACCTGCGTGACCTGGGTCTGCCACCCGGCCGCTTGGAGCCGTCGCTCACAGGTGAGCAAATGGTCAAGCACGACGAAATTGGCCACCAACCGACCTCCCGGCGCGAGTCTCGTGATGACGACCTGCAGCGTCTCATCGAGCCGACCACCTGATCCGCCCAGGAAGACCGCATTCGGCGACGGAAGCGCGGCAAGTGCATTCGGCGCTTCGCCATGAACAATCTGTATTGGCCCCGTGTGCATGGCCAGATTCTCGCGCAAGTATCCGAGCTGAGGCGGATCGCGTTCCACGGCGTAGACGAATCCATGCTGCACTAGACTTGACGCCTCCAGACTCACCGAGCCGCAGCCAGCGCCAATATCCCACACCGTGTCACCCGGTTCAATAGCGAGCTGGCTCAGGCTGACCGCGCGAACCTCGGCCTTGGTGATCATCCCCGTGCGGTGGGCGTAGGTGTGATCAGCAAGCCCAAAGCGGGGAGCGAGGAGCCTGGCCTCCGGTGAACGAAGCACGAGTAGCACGTTGAGTGGATCAAACGCCTGCTCAGTGAGTGCCGAGAGCGTTGATTCCACGATACGCTCTCGCGGGCCGCCAAGTCGCTCACCCACCACGACCCGGCAGTCTTCCAGTCCACACGCCTGCAGCCGCTGCGCAATCGCAGCGGGCGTATTGACATGGTCCGTGAGAATCGCTGAACGACGCGCCGCAAGAACGGGCCCAATCACGCCCTCAACCGGCCTGCCGTGAGCACTCAGAAGACGCGCCTCCTGCCAGGGCTCGCCCAATCGCGCAAAAGCAAGCTGGATGGCGCTTACAGACGGGACGATCTCCACTGCCTGCCGCCCGAATCGCTCCACCAAGAGAGGTCCAATGCCGAAGCAGCACGGATCACCGGATGCCAGGACCGTGACCTGATGTCCTTCAGCTAGCGCGCGTCCCAGACGCTCATAGACTGCCTCCATAGGTGCCGAGATCGGAATGGACTCACGTACTCCTGGACCCAACATGGAAAGCTGACGATGACCGCCACAGACGATATCAGCGCTCTCAAGGCGAAGGCGAGCACCGGCGGGCAGACCGTTGAGCCCGTCATCGTCAATTCCCAGGACGAGCAGAGAGGAGAGCTTAACCATTGCTTAGGACCCAGCGTCCCAATACCACGCCATCAAAATCAAACATGACGCAATCCACCTGGAGTCTGCCATTGACATGCGCCATGCATGCGTGAGCCGCCTCCTCGCACACTAGGTCGAAGAAGGGGCGAAACGCCGCCTCCTGTACGAGCTCCTGAACGTGCCGAGCCGTGTTTGCAGCTCGGATCGGTTTCACCAGGTCTGCTGATGCGCCCGACCGAGCGGCCAATTCGGCCATGAAGGGCGGGTCCACCTGATTGCCGGCCACGTGAGTCTGAAGGTGGCCTTGAGCCGTCTTGGAGAGTTTGCCAATCATTCCGCCCAGAGTGACATGCTGCACATCGCGACGCACGCATCGCTCCAGCGCACTACCGGTGAAGATGCCCATCTCCACAAACGCAATCTCGGGTAGATCGATGATGCGCTGCGCGAAACCTTCACTCCGGCCGCCGGTGGTGAGCACGATGTGGCGCTGGCCGTTCGCCGCGGCCACGTCTATGGCCTGCAGTACGCTGGCTCGCCAGGCGGCCGTGGAGTACGGACGCACGATGCCGGTGGTGCCCAGTATGGAGATGCCACCGGTGATGCCCAGTCGGCCGTTCAGCGTCCTGCGGGCCATCACGTCACCGCCTGGAACGGAAATCTCGACTGTCACACCCCGCTGCTCCAGTCGGGAGCCGAGCTCCTTCCGCACTTCCGACTCAATCATGCGCCGCGGCACGGGGTTGATCGCCGGCCCGCCCACCTCGAGGCCGAGACCCACGCGTGTGACCGTGCCCACCCCCTCGCCACCCTGAATGCTCATGCCCGGGGTGTCCTTCCAGGACACGCGGGCTCGGATCTCGGCACCATGGGTCACGTCCGGATCGTCCCCCGCGTCCTTGATCACAGAGCACACCGCTGTCGCTGTGTCCCACTCGCACTGGTGCAGAGCAAACGTCGCCGATTGTCCTGCCGGTAGCCACACGTCGACAGTATCGACCCTCCGCTGATCGGTCAGTGCAGCGGGGGG
>JBJXFJ010000160.1:0-6043 GCA_046154735.1 Chloroflexota bacterium | reverse complement strand
ATGCCGTCGGCGGATCGAGCGGCTTACTATCGACCAGCGTTCCGGAGCCTTGTCGCGGAAAACCGTGCCGATGAACGACTCATCGAGCCATTTGCGCAACGGGGCAACCTGACCCTCGCCGAAGCCGCCATGAAACTGGACACGGCAACCTACCTACCCGACGACTTACTCGTGAAAGTGGACATCGCCACGATGGCCAACTCGCTGGAAGCACGGTCACCGTTTCTCGATTATCGACTCGTGGAGTTTGCCGCGCGCCTTCCGCTGTCGCTCAAGATTCGAGACGGTAATTCGAAATACCTGGTGAAGCGGGCCATGCGCGACCGAATTCCACCCGCAATCCTGAACCGAAGGAAGGCTGGCTTCGGGGTGCCGCTTGGACGCTGGTTTCGTGATGACCTGAAGTGCATGCTGCAGGAGGTCGTCCTCGGCGAGCAAGCGCTGGCCCGTCAGTACTTTGAGCCCGCGGCAATTCGTCGCCTCGTTCATGACCACGTAGACGGCCGGGCAGATTTCGCGCCGCGACTCTGGGCACTTCTTGTCCTCGAGCTCTGGCATCAGGCATTTATTGATCGCCCCGCCACAGCGCGGGATTCAGCGTCATGCGAGGCCGCATAATCTCGTCCATGCAATTGGCAATCCACGGAATATCTCAATCGTGAGCACCGCGGCACCGGCGATCGGCCGGATCTGGAAGGTGCGCGCCGAGGCAGGCGGAACCTGGCACACCTGGGCTCGAGCAGCCAGTCTCACGGCCGCGATCGCCGCGTTCGGCATTGCAATGTGGCAGGGAACGCTCGCGACAGTGCTGGTGGGCATCCTGGCGCTTGTTGTTGGGTGGGTCCTGGTAGGCGTCATCTGGCGCGGCCCCGAGCGCGACTTTGCGCTTACGATCTATGCAAGCTCCATGGGTATCCGCCTACTTGCGGGTGCACTCGGTCAGATCTTTCTCGCACGCACTAACGGATTCCTGTTTGAGGACGACCGCGCGTACGACGAAATCGCCTGGCGCGTCGTTGAAGTCTGGCGAGGTGACCGCGCGGGTATCCACAAATCTGATAACTATCTCCTGGTGAATTACACGTATCTCTTGGCGGGTCTTTACAACGTGATCGGCCATGAGCTTCTGGCGGCAAAATGGCTCAATGCTCTGGTGGGCGCCCTGGCAAGCGTGGCCACCTTTGCGCTGGCTCTGCACCTTACTGGAGTCGTCGGTGCACGATTGGCCGCCGTTGCCATGACACTTTTCCCGTCGCTCGTTTTCTGGTCCGCGCTCAATCTGAAAGACACCTGGGTGGTCTTGCTGATCGTGCTCGCGATATATGGGACCATCCGATTTGCAGAATCCGCCACAAGAGTGATCGGACCAGCCAGCCTGCGAGACCTCATTCCGGTCTCAATCGCCGCGGGGACACTCCTTGCCTTCAACACTCTTGAGAATTTGCGACTGTATGTTTATTTCGCCCTTGGCTGGCTCATGCCAATCACGTTCTTTGTGCTTAATCGCAGTGATCTTCCCAGGAAACTGGCCTACGGTCTCAGCTTCGCAGTCATTACGGTGATGCTTACCGTGGGCACCCACTGGGGGGGATTTCGATTTATCGACGTGAAGCGCGTTGAGGCGACGATGAGTAACCGAGTCCTCATTGCGGAAAAGGCTGAAACCGGCCTGGATTTGCCGAAGCCTCCCAAGGGCGTGAACCCGTATCTCTACCAGCTTGAGCAGCTTCCGATGGGCATTGCCCACGTGTTAGGCGCCCCGTTTCCATGGACCGTAAAGCGGGTGAAGGACTTACCGACGATTCCGGAAATGGTGGGCTGGTACGCCATGCTATCCCTAGCGCTGCTCGGCCTTGCCACCAGATTCAGGCACGATTGGCGGCGGCTACTCATGCCGCTCCTGTTCACCGGAATGCTTGTCACTGTTCTCGGACTCGTTGAAGGCAATGTCGGCACGATTTTCAGACACCGAGCAATGCTCATGCCCACGGTGTTTGTTGCCGCCGGGATCGGCCTGACCTGGCTGCTGGCCAGGCGCAAAGCCCCTCAGGGGCACACTGAGGTCAAGGTAGGATTATGAAATCGGCATTGATTACCGGTGGCGCGGGATTCATCGGCTCGAACATCGCTCAGCGCTTGCTCGAACTGGGCGTTCAGATTCGGGTGCTCGACAATCTCTCCACCGGGCGAGTGGAGAACTTGCTGGATATTGTGGATGACGTCGACCTGATCAACGGCGACATACGGGACCCCGACACACTGGATAAGGCAATGATCGGGATGGATGTGGTCCTTCATCAGGCGGCAATTCCCTCCGTGCCACGCTCAGTCATCGACCCAATGATCAGTCACGATGCGGGCGCTACCGGGACGCTCCAGGTGCTCCTGGCCGCCAGGCGCGCGGGGGTTGGCCGAGTGGTCTGCGCGTCGTCGTCCTCGGTCTATGGCGACACCCCGGAGCTCCCTAAGCGGGAAGATATGATCCCCAACCCGCTTTCCCCTTATGCTGTCTCGAAGTTGACCGGGGAATACTACTGCAAGGTGTTCACCCGACTCTATGGGCTGGAAACCGTATCTTTTCGATACTTCAACGTGTTTGGTCCGCGTCAGGATCCCACATCGGAGTATGCCGCGGTCATTCCCAGGTTCATGCAGATGATGGCCCGGGGTGAGCGGCCGCTGATTCACGGGGACGGCCTTCAATCCCGAGATTTCACCTATGTAGCCAACGTCGTGGAGGGTAACGTCCTCGCCGCCACAAAGCCTGGCATTGGAGGAGAGGTTTTTAACCTGGCCTGTGGAGAGCGATTCACGCTGCTTGATCTTGTCAACGAGATCAATGGGATTCTCGGAACGTCCATCGAGCCAATTCTGGGCGAGCCACGTCCGGGAGACATCAAGCATTCCCTCGCGGATATCAGCCGCGCCAGGAGTGAGTTAGGATTCGACCCAGTCGTGCGATTCACGGAGGGCTTGAGGGCCACAGCCGAATGGTTTCTTGATGCCGACTCCACGGAGGCTGCCGCGCAATGAAGCTGCTCTGCGTCGTTCCCTATCCCACCGAGGCACCCAGCAATCGCCTGCGCGTGGAGCAATATTTTCCGTACCTGCGTGAGCATGGGATTACCCCCATTCTCCGCCCGTTCATGACCAGTCTGTTCTATAACATTCGCTACTCACCAGGAGATCTCTCGCGTAAAGTTGCCTCATTTGGCATGAGCACGCTCAGTCGGCTCAGTGACGTCGCCCGGGCAAGTCGGGCGGACGTCATTCTCGTTCATCGCGAGGCGTTCCCGTTTGGTGGGCCGTTCTTCGAAGAGGCCATGGCCAAGACAAATGTGCCGATCGTCTTTGACTTTGACGACGCCATTTATCTGCCCAACTCAGCCGATGCCAACCGCTTCGTAACCTATCTCAAGCGGCCGCACAAAACTGCCCGCGCTATTGAGCTGAGCTCCTGGGTGATAGCCGGGAATGAGAACTTGAAGTCGTATGCGAGCCGTTACAACTCCAATATCACCGTCATTCCCACACCCGTAGACACGGACTACTTTGCACCACGTGCTGAGGCACCGCGATCTGACCGAGTGGTGATTGGCTGGATTGGAAGCAACACCACGGCGCCCTACCTGCGCATGCTGGTGCGCGCTCTGGATCAAATCACTGAGAAGTATCCCAATGTCGATGTGCGCGTGGTCGGCGGCTCATACGTGCCACCGATCGTTCACAACCTGCAAGTCCGTAGATGGGACCTGGATCAGGAGCTTGACGAACTGCACGGATTTGACATTGGCATCATGCCCATGCCAGATACTGAGTGGACGCGCGGTAAGTGCGGATTCAAGGCACTGCTCTACATGAGCGTGGGCATTCCGCCTGTCTGCTCTCCGGTTGGAGTGACCACAGACATCCTTCAGGATGGCTACAACGGTTTGCTCGCCACGACCACCGAAGAATGGGTCGATCGCCTCTCGATGCTCATTGAAGATGTGCCGTTACGCCGCAAGATGGGCGAGGCCGGGCGGCAATGGGTGCTGGAACGCTTCTCGTTGCAGGCGCAGGCGCCGCGATTCTTGGAAGTGCTACAACGCGCCTATCGAGGTGAAGTTTCCGCGCTCAAGCCCGCCGTGAACGTCCAGAATTCTTGAAACTCCCGTAGCAGACGGCGCTCATCATATTTGGAGAGCACGTGCTCTCGAGCACGCTGCCCCATGTGCCGCGCTCTATCGGGATGCTCTAGCAGGCAGGCTAATCGATCCGCGAACGCGCGGGCATCACCCACTGGAACGACATAGCCTGTCTCACCATCCAGCACCGTGTCACGGCTGCCACTCACATCCATGGTGACAGCGGGGCGGCCGGCCGCGGCGGCCTCAGCCAGCACCCTGGCATTGCCTTCGTAGATCGTGGAGAGGGCCAGGATGTCTGCCGCCGCCAGATAGGACGGAACGTCTTCGTAGGCAGCCGCGCCGGCCAGAAGCACTTGCTCATTGAGCCCATACCGATCGATCTCGGCACGGAGCCGCCCCTCCAGCGTACCGCGTCCCACAATCAGGATCCGCGCCTGAGGGAACTTCGGGGCAATCGTTCGCGCCGCGTCGATCAGCGTAAACAGATCCTTTTGCGGAACCAGCCGCCCCATGAAGACAATGAGCTGGGTGTAGCGATCGCCAAGCCATTGCTTCCGCACGTCTGAGCCATCGGCTTTTAAAAAGCGTGTAAAGTCGGTGATCCAGCCAATATTCCAGACATGCGTCGGATTCACACCGAGACCAATGAGCTTTTCTCGCTCACGCGTGCTCACAACTCGGAAAGTCTGAGCTTGACGGATAAGCCATGTGCCCAGGGGGTTGAGCCATCGATTGAGCGGGCGCTCTGCCATCCAGACCTCGTTATTGATCATATCCCCGGCGAATTGCAGGCTCAGGGGAAGGCCAAGTCGGCGGGCGATAACGAAGCCAGCCAGGCCGCAGAGAAACGGATCCTCAGTTGAAACCACGGTGGACCGCGAGACACGCCCAAGGGTCACACCCAGTTGAGCAGCATCAAGCGGGAACAGACCTCGACTCCGCGAAGCCGATGTGTGGATCGCAAAGTTCTGGGCGGCCGTGATGCTTGACCTGGTGCCACCCATCGTTCGCACCACCATGTCATAGCGCTCAAGGATTGACGCGTATTTGAGCTGCCGTTGATGGGCGTCACCAAATGCTACGGCCGCCGGCTGAGCCAGCGCGACGTCCGTGCCGATGGCCAGAAGCCGTACACCATCATTCTTGGGCATGGGCCAGCGATTCGAGCAGGTTGCAGAAGCGTGCTTCCACATCCGCGCGAGAGAATTGCCTCACTGTCTTGAAGCCACCATCAACTAGGGTCTCTCGGAGCGCAGGATCGGCTACCAGTCGTTCAATTGCCGCGGCCATGGCACGCGGATCGGCCACGGGCACCATCAAGCAATTCTCGCCGGATCGGGCGTAAGTGTTCACCCCCCCGCAGTCAGTGATGATGACGGCCGTCCCACACGCCATTGACTCGAGCGGCGGCAATCCGAATCCTTCCGCGCGCGAAGGAAATACGAACACATTGCACGACCGATAGAACTCGGCCATCTGCAGCTCTCCCGGTGTGCGAACCTGACTGTAGGACCACGCGGACGGCAGGGTCACTTCATCCTGACCGGCCAGGCGGATGTGAATTGGCAGTTCACGTTTCAACTCGCCCAGAGCGCGGAGAAAGTCCTCATAGCCCTTCACTTCGCCCGTGCGGCCAATGACACCGATGACCACCTCGTCGGACTCACTGGGCTCACGTCGACCGTGGGCGTGAAACAGATCCAGGTCGATCCCATGGCCAATGACGATCGAACGCGGATCTCCAACCATCTGCTTGAGCCAATCCGTGGTACAGATTTTCTGGAGTGGCAATCTGAAACTGAGCTTGGCCAGACCGCTCCGAACCGTCCGCCCGAACCCTCCTGCCTCAGCCAGGGCCCCGTGACTGATCGGCTCATAGCCGCGAATGTTATACGCCAGCACTGCTTGCCAAC
>JBJXFJ010000129.1:0-3952 GCA_046154735.1 Chloroflexota bacterium | reverse complement strand
TTACTGACCAGTTCCGCATCAACCCTAGCGCCCTGCTGCTGAAGCTCCAAGAACGCCCCTGCCCATTTCTGGATGAGAGATCGGTTCAAAGCTCCCCTGGCCCCCTGTGCACGCGTGAGGAACTTGTCCCACGTCCACTCATCTCCGTCATTGGTCGGATTTGTTGAGAATTTGACTTGACGGGCGAGTACAGAACCATCCGGCCGATGTGCTACCACATCGTCGAGAGCCCCCGCATCATCGGCCTCGACCTCGACATACTCGTACCGCGACGGGTGTTCCAACAGCTCGACAAGCAGGTCTAGCGCGACGATATCTTGGTAATCATCGCCAGCCCGGCGAGTCCCGGAACGCGTGTATTGAGATCTCACGTCTCGTTGTCGCAGGCGATCGGCCCCAAGCCTACCCCTACCGGGCGATATGCATCGGCATCACCACGTGAAAATAGTGTTCCGCATCGGCCCCGAGGGGGCGGAGGATGCCGGGGCTGGTGGGGCCGGTGAGCTGGAGGGTGACCTGGCCAGTGTCGATGGCGTCCAGGGCTTCGCGCAGGTAGCGGCCGTTAAAGGCCACTTCCATGGCCTCGCCATCGATGCTGGCATCCAGCTCGGTGGTGTTGTCACCAACTTCGGCGGCGCTGGAGCTGACCACCACCTGGCCTAAGGCCAGGGATTCCTCGCCGGGCTTGATGGCCAGGCGCACGATCATGGCGTTGTCCCGGGCAAAGACGGAGGCGGCGCGGGTGGCTTGCAGGAGGTCGGAGCGGCCCAGGACCACCTTGGTATTGGCAGCCTGCGGAATAATGCGCTGGTAGTCTGGAAACTGGCCTTCCACTAACCGACCGGTCACCTCGATGGTGCCAAAGCTGAACTGGATCTGGTTTTGCGTGGGGGTGGCGGCGATCTGCACGTGCTCGTTCTCGGCATCGGGCAGCACGCGGGCTACCTCACCCAGCGTGCGCGCCGGGACGATCATGGTCAGCTCTTCAGGCGCGCTGCCTTCAGGCAACGGGATGCTGCGCACGGCCAGGCGGAAGCCATCAGCCGCGGCCAGGGTGAGCATGCCGTCTTTGATGGTCATGAGCACGCCGGCGAGCACGGGCCGGCTATCATCCTGGGCGGCCGCCAACGCCACCTGGCCAATGCACTTCTTGAGCAGACCGGCCTCCATGATGAAACCGGCTTCGCCACTCACGCGCGGGACGGGCGGGAAATCGTCCGCGTCGATACCCGCCAGATGCGCGTCCTGCCGCCCGCAGACGAGGTGAACTCGGCGGGAGCGGGGATCAAGCTGCAGATCAATCTTCTGGCCCTTTTGCAGTAGACCCACGTATTCTGAGAGCACTCTGGCCGGCAGCGTTATGGCGCCTTCATCCTGAATCTGCGCGCCGATGTAGCACGTCATGGCCATCTCGAGGTTGTTGGCAACCAGCTTCAGGCGGCCGCCCTCAGTCTGAACCAGGATGTTGGAGAGCACCGGGAGCGTTGTGCGCGTGGGCACCACTCGACTCAGCGAGGCGAGCGCCTCAGCGAGGTTCTCTTGGAGACAGGACAGTTGCATGAAGCCCCCGTGCGGATATCCCGGCGCTCGCGCCGGCCTGGATCATCTGATTGGTCTGCTTATTCTACCGGTGCGGGGGTGAATGCAAAAGGCAAAGTGCAAAGTGCAAAAGCGGGCAATTGTGAGTAACTGCCGATGGCATCCTGAACAGCCCTTTTTGCACTTTGCACTTTCCCTTTTGCACTCTTTATCTGTTGTCTGCGCTTAAAGCTCCAGCGTGAGGCCGTCATATGCGAGCTCCACGCCGTGTGGGAGCTGGGCGTTGAGCGTGGCGTGATCCACCTCATGAGTCAGGTGGGTGAGGTAGGCGCGGCGGGGCTTGAGGTCGGCAATCACTTCCACCGCCTCGGCAATGCAGAAGTGCGTGGGGTGCGGGCGCTCACGCAGTCCGTCTAGCACCAGCACGTCCAGGCCGCGGAGCAGCTCCCGTGAGCGCTCGGAAATGCCGTTGCAATCAGTGAGGTACGCCGCGTTGCCCACACGGTAGCCGGTGGAGCGGATACGCCCGTGCTCCAGAGGTACTGGCATCACCGTCACGCCCGCCACGCTGAACGGCTCGTCATCCACCACGTTGTACTCAATATGTGGGATGGCGCCAATCCATCTGGTGCCGGCTAACGCATAGGCGTAGCGCTCCTGCAGGGCAGAAGCGGTATCGACATCGCCGTAACAGGCGATGGGCCCGCCAGCCACGGCATTAAACACCTTCACATCATCCAGTCCGCTTACGTGATCGGCGTGATAATGGGTAAAAAGAATGGCGTCCACCCGTTTGATCCCGCTCGCCAATGCCTGAAGCCGCAGTTCGGTGGAGGTATCAATGAGCAGGTGCACCCCGTTCACCTCAATAAACGCGGAGCAGCGCATCCGGCGATTACGCTGATCGGCGGAGGTGCACACGGAGCATTCGCAGCCAATCATCGGCACGCCGTGCGAAGTGCCAGTGCCTAGAACGGTGAAGCGCATGAGACTATCAGTATACGGGGCGCTGTGGGTGAGTGGTGAGAAGCGAGGGGGTCAGGGATCGGGGATCGGGGGCCGGGGGCAGTGTAGGCTTCCTGACCCCTGACACCTGACCCCTGACCCCTGACCCCTCGCCTCAGCGTGACACGGTCAGCATGAACACGGGCCAGGGGGAGGCGAGCAGGGCGGTGCCAAGGGCAGCCACCACGCGGCCGCGCGTGCGCCGCACACGCAGGATCCAGCGCGCCACGCTGTAACCGGTGATACCCATGATCGTGGCAGGGACGATATAGAGATCAAAGCGCATGCCCAGCCAGACCACGTACAGCGCGGATGCGGCCAGGAAGACCGGCGTCTGGGCCAGTGCCCCCAGGAGCGTGGTTTTCACGGAGAATACGCGGATCAGACGGACCGTGAGCTGCAGGCACGCGAGAACGATGAAGTTCCAGAGGAGCGCCAACAGGAGCCCAGGGGGCGAGAAAAGCGCCGCGAGGCCCGGGGGCTCAGCGCTCAGCGCCGGCCACCAGCCGATCAACCTGCGTCCGCACGCCCTTGAGCAGCTTGCGTGTATTCTTAAACGTCAGCAGATGGCTGGCCCAATCAACGGGCACGGGAAAGGTGTCTTTTCCAAGGCGCTCGCCGATCTCGTCGGTTTCACCCACCACCCGCATCACATAGTAAGTGACACGCCGAACGCTGTGCCCCTTCTTGAAGGAGATGGCGCCAGCCACCGATACAACCTCGGTGTTGAGCCCGCACTCCTCCTGGATTTCGCGGACGGCCGTTTGCTCCGGCGTCTCACCCTCTTCAATGTGCCCCTTGGGGAACACCAGGTGCCCGCCTTTTGTGAGCCGCAGCACCACCTTGTCAGCCCAGATGACAATGCCACCGGCCTGCTCAGCTATGGGCAGATCCTTATGCTTATTGGGTTTCTCGTCAGTCATCATCATCTCAAGGGTAATCATACGGCCAGAGCACCGCCTTGGGGAGGAGAACGCGGGGCTTCGCCTGGGTCGGTACATTTCGCGGTGATCTTAGGTGATCGATCGGCCGGTCGACCCAACGGCATGCGCACTCCCAACGCCCTCTTCATCGAGGTGAACCCCACCAGTGCCCGCTCGGGAGGATCCAGACATCCGTAGGGGCGACTGGCAGTCGCCCGTGCCGATATCCCGGGTCGGCGAACAACGAACTGACTGATGTCGCGCCTGGTTCCTACGTTCTGGGTGGGGGCGCGGGCGACTGCCAGTCGCCCCTCCGGCATCCGCACGCTTTCGCACCGTCAGAGTTTCAGAGTCGCCTCACCGCAGTCATCTCCGGGGGAGGGGAAGCGAAAGCGGGCGCTAATCCAGCAGATCGTAGATCTTATCCAGCAAGGCCACGGGGGAAAAGGGCTTGACAAAGTAGTCATCCGCGCCCAGCGCCAGGG
>JBJXFJ010000125.1:0-4422 GCA_046154735.1 Chloroflexota bacterium | reverse complement strand
GGCAGGGTAGTGCAAAGGTGGTAAGAAATGGCGGAGCATATCAACGGACCTCTCAACTGGGAGCAGTTGGGCAGGAGTGGACTGCCGGTGGCGTTCGTACATCCCAATCCGATGGACCACACTGGCTAGATCCACCATATGGCGCACCTCTCGAGCTGGTTCCGCTGCATCGGCATCGATCTGCCTGGATAGGGCAAGTCTCCGAAGGCCCCGCCTGGCTTGACGATGCAGGACATTGCGCAGGCATGCTTGGAAGCGATCGAGGATGTCACGACTGACTCGGCGATCATCGTCGGCGAATCAGTCGGATCGAGTGTTGTCCAGCACATGGCCAACATGCGGATGGAGCAGACCCTGGCCGTGGTCGTTTCGAGTACTGGGCTTGGCGGAAACAAGGACGTCACGGTCAAGCGACGCGGCAAGCGCAGCGCCTGCGGCGTCGCCTTCCGCCACGACCACACCTTCCAGGACTACAGCCCCCCGTTTCGCGTTAACCCACTGGCCGGCTACTTCGACCCGCTCGGATGGGATCGCGCCGTACCCTGGTCTAGCTCCTGAGCTACGGGCGGCTGTGCCGAACTGGATCAAGCCTCTCGAACGAGGCCATCTTCCACGGTCCGCACCTCAATCTTGGCGATATGCGGGCTAGTCTGGCCCTGATAGGCGGCGCGCTCGGTCGACGTTTCGTAGACCTTGAGGGTCTCTTCAGTCGGATACTGGCGAATCCATATGAACTCATTCTGCTGCCGGTTGATCCAGGCCGACAGGACGGAGACCCCATAGCTCGCGCTAGTCGGTACGATCTTCTTGTTGAAAATGTCGACCCAGGAATCCATCATCCCGCGGTTGATCGTGTAAATGCGAACTTCTGTAATCATGGGCCAAGATTAATCCCAAGCAATGAGAAGCGTCAATGGGGTGTAACCGAAACTTGTGCGCACTCCACATGCCCGGTGCACATCGTCCCAAGTTCTGGGAGCATCCCGTCAACGTGGGCCGATTTCTGAGAGGTGGCGGAGGGATTTGAACCCCCGACCAAGGGCTTATGAGCTTCTTGGTCGAGTGACCTAGAGTTTTCGGCCATGGGGCCAGTTCTTGGGTCAGGATCGACCGGTGCTGATGTGCAGTCCCTTGGCCACGAAGCAATTTCCCGGTTCTGACTGCCACAGAGAACCCGAAGCCGGCCAATTCTGCTGGAATATCAGATAGTGATCAGAAACCGAGTCCTCGTTCGGAGTCAGAGATTTGCATCGCACTCCAAATCGTATGCGCTTCGTCGATGCTGAGGAACCCGTCGCTTACTGCGCTCGATAGGATATGTTCCGTGGCAAGTGTGGAAACCTGAGGATTCAGCGCTTCCCACGATCGCCGCGCCTGGCGATCATCGGTGGCCACACGACACTGCCGCGAATGCGCGATTGCGATTGCCGCCGATTCACCCACTCCGCCAGTTCGTGTCAATTGAACGAACAGCGAAAGCCCATCACCGCGCTCCGGAGTGGCATATTGGATCACGCTCACATCGGCTAACCGATCAAGCGCGGCGATCACCGAGGCACCTTGGGTAGACCACGCGGCAGCCTCATCCCTCACCTGAAGCGAACGATCCGACGGCTCGAGTACGGCGACAGGACGTGCTCCAGGGCCCTGCCACTTGGAGCGATGAGATGATCGTGTTGTCGAGAGCCGCGGCATCGTTCCCGCTTCGCATATTGCACTTGTCCGCCTAGACCTCACCTCGGGATGCTTCTGGAGAATCTTTAGGGCCTATCCCCGCGTGAGCGAGTTGGTTGCGCAGTGTAACCAGTGATACGGGCGAGGCCGCCATGCCGGCGAAGTCCGCCGTGTAGATGCTCGAGATGTCTTTGGAACTTGGCGCCAGCAGGTCCGCCATACGGTGGCGATGGCTGAGCAAGTAGATCAAGAATACGTCCTTCAACTCGGCGCCGATACCTTCGCTCGCCAGCAGGAAGCAAACGTCAAAGAGGTCTCGCGGGTGTTGTCGGTCCAATGCGGCGCAGAGCTTGCCAGCATGCAAATCATCCCGTTGGAGCACCGTGATTTCGACGTAGCCAAATCGCTCCGCTACGTCGGGCGTGACACCGCGAAGAGACGGGTCTCGTACGCGCCCAGCAACACCGGTGTCACCTCGACCTTGACCGGCACGCCGCCGCGCCGGACAACGAGCTTGATCACTTCCCCCTCCGTGGCGAGGCGCTGTACGCGCGCCCCGTTGAGCCCCAACTCAATCGCTTGGGCAATTCGCTCCAGGGCGGCGCCGATCGCGGCCAAGCTGGACGGGCGATCGTGAACGAGCACGTAAGCGAGATCGATGTCCACGGATAGCCGTGGTAGATCGCGCTCAAATAGGTTGATGGCGGTGCCACCTTTGAGCGCAAAGCTGGGCTCCGTGGCCACGTATGGCAGAAGCTCCACCAGTAACGCGAGCTGCGGTCGGTAGCGGCTATTCTGGCTAAGCACGGAGCTCTTTCAGGCACGGTGATGAGGTGGTGTTTGTCGAGCCAGCCACCGCGTGTGACCATTCGCTTCCCACTGCCCAGAGTCACGCGACCGCGCTCCGGTTGGCGGCACCAGGCCGCGTCTTGTCGCTCGGCCAGACAGAGGAATAGCCGTTTAACTTTGATACTGCGACAGTCCTCGAGTAGCCGCTGGATGAGTGCCGTGCGGAGAGGAGGCAGGCCTTCGAACAGGTCGACGGCGTGGGTGAAGCTTGCGTCCGTCTCATCCACGAGACTCAATACTTCCAGTATCGCGCGTTCCGGCGTCGCTGTAATAATCGTCCAATCTCGGACGTGTGTCACAAGTCCGACGAGCCCGTCGTTGGGCTCGCGGAGTTGGAACAGCGGGGCCCGGTGGAGGACCAACTCCTGAGCAATGCCAGAGGCCCGTGCCCAGGCAGGTAGACGAGTTGCCACTGGTCCATGGCTCCAGAGATGAATGCGAGCCTCGCCACCCAAGGGCAGGGAGTGGGCCAGGCCGTGCTGGTTGAGTGCCAAGATGCCTCCCACGTGATGAGGCAGACCGGCGAGTCGTTGGAGGCCCAGCACCACGCCCTGCCAGTCCACCCGCGCCGGCGTTCGTGCATACGCCCCGTGCGCTACCTGGGCCAGCCATGAGCTCCGTACGTACTTGTAGGCAAGTTGGGGCGATACGCCTCGCTCAGCGAGCCAGGCGCTGGGGGCCACAACTCCCTCCGGTAGTTCACTGATGAGCCTGGGCAACGCTCGGTTTACTGGTTCTCTGATTTCTATACCCATGGTTGAGTTGTTATGCATCTCACAAACCACGACTCGCGCAGGCCAATTGGTGGTTTACATAATATTCAAAGTATCAACTCACGGGCGATTATTACGATGGATTCCAAACTTCCAATCGTGCGAAATGGCTCATTGCGTACGAACCGCATGCGATCTTAGTGATTCGTGGACCACGCGCACGTCGCGGCCGTTTCCCGACCCCGCCAGCCCACCGACGGACTCACATCAGCAGAGCTACTCTCGCCGATGGGATCGGCTTAGGTCTAACAGGCTCATAGACACGGCAGCGTCGGCTCATCCGCCGTCAGGGAAGGTGACACCCACGTGGCCGGTCAGGAAATCGCAAGGGTTGAGGCGAAGTTGTTTTGATTGGTCTCTGAGGCCTGCTGACCGGGCCTCCGAAACTCCCTTGGCCAGTCGTTGACTGGTGCGGGCCGCTGAACACCCTCCCAGGGTCGGGTGTTTGGATGGTCGACGCCGTGAACACCCCCACCCGCCGGCCTGCCTGTCCGTCGTGCTGGACGCCTGGCTCAGCTAACGCTCGGCTGGAGAGGCGGGAGCACCGTGCTCGGCGAGAAACCGGCGGAGTGTCTCGTTGACGGTCACGGAGTCACGGAACACACTGGCAACGTCCGGATCGAGGAGGACAATGTTGGTGCCTTGCTGATAGCGTTCGTAGTACTTGCCCCGGACGCCTCCTTGGAGGTCGTACTCGTCTCGCATGTCGTCGTCGGGTGATGGATTAGTTGCCTTCTTCATAGACCTGCCGTTCTGCTGCCGTGACCTCGCGGGCGCTGATGATGCGAATTCGGTCAGCCTGTTCAGTATGAGCCACGATGATGACGCGTTGCCGCAACGAAAAGCCGGTTGTAAGGAATCGATCTTCGTCGTGTGAATGGTCTGGGTCACCGATCGTCAATGCGAGCGGATCACCAAAGACACTCGACGCCTCCTCAAACGACACGCCGTGCTTCGCCCGATTTTGTTCGTCCTTCTCCGGATCCCACTCGAACTGCATCCAGAGTGAGTATAAATCGAGAAGGTCACAGGCGTAGCAGGGCGCCAGTGAAGCTCCCCCAGCTTGGTGAACAGCTCCGCTGGGTGGCGTGGGGCGCTTGAGCGAGGCTCCAACGGATGAGCAGAG
>JBJXFJ010000098.1:0-3944 GCA_046154735.1 Chloroflexota bacterium | reverse complement strand
CCGGTTCGCGAGTTCTTCGAGAGTGTTGACGAACGTGTCCAGGACAGCCTGGTCGCCTCGCTTGAGATTCTTCGGCGTCGCAATGTTCAGGCTCGAGCACCGCTGGTTCGCCATCTCGATGGCAAGCTCGGGGAGTTGCGCGATGAAGTACGCACGAACATCTTTCGGGTGATCAACTTCTTCTCTCATGAGCGTCGCATCATCTTGCTCCACGCGTTTCAGAAGAAGACCCAGTAAACGCCTCGGCGAGAGATCGACATTGCGAAGGAACGGTATCAGCGATTCCTGGCACAGGAAGGAGGTGAGTGACATGACGGCACAACCGAAGCAAAGCCTGGTGGCAAATGGTGAGGCTGACTTCGCGCAGTGGCGCGATGAGATTCTGGCCGACCCTGCCCGACGGGCCCATGTGGAGGAGCTGATCGAGCAGAAGGAGCTTGCGCTCCAGTTGCAGGAGGCGCGCCAGAATTCAGGGCTCAGTCAACAGGAGCTGGCTCAACGTATCGGAGTCTCCCAGGCTCAGGTGGCTCGGATGGAGAAACGTGGGTACGACGCCTATACGTTGACCAGCCTCCGACGGTACCTGGCGGCGTTGGGCAGCGAGTATCGTCTTGAGGTGCGCGTCCAGCGAGCACCAAACGCCCCGTAATCACCAAGTCACGGTGCTCCCAATAATCATGCCGTCACACACGCCAGCGCTTGACTCCGCCCAACCACTGGACGCAGCTCCAACCTCACATCGCTTGGTATAACGAGTAGAGTTGCCTGGTTGTGCTTTTCGAGCGCAAGGCTGTCGGATTGCGCCTGGTGTCTGCACCGACGCGCCTGATTGGTCGCTTCGAACACAGGGAATGTACGGAATCGTGCAGGAAATGTATGTGCGGCCTGAACAGCGCGGCCAGAAGATTGGGGTCACCTTACAGATGGCGGTTTTTGATGAGGCGCACAGCCGCGAATGCCGCAGCGTGCAGCTCGGAACACCGCTTGACGGCACGAGGCAGGTCGAGCGCTACGAAGACAATGGGCTTCGCGATGCAGGAGCTCACCTATGCTGGTCCGCGCCGAATCACCCGTCGCGATAGTCCCAGTGCAAGCGCTTGAGGCACATGATGCAGAGACCGTCCCAGTGACAAGCACAATTGATGAAGCCTTCCCGCCAGAAGTAGCGGTGAAGCTCGGAACGTATGTTTATCGGCTTATTGACCCGCGCAACGGGGAGACCTTCTACATTGGCAAAGGGAAGGGCAACCGAGTGTTCGCTCACATCCAAGCTGCTCAAGCCCTTGAAGGCGACGCTCTCGAGAATAAGATCCGACGCATCCGCGAGATTCACCTCGCTGGATTCCAAGTTGCTCATGTCATCCACCGCCACGGGATGGATGACAAAACGGCGTTCGAAGTCGAGTCAGCTCTCATGGACGCATATCCCGGACTGACCAACATCGCTGGCGGACACGGGGGTAGCGAATTCGGGGCCATGCACGCCAGGGAGATCATGCGTAGATACTCCGCAGAGTCTGCAGTGTTCCAGCATAAGGCCCTGCTCATCAGTGTCAATCGGAGCTCCAGTGAGCGTTCGCTGTACGATGCGACCCGCTGGGCCTGGCGAATCAGCAAGTTAAGGGCCGAGCAAGCCGAGGTGGTTCTCGCCACAATGCAGGGTCTCATTGTGGGTGCGTTCATAGCAGACAAATGGATGGATGCGAACGCCGAAAACTTCCCCGGGTCTCTAGACGAGCCTGGCCGTCTGGGTTTCGTTGGTCGCGACGCTCCAGAGGAGATGCAGCGGCTCTATGTGGGTAAGCGCGTGCCCGATGAGCTCCGCAGGCGTGGGGCTGCGAATCCGATCAAGTACACGTGGTAATCGGACAGCCTCATTCCGGTAATCCCCTTCTCGGAACCTCTCGTTCCGACTGCCGGCGACCGGACCAGGTTGACCGCGCCCACCACCATGACTATGCTGCAGTACATCACACCCCGGTACGTCCGGGGCTCACCCGGAGGGACCAATGACAACTATGCTGGCAGCCGTCAAAGTTGATGCTGGGAAGATGGAAATGCGCGAGTTTCCCGAGCCGGAAATCGCGGAGGATAGCGCACTGCTGAAGGTCGAGGCTGCCGGCATGTGCGGCGCGTACGAGGGCTTCAAGCGCGCCAACCGCCGCGGGCCGGTCATCCTGGGGCATGAGAACGCAGGCGTCATCGCTAAGGCCGGCCGTGTGTTCATGGAGCGCAACGGCGTGAAAGAGGGAGACCTGGTGGCGTTGGAGGAGTACCTCCCCTGCTTCCACTGCGAGTGGTGTCGCATCGGCGAGTATCGCCACTGTTGGTTGACCGACACCCACAACAACGCCAACCCCATCCGCTTCGGCCAGATGCCGGTGGACCACGCGCCCGCGCTGTGGGGCGGCTACGGTCAGTACATGTATCTTCCGCCCAACTCAGTGATGCATAAGCTGCCGTCCACCGTCACCGCCGACGAAGCGGCGCTGGCCTTGCCGCTGGGAAACGGCGTGCAGTGGGCCCACGTAGAGGGCGAGGTCGGGCCCGGTAAGACCATCGTCATCCAGGGTCCGGGGCCAAAGGGCCTGGGCTGCACGCTGGCGTCCAAGATCTACGGGGCCTCGAAGATCATTGTGACCGGCCTCACCAAGGATACTGTCCGTTTGGAGGCGGCGAAGAAGCTGGGTGCTGACTACACCATTGACGTACAGCAGCAGGAGTTCACATCCACCATCATGGAGCTGACCGGTGGGCGCGGCGTCGACGCGGTGGTGGACTGTACCTCCAGCCATAACCCCATCATCTTCCTGCAGTCCATCGACGTGATGAAACGCCGTGGCGGCATCATCGTGACCCAGGCCTACGAGATCGAGAAGTTCCCGCTGACTCGCCTGACCGACAAGTACATCACCACCCGCATCTGCCGCGGACACAGCTATGCGAGTGTCGCCACCGGCCTCGAGTGGATCGCCTCCGGCAAGTACCCGCTGAAGGAGCTGATGACACACCACTATGGCCTCGGGCAGACCGACGTGGCCTGCTTGGCATCCGGCGGCGAGGGCGACGGCGCCAATGCCGTCTCGGTGATGCTCAACCCCTGGATGTAACCTGCGTGCGCCGGCCCGGCGATGACGCTGATCGCGGAGAGGCGCTCCGCGATCAGCCGGCGGCGCGTCGCAAGCCTACCGTGGATGGTGCGACGTGAGCCCGTTGCCGGAGCGGCGTCGAAGGCAACAGGCGACATGGATACCAGGCCGGGGGGCACACCCGTGCATCTCTGGTTTGGGTTGGGGCCAGCAAGCAACCTCGCCACGATGAGTGAATCGGCTGGAGTTT
Organism: Chloroflexota bacterium; assembly: GCA_046154735.1. GTDB lineage: Bacteria > Chloroflexota > UBA6077 > UBA6077 > JACCZL01 > CAVXYC01. Next base: position 605 of record JBJXFJ010000098.1, on the reverse strand, counting down.
CGCGAGAGGGAGGCAGGCTCGGTCGCAGCTACATATGAGTTGCTCACGACGCTCGCCGAAAGCCACCTAGGTCTCAGGCAATCGGCGATTCTGGACAGCGTCTTGGGACTCGAGCGCACCCGTCGCACCTGGAGTGAGGTGGCTCATCGGTTTGAGGCGCAGTTTCGGGCCGTGGAGTGCATCTGCTCAGACGATGAACTGCATCGGCAGCGGATCGAGGGGCGCAATCGCGGGATCCCAGGGTGGTACGAACCTTCCTGGGAAGATATTGGCGCTACGCGTCACCGGTTCGAGGTCTGGCGCGACGAGCGGCGCGTACTGGACGCAGTGATGCCGCTTCAGAGCAACCTGGTCACTCTAGAACAGTGCCTCGGAAACAAGTTCCAATAATCCTCATTACCAGAATCGCAGGCTCCTGTAACCCCCTTATCTGAACCGCAGTTGTCCGATAACCCGCTTTCCCAGACGATCCGATCACTAGTGCTCCGTCCAAATTGGTTTGTGGGGTTCCCCTGCCACCGGTGGTGTCGGGCATCTTGCCCGACAGTGAAAAACGTACCGCGCGGCGACGAGCAGGACCGCCCGATACTGTCGGGCAAGATGCC
>JBJXFJ010000094.1:0-9415 GCA_046154735.1 Chloroflexota bacterium | reverse complement strand
TTGCAACCTATGATCCAGCATTGAATTTCCCGTTCTGCCAGTTCCTGGTGAAGGATGATGAGCCGCTGCTGTTCCACACCGGCAGCCGGGCCATGTTCCCCGTGGTGCGCGACGCGGTGGCCCGCGTACTGGACCCGGTCAGCATCCGCTGGATCTCGTTCAGTCATTACGAGGCAGATGAGTGCGGCGCGCTGAACGAGTGGCTGTCAGTAGCGCCAGCCGCCGAGACAGCCTGCAGCCTGGTTGGCGCGCTGGTGAGCGTGAACGACGCAGCGATTCGCCCCGCTCGCGGCATGGTCCAGGACGAAGCGCTGGTGACGGGCGCACATCGGTTCCGTTTCCGGCTCACGCCTCACGTCCCTCACTGCTGGGATGCGGGCATGCTGTTTGATGACACCACCCGAACGCTGCTCTCGTCCGATCTCTTTCACCAGTTTGGTGACCTGGAGCCCCTCACCCACGGCAGCGTGATCGACCGCGCCGAACAATCGCTCGCCAGCTTCCAGGAGGGGCCGTTTGCCGACTACATGCCGTATTCCGCCCAGACCGAGCGGATCCTGCATGGTCTCGCCGACCTGGAGCCAACGACGTTCGCGGTGATGCATGGCTCCTCCTTCACCGGCGACGGCCGCCAGGCGCTACGCGACCTGAACGAGATGATGCGGCGACTGCTCAACCCAGCCATGGCAGCACGGTAGCGCAGACATCAGATCAACAGCATAACCCGTTTCGTACCATACGGCGGCTTTCGCAGAGTCCAGGCATTAGTGACGCCTGCAATGCGGTTTAGTTAAGAGTGCAAAGTGAAGGGTTTAGAATGCGAGCAGGCAGTGCGGACGAGTGTTTGACAAGCTCCTCATCTGTCCGTCCTCACTCTTCACTCTTAATTCCTTAACTGAACCGTACTGGGTGAGGCCCAAACCCGAAAGCCGCCCGCTGGCGCGGGGTCGCGATGGAGCGCCGCTCTGGAGTGACATCCCGCGGGGAATCACGCCCGACGGTGTGCCGAGGCGGATGCGACCGCGGACGCCAAGAAAGCGAACGATGAGACGGCATTCAGAAGTCTGAGCTCTGGCGCTGAGCTGACTAGGACAAGCTTCTGAATGTCGTCTCGGCCTGTTTCGGGCGCGGGCTCAACCCACAGTTCCTGGCACGGTGACGCTCATCACGACATGCGCAGACCAGTGGATCAAGCGCCTCAGCGGCACCTGGCTGCCCCAGGGCGCAATCCATTCACGGCCTATCACAGCCTTCTCGCCCACGCCTGATTTCGCCGTGCTCTGAATGCACACAGATAGCCGTCTGTAACCCCAACCGGTGGCTGCCCCGCGCTCAACCACTCGCATCCCGGGCCACATCGCACTACTCGCTCTCACCGCATGGGTCACTCACACCTGGGCATTCTGGCGTTCTGATGAATACCGGCACATCGATCGTTACGGCCATCAGAAAGTGCACACGATGTTGGAGATGTGCGCCTCACTGACGGTTGGGACACACCGAACATTCATTGCTCCGAGAATGAAAGGGAAGTAGCCATGATTCTGACACGTAGAAGTTTTGGCCAGTTTGCTCTGGCTGTTGTCGCCGCAACGCTCTGCTCCGGACAGGTCTCGCTGGCACATGCTCAGCCATCGCCAACGAGGCTCCATGTGGAGAATCGGCCGGGCCCCCTCAGAGACTCCTTTGAGCTCCGAACGGTACTTCCTGACACGTCTCAGTTAATGCCCGGCTCCACGGTTACCATCCAAATTGGAACCCTCGTGCTCTCCAGTGGCCCGCTCACTGGAAACAACAGGCACTTACGGTTCCGCGGTGTTGCTAGCGATGGTTCCACTCGCCTTTCGCTAGAGATTGAGCGTGGACGTTTCCAGACACGCCTCGAAGCACACGGAGCACGTCTTGATCTTCCGGCTGGAACCACAAACAACACGCCCGTGCAAGTCACCATCTATCCGCCATTTATCATTGTGGGTTAGTCAGCCAGGGGTACTTCCGGGACGGCCAGACCTTGCCCACCCCGGAAGTGCCCCAGGTGCCTCCGGGCAGTTTGGAATCGGCTCAGAAGCTGGTCTCAGATCGCATCCGCCATCCCGGTAGGGAATCAATCTCCCGTCAGCCCAGGGCAAACGCACGGATCAATCGCGGGCTGCCCATCCATCACGTAACTGTTCATGTCTCAAGGGATGTTCACTGCAGAGACTCGGATACGCAAAGAGAAGAAAGAAGTAACTCTGCGTCTCCGAGTCTCCGCGGTGAACATTTGTCCCGTGGAATCTGAACACTTACTCCAGCGCGCAAAACCTGGCCTTCTCGGTCCTGACATGGTAGCAATGGGCTGACTGCGCCACACTGGACGCAGTCGGAGGTTCCCGCCCATGTCAGGTTCACCGGCAAGCTCGGGGCAGCGCCTGTTCAATATCGCCAGCGAGTACATCGATGCGCCGGCCGACCGATTCGGGGGAGCAACGGCGTATGTCTGCGATGACCAGCGCGTCAGCTACGCCGAGCTGCAATTCGAAGTTGGTCGCGTCGGCAACGCGCTCCGAGCGCTCGGCGTGGAGATGGAGCAGCGGGTAGCGCTGCTGCTCCCCAACATTCCCGAGTTCGTAACGTCATTTTTCGGCGCCGCCCGAATCGGCGCAGTGGCGGCTCCCATGAGCACCGCGGTGCCCGCGGACGAGCAGATATTTCTCCTGGCCGATAGTCGCGCCCAAGTCTTAATTGCACACGCGGCCCTCTGGGCGCCTCTCAGGGCCCGTCGGGGGGAGCTCCCGTTTCTCCGCCATGTGCTCCTGATTGATGGGCCTCCTGGTGAGGAAGGGGAGCGGCAATTCGAAGACGTGGTCCTGGCGGCATCCCCGGATTGCCCAGTTGCGCCCACGACCGAGGATGACGTGGCATTCTGGCTCCATACATCCGGCAGTACCGGGACGCCAAAATGGGCGATGCATGCGCACCGTGACATGCCCTACGCGGAGCGCGAGTACGCTCGCCCCATCGTGGGATTGGGCTCGGACGACGTGGTTTTAGCCGGAGGCCCCTGCTTTCACGCCTACCCGCTGGGGCTTACCACTTACTTTGCCCTGGCGGCGGGCGCCAGCGTTGTGCTCCATCGCGAACGGAGCACCCCAGCCCGGATTGCCGAGCTCATCAGCCGCCATCGGGTCACCGTCTTCGCCGGGGTCCCAACCCTCTATGCCCTGTTGCTGGCCGCACTAGATGGGGGCCTCCAAGGCGATCTCTCGAGCGTGCGACTCTGCTTGTCCGCCGCGGAGCCACTCCCGGCCGAGCTGCTGCGCCGTTGGCGAGCCCGTTTCGGCATCGAGATTCTCGATGGGATTGGAACGACCGAGGCGCTCCATGTGTTCATGTCCAACCGGCAGGGCGATGTCAGAGACGGGAGCTCCGGTCGCGCACTGCCCGGCTACGAGATCCGACTCGTGGACGATGGGGGCGCTTCCGTGGGAACGGGCGAGATTGGCAACCTGGTGATCTCCGGTGGCAGCGTATTCATCGGCTACTGGAACCGTATTGACACGTCGCGGCGGACGCTCCAGGGGTCATGGTACTTCACCGGAGACAAGTACTCTCGCGATGCCGATGGGTACTTCTGGTACCACGGACGGGCTGACGACATGCTCCGTGTCAGCGGCCACTGGGTTTCACCGACCGAGGTGGAGGGTGCGCTCATGACCCATCCGGCGGTTCTGGAGGCGGCAGTGGTGGGACAAGCGGACGGTGATGAGCTGATCAAGCCCAAGGCCTTCGTAATCCTGCGCGCCGATGCCCCAACGCCGACCGAGGCACTGGCCACCGAGCTCAAAGACCACGTGAAAGCGACCATCGCCCCATATAACTATCCTCGTTGGATCGAGTTTGTTACCGAGCTGCCGAAAACGGCCACCGGCAAAATCCAGCGCTACAAGCTTCGAGAGGCCGCGCCGTAATGCGGCCCATCGCACGCACGCGACGGATAAAGGACCCGCATGACCGCTGAAACCGCCCGGCTCCAGATCAATTTTGAGACGTCGCCCGATCAGTACCGGCACTGGCGGCTGCGCACGGATGGGCAGCGGGCCTATCTCACACTGGCGGTCGATCGCTTTGGCGGTCTCGATCCATCCATTGAGCTCAAGGGCAACTCCTACGACCTAAGCGTCGACATTGAGCTGGCCGACGCGGTTCAGCGGCTGCGCTTCGAGCATCCTGAGGTACGGGCAGTGGTGATTGAATCCGAGGACGATAGGATCTTCTGTTCCGGTGCCAATATCACCTCGCTGGCCCGCGCTTCCCACACGCACAAGGTGAACTTCTGCAAGTACACCAACGAGACCCGCCTGTACATCGAGGCAGCGAGCGCGGAAGCCGGGCAGCGGTACCTCGCCGCGTGCAAGGGTGCCACAGCCGGCGGCGGTTATGAGCTGGCATTAGCATGTGACACGATTCTTCTCGCGGACGACGGTTCATCGGCCGTGAGTCTGCCGGAGGTTCCGCTGCTGGGCGTGCTGCCCGGTACAGGCGGACTCACGCGGCTGATCGATAAGCGGCTGATCCGCCCGGACCTTGCCGATCGATTCGCCACGCTCGCCGAGGGCGTGCGGGGCGGACGTGCGCTGGATTGGCGGTTGGTGGACCGACTCGCACCGCGCAGCCGGTTTCAAGAGGCGGTGAACGCGTGGACGGAAGAAGTGTGCCCGGAGAATGCGGGGGTGCCGCATGGGCCAGGCGTAGAGTTGGGTGCGCTGCTACCCGAAATGACTGGCGGTGGGGTGCGCTACCGTCATGTGGAGCTTGCGCTGGATCGAGAACGCCGAGCGGCAACACTCACCATCCACGGACCGGCCACCGTGGAGCCGCTCAACAGTGCCGAGACCTGGGTTGTGCGCATGGCCCGTGAGCTTGACGATGCACTTCTGCGGCTACGGTTCAACGAACCGGAGATCGGCCTTGTGCTCATCCGGACGCGGGGCGACCTGGCGACGACCGCGCGGGCCGGTGACGAGATCGCCCACGATGAATCCTGGCTGGCCCGGGAAGCGCGACTGCTCCTCGGCCGGGTGCTCCGGCGGCTTGATGTAACCGCGCGCTCAATCTTCGCCATCGTCGATGAGGAATCGTGCTACGGCGGGCCACTGTTTGAGCTGCTGCTGGCGGCCGATCGGACCTACGTCCTAGACGCGGCCGGGATTGCGGCGCAGCCAGGAGCACTCTCCGCGGGCGCCCTGCCGCGCTGGAATGGGCTGTCCCGATTGGAGACCCGCTTTCTGTTCGACCCTGAAAGACCTGCTTCGTTGCTGCAGTCGGGCCGTCTGAACGCCGCAGCTCTGGAGCGGCTTGGTCTGGCCACTGAATGCTTGGATGATTTGGATTTCGAAGACACGCTCCGGCAAGCAATCGAAGAGCGCGCCAGCATCTCGCCTGATGCGCTGACCGGCCTGGAGGCCTCCCTACGCTTTGGCGGTCCGGAGACAATGGCCACGCGCATCTTTGGACGCCTCTCCGCGTGGCAGAACTGGATCTTCAGTCGACCCAACGCGACCGGTGAACAGGGTGCACTGGCGGTATTCGGTAAGCCTGAGCGCCCACGCTTCGATTTCACCAGAACGTAGAATTGAGTCACCATGTCTGATCTTTCCATGATTCCGAACAACGTGGACCTGGACTCCGATCCGCGACTCCAGCGAGCGCTGCAGCAGTGGCAGCCAAACTTCCGCCAGTGGTGGCTGGATGTAGGCCCACGTGGCTGGCAGCAGCACGACGTTTACTTGAGAACGGCGGTGAGCGTGGAGCCCGGCGGTTGGGCACATTGGGATTACGTCACGATGCCAGACTATCGGTGGGGAATCTTCCTGGCTCCAACAGTGAGCGATCGAACCGTGACCTGCGGTGACGATGCCGGCACTCCAGCCTGGAACGAGGTGCCGGGCGAGCATCGGCAGGCACTGCGTCGCATCATCATCACCCAGGGTGATACCGAGCCGGCCTCCGTGGAGCAGCAGAGCTTTCTCGGTTCCACGGCCCCCTCCCTCTACGATCTGCGCAACCTCTTCCAGGTCAACGTGGAAGAGGGCCGGCACCTCTGGGCCATGGTGTACCTCCTGCATCGCTACTTTGGGCGGGACGGCCGCGAGGAGGCCGAAGCGCTCCTGGTGCGGCGCTCCGGCGATGCCGATAAGCCGCGCATCCTGAGCACCTTTAACGAGCCGATTCAGGACTGGCTCTCCTTTTTTATGTTCACGATGTTTACCGACCGTGATGGCAAGTACCAGCTTGCATCCCTGGCGGAAAGCGGTTTCACCCCGCTGGCTCGGACAACCACGTTCATGCTGACCGAAGAGGCGCACCATATGTTTGTGGGTGAAACCGGTGTCGATCGAGTCGTCCAGCGCTCCGCGGAACTAACGGCCCAGGACGTGGAGCCGCACACGGTTGGCGCACTCGACATTCCCACCATCCAGAAGTACATCAATCGGTGGTTCAGTCTCTCGCTCGACCTGTTTGGCGGCGAGATCAGCAGCAATGCCGCCGACTATTTTGCCGCCGGCCTCAAGGGGCGGTTCCATGAGACCGCGGACTATGCCGACCACCGCGCGGCGGACGGAACGTATGCCCTGGAAGTCGTGGAGCAGGGGCGACTCGTGGACCAGCGGGTGCCGCTCCGCAATGCGATGAACGCCGTGCTTCAGGATGCCTATATCCGCGACGCTCAGCGGGGGGTGGATCGCTGGAACGCGACCCTGGCGCGCGCAGGCCTGAGCAGCATCACACTCTCGCTTCCTAGCCGCCGATTCAGCCGCCGGGTGGGGGTCTACGCCGCAACCCACTTTGACCCCAACGGGGAGCTCTTGACGGAAGAGGCCTGGGAACACCAGAAGCTTGAGTGGCTGCCGTCTGATGACGACGAACGCTATGTGCGCTCACTCATGCACCCCGTTTATGAACCGGGGAAGATTGCCGGATGGATCGCTCCGCCGGCGAAGGGCATCAACGGCAAACCGCTCGATTTCGAGTACGTGAGGCACCGGTAGCGCACCAGTGCTGGGGAGCGCCTGAGACTCGGCGGATAGAGCGGCTCACAGGCGCTCGTCGATAGTAGCAGGGTCATTTCATTGTCTTTCCCGAACCAGTCCACGGTGTAGCCTGGCACCCCGTGGCTTGGACGACTGTGCCGCTGATTGCAATCACGGGTTTGGGAGCTCCAGGCACAGGGCACAAGGCCCCGTGCTACATCAATCCGCCGTGAGCTCGCCTTTGAGATGACCCTGCGATTGTAGTGGGTCAGTTGACACGCCGACGGCCCTACTGAACCGCTGGTAACACTTTCTGAACGAATCGCTCGAGCTGCGCCGGCTGCTGGTAGCTCATGAACCGGATGGCAAAGGTGGTGACGCCTGCCGCGACCAGGTCATGAATGCGACGGATGCACATGTCAACTGGCCCAAGAGCGCCGGTACGCTCCAGTGTCTCGCGTGAGAACGAGGTGTTGTAGTAAGTGTCCATGTAGCGCTTGGACTCTTCAAAGGCCGCGTCAGCGCTCTCGTTGATATTCATGTTGAGATAGAGACATGCTTCAAAGTCAGCCGGTAGCGCACGGCCGTCTTCACTGGCGAATCGACGAATGTACTCAAGCGAGCGAGTGACCTCCTCGGCCGTTTTCCCTATCGTCATCCAACCATCCGCCATACTGGCCACGCGCCTATACGCCGTCTCCACATTCCGCGGATGACTCAGGCTGGGGCTGGATGCGATCCAGATGGGTAATGGCTGCTGAATGGTCCGTGGCTCAAGGGTGAGATCCTCAAACTGGCAGAATTCGCCCTGGAAGCTCACGTGCTCTTCAATGGAGAGCCGACGGAGGATCTGGATGGTCTCTACCATGCGGCGCGTGCGCGTGGTGGGATCATACTTCCAGGCATTGAACTCACCCGGCCAATTGCCTGGCGCAACCTGCCCCTGGCAGGCAACGAAGACAGTGCGGCCCTGGGCGATCTGGTCGAGACTGGACCACTGGTAGGCCAGGAGAATCGGATCGCGCAACGGAGTGGTGGCCATGCAGGCCGGACCAATCCGGACTCGCGAGGTACGCGCCGCAATGGCGCTCATCAAGGCCATGGACTCAACGCGCGGCTTGGCGCCCAGTGAGTCGCCCACCCAGACATCATCCAGCCCGTGCTCTTCCGCCCGGCACGCGATTCCAAGTAAGTCCGCGGCCGTGTCATCCGCAATTACAACGTTTCGATTCGATACAACCAGGCCAAACCTTGCGCTCATGCTACCCCCACGCCAGTGCCAATAGTACCAGGCGAAAGCGAAACTGACTCCCGGTCACTGCCGCTCTGGTCAACTACCGAGGCAGCACGGTGTCTGACCACTGGGGCAGTCCGCTTGACTCGGCAATGCGGCTGATGACGCCATCATCCTGAGGCGCCGTGGGTATGCGCGGGATGCGCTCAAGTTCCGGCGCAAGTGACGGCGCGCTCTTGTGATCGGGCGTCCAGGTGACTACGGGGGATGATTGCGTGGGAACGGGCACGAGCAGAGGGCCCAGTCCGCTCGATCCGGGCATCGCGGCGTGTTGCCAGCCCTTTCCGGGAATCCAGTTCATGTTGCGCCAACCGCCTTGAAGTTGCCCCCGCGCCAATGGAAGCGTCATATCCAGCCAGGCTGACTGACTGTTGCCCACGTCTTCACGCATGACCCAGGCGCTGCTATAGCCCGATCGACTGTAGTCCCGGTTGGTGGCTCGGTAGAACTCAATGAGGGAAGCTTGCGCGGCGCGCACGGCTGGTGGATCTTGAGTGGAGTCTGGATTCACTCCGCCATTCACAAACGAGGGTGGGCTGAATTCACAATCCACCGCGGTCCAGGAGGCTTGCGTGGCGGGCGGTGCTTGGTGCCTCCAGCCGGTATTGGGAATCCAGTTCATCGCCTTCCAGCCTGTCACCAACCGGCCGCAGGCCAGGGGCATCACGCGGTCCAGCCAATTGTCCTGCCTGTTCCCCACCTCCTCACGCATGAGCCAGGCGTTGGCAAAGCCCGCCGGACCGTAGGAGCGATTGGTGAAATCAAAGAACGCTTCCAACGCCCGCTGGGCCGCCGCCACCACAGACGGATCGGCCGTTGTTTCCGGATCCGAACTGCCATTGGCAAAGGTGGGTGGGGTGTCTTCAGGAAAGGCTGCCCAGGCGCTGGGACTGGCTGAAAAGGATAGGCCAAGTACGACAATGACGTGGAGAGCGAGTCTACCCATGCGTATGCTCCAGTGGCATCCAGAGTTGGATGGAGGACCCGAATCCGCATTCATTGGTCAGACCCTCAGCATCTAAGACGAGCGACGAGCGCGCTGGTTCGTTCCACAACCACTTCCGCAGCAACAGAGCCGCATCCCGTGAGGGTGCGGTTCCTCGTCCCG
>JBJXFJ010000082.1:0-2846 GCA_046154735.1 Chloroflexota bacterium | reverse complement strand
TCGGCCACATCGGCACCGCCCTCTCCGGTTGCTTCACCGGTTAGTTCGCCCGCGGCCCTGCGCTGATCCTGCTCAATCGTGCTCGTACCCGGAGCATCCGCGCGAGCGCGTGTGCCCAGAACCTGGGGCGATGTGCGCCTGATTTTGGAGTGCGGCATGCGGGAGCGCTGCTTTCCTTATCCCGCAGACTGAGCTGGGGGAACATCCAGAGCGGCGCTCCCGCACGCCGCACTCCAAAATCAGGCGCACATCGCCCCAGGTTCTGGGCACACACGCTCGCGCGGATGCTCCGGGTACGAGCACGATTGAGCAGCATCAGCGCAGGGCCGCGGGCGAACTAACCGGTGAAGCAACCGGAGAGGGCGGTGCCGATGTGGCCGAAGCCGGCTTCGTCGTGGGCGACGCGGTAGGAGTTGATGGCTGGCACGCTTGGAGGAGCACCAGCGCGATCAAGGCAGCACACGTGCCCGCCGCGCGCCGCCAGAAAAGGAAATAACCAAGCCGAGCATTCATATAGCAATCCTTCACCAAGGGGCGCATCCGCTTCCGAATCAGACTCGCCATCACTGTTCGATATGCTCTCTGCATTCGCATACGTCACATCCGCCCGTGACATGATCACGTCGCCCTGCGAAAGCCAAGCGCCTCAGCGGCTTCCACGGTGCTCAGGCATACATCCGGCGCCGTCTCAGCATACTGACCATGCGTCGATGGATAGTAGCGCAGACCGCCGACGCCGACGGCCTTTACCGGATGGCTCTCGGGGCAGGTCAATCGATCAATTGGTGGCACACGTGTCCCGGTCGCGCCAGCCTGTGCGGGAGGCCCGCCCGACGAAATTGGCAGCGGACTCACGCGGATCTCCACGGCCGTGACCGGCACAAGGAATTCCGCGGAGATCCATCCGGTCGCGCCCGTCTCGTCACGAATTTCACGCCAGACCGTCCCAGCAATTTCTTGCCCCGGATCCACCAGATCCACCAGCGCACCATCGAGCAAAAGCTTGATTCGCTCCGACTGCGGGCTCGGCTCCCCCCGAAGATTGGCGCCAGAACCACCCGTATTTCCAATGCGCAAACGCTGGAGGGGCGGGGGGCCTTCCGCTGCCACGGGAGAAGCCACGGGAGAAGCCACGGGAAGCGCTGCCACAGTTGGAGGAGGCACAGGAGTGGACATCGAGACGACCGGCGAGGGCGCTGGCGCGGACGCGACTATTCCCGTGGGTGCAGCCTTCGGCGCCGCTGCTGGTGCTCCACCGCACCCAGAAACTACTACAGAGACCAGGCTGAACAGCACCATTGGCGTCCAGCCACCTGCACATCGGGGTGCTACGAGACCGCTCCGCCGGCCGCTTCACGCGTGAGCACGCTCACAAGCTCAGCCACCATCTCATATCGGCCGAAGGATGGCATAAAGTACACCCCGTCCACATGGTGCTGAGCTGCAGAGAGAAACTCTTGGGCCTGAAGGATCCCTTCTTGAATACCCCGCTCTCCCGCCAGCCGCATACGATCCCGCACCGCGTCCGGGATCGTCACCCCGGGGAGCTCGTTGTGCAGAAACTCCGTGTGCTTGTGGCTCTGAAGCGGCATCACCCCGAGAATGAACGGGATGGGGATCGGACCAACACGATCGAGGAACGTCATAAGCTGATCCATGTCATAAAGCGGTTGTGACATCGCAAAATCAGCCCCGGCCTCGATCTTCTGATGGAATCGATCGAGCTCCAGCTCCAGGTCCTCAGCAATCGGGTTCACCGCGCAAGCAATCTGGAACCGGGACGGTTGGCCAATGGAGTTACCTGACCAGTCCACGCCTTGATTGAGCTGTTTCAGGACCTTGATGAGTCCAACTGAGTCCACATCCCAGACACCGGTCGCATTCGGGTACTGCCCCACTCTCGGTGGATCACCGGTGAGCGCCAGAATGTGCCGGATGCCCAGGGCGTGCGCTCCCAGTAGCTCAGATTGCAGCGCCATGAGGTTGCGGTCGCGGGTGGTGAAATGGATGATCGTCTCAAGCCCCACGCGACTCTGGATCAGCAGGGCCAACGCAATACAGCTCATGCGAACGCGCGCCATTGGGCTATCACCGATGTTGATGCAGTCCACGCCCACGTCGCGGAGCAGCGCCGCTCCTTCGAGGATCTTCGTCGGATTCAGACCTTTGGGCGGGTCCAGCTCAACACTCACCACAAACTCGCCCCGCGCGAGCTTGCGGGACCACGTGGTAGGCGCTTCCGCCTCTTCAACCTCCCAGGAGTAGTCAGAGGGCGTGATGCTGACTGGCTTGAGGAGATCGGTTGTGATCCGAGGCGACGCCGTGCCGATGGCCGTGCGCATCGCGGCAATGTGTGCCGGTGTGGTACCACAGCAACCGCCAATCAGGGTGACACCAGACTCCACAAAGCGCCCCGCGTAGTCGCCAAAGTACTCCGGGGTGGAGAAGTAGAAGAACCGTCCATCACGCCGTGCCGGGAAACCCGCGTTGGGCTGCACGGCCAGCAGCAGGTCCGCTGGTGCTTCCATCTGCTGAATGACATCCAGCGCTAGATGCGGGCCAACGCCGCAGTTCACGCCCACCATTGCAACACCCAGGTCAGCCAGAATCCGGGCCACATCATGCGGAGATTCACCGTTCAAGGTCCGACAATCTTCGGTAAAGGTCATCTCCGCGATAATTGGCAGCGTGCTGGCATCCTGCGCGGCCCGAACCGCCTCGATGAGCTCATTCAGCGCTGAGAACGTTTCCAGAATAAGCAGGTCTGCGCCCGCCTCGAGAAGCGCATCGATCTGCTCACGAAAGGCTTTTCTGGCATCGCGCAGCGTCACTCGACCAACTGGTCC
>JBJXFJ010000080.1:0-3980 GCA_046154735.1 Chloroflexota bacterium | reverse complement strand
CTCGTCAGGCTATGGACGGAATTAATTCCCTGCGAGGAGAAGTGGTGACCGTGACATTCGTTGGTGATGCCGTGGAATATGTGATCCAGGTAGGGGATATGGAAGTGCGCGTTAAGGGCGAGCCATTTGATGCCGCCAATGTGGGGGATCCAGTCTGGCTCCGAGTGCCGCCTGCGCGGTGCCTCGTCATTGCCCGCGGAGCCAACGTACCGGTAGCCGCGTAGCCAGGCCCTCTGCCCGCGGCGCAAGCCTCCGCGCCGCGGGCAGAGGGCAAGTCTAGAGCGTCTGATACATCTGGTCGAGAAAGCGCAGCAAGCCATCAATGGACTCATCTGCCAGCGGCGCGCCTGTGGGGCTCAGAATGACCTCGCTGGCGCCAAGCTGGCGTGCCTCTTCCATGTCCGCGCGGATCTCATCGACGCTGCCAAAGAAGTTTGGTCGCCCTTCTCCCTGTGGTGAATCGGTGAGTCCGACATGACCAAGCACAATGATCTCGAGGCTGGCCGGATCACGTCCCGCTTCTGATGCGGCCTGGCGAAGCCCCTGAGCCATTTGGGCAATTCCAGTAAGTGGAATACCCGTGGGGAGCCAGCCGTCGGTTAATCGACCGGCGCGAGCAAGCGCGCTTGGAGAGAATGCCGCGAGATAGATCGGTGGGTGCGGGTGCTGGACTGGCTTGGGATTCACCACCGATGCCGGCAGGGTGAAGAATTGACCCTGGTACGACGACGGATCTGGCCCCCACATCGCCTTGAGTACTCCAATGAATTCGTCCGCACGTGCCCCGAGCTGGGTGGTGACGGCCCCCGTAGCTTCATACTCATCCTTGGACCAGCCTTGACCGAGGCCAACGTTGAGGCGGCCGCCTGAGAGGGCGTCCAGTGAAGCCAGTTCCTTTGCAAGCTGTACCGGTTGATGCATGGGTGTGTTAAGCACACTTGTGCCTATCCGAATGCGCCGCGTATGCGCGGCTGCCCAGGCCAGGGCCATCAGAGGTGCGTAGGCGGTTCGATAGAAGTCGGGCAGCGAGCCGTCGGGTGTGCCGCCGTAGGGAGTCTGGGGATTTTCGGGGTAAAGCACGCGCTCTGCAACCCAGAGGCAGTCATATCCGACTGACTCCGCGTGTTGTGCAACGCGGACAATACTCTCTGGGCCTGCAAGGGTCCCCAGGTTCGGCAAGAATGTACCTATTCGCATAGTGCTCGTGTAGCTCCTTTTCGTCGGTTCTGAGGTGACAACGCGGTCGGTCGCTGCACAATTCCCACTTGTACTTGAGCGATGCAGAACTGGCGCCAGAGGTTCCTCTGCTTATGGGGCTATGCCCGGGCGCCTATGTGACCGATGGACGGACAGGACAAACCTGGTGGTTCATCGATCGTTACTGAACCATTCTATCGGGCGAGGCTTTCAGGGGTAAGACGCAACTACCTCCGGAAGTTTCCTGTAATCCGCCACTTCCAGTTATCGTGCTGCCGGCACTGCGAGCGCTGCCATCCCTGGCAGCCCGGCCGTCAAGGCCGCTCACCGGTCTCTGGGTCGCCAATCGGGAGTCCGCGGTGCGACCCTCAGGGGCCGGGCCGCCCGGGATGGCACGCTCCCAGTGTCGGTCGGACTTCCCGTCGGGAGTCGATGAAGTCCGACCGAACCGCACCGGAGCGCTGCGGGCCGAGTTATTTCTGGATACATCCAGTTCCGGTCTCCTTGTCGCGCTATTCATGGGCTGTGGCGGTGCACCGCGTCGCGACAGCTTCTCCGTCTCCGTCATAGTGTCGGAGGTGACCTCTTGCCAACACGGTGGCAGAACACACGAAGGCGGCGGAGCAATCGCTCCGCCGCCTTCGGCTCTGTGATGATTTGGTTGAGGCTATGCTTGGCCGACGAGCTTGCGGCGCTCCTCAGCGTCGGCGCCACCGGCGACTCCGCGCTGGTTGAGGATTGGGCTGTACTTGCTGGCCATGCCCTGGCGCTGGAACGGAAGTTGGCCGGTGCCGGTGCCACCCAGATCGGTCGCGCTGCGCTCCTTGGCCAGGTGTGCCGGGAATTCCGTCACCATCCCGTGGTACACATTCTCCTCTGGGGTCCGGAATGTGTTCATCGGATCCTTACCTTGCTCGACAAGTGCAATATTCTCTTCGAGCATCTGTCGGAACTGGATGATGCCCACGTCGGAGTGGCCCAGGTGCTCCTGATCGCGGTCAGAGATCTTGCCCTGGGTGATCCAGGCGGCAACATCCTGAGCGGAGTTGCTATCCAGGATCTCCCAGCGTGGCTGGCCCTCGTCATTCAACTCGATGATGGGCGGCGAGAAGAACGGCATGTCCTCAAACCGCTGCTCGGGCTCCTGAGGATCCTTGTCGTGAGTCATGACCCACCAGTGCGCCGTATGCGTGTCATCAATCGGCACGCGAATCTGGACCGCCGGGCCGGTCATGTACCACTTGGATCGGTCGAAACCGTCGCCGCCCTGGCGGAGGAAGTACGGGAAAATGATCGGGTGACCTTCCGACCACGAAGTGTCGGCCTCAGAGCCGCCCTGCATGACACGGCGCTTGTAGATCCCGTAGTCGAATCGGGTGAATCCGATCTTCTCGTGACGGCGAATGTTCCATTTGGTCTCGCCCTCACCACGCATTTCGGTGATGAAGTTGGACCAGTAGCCGTGTAGCCACTCCAGATGAACCGGGTCGAGCGAATTCTCCTGGGCCTGCAGCCAGTTACAGGGCAGCACAGCCAAGCCCACGTCGCGGACCACATTGTCAATTGCAAAGACGTCCCAGTTGGGAATGAGTGGGGCGGGCGATGGGCCCATATACGCGAAGATTAGGCCGGCCTTCACCTCAACGGGATACGCCTTGACCTTGATCTTGTCCTTGTAGTGCGCATCTGGGTCAACGGTCTCTTCGTATGGTTGCTCGATGCACTGGCCGGTTTCATCCATAACCCAGCCGTGATAGGGGCAGCGGAGCCCCGTCTCTTCGGGGATTCCGTAAATCATGCCCATGCGCCGATGCGGGCACAGAGGGTCAATGAGGCCGAAAGTGCCAGAGCGATCCTTGTACAGGATGAGATCTTCACCAAGCAGTCGGATCTTCATGGTGTACTTGTCGTTCATCTGCGACACAGCCGCTACCGGGTGCCAGTAGCGGCGCATCATCTCACCGCAAGGCGTGCCGGGGCCTACCTTCGTGAATCGCTCATTTTGTTCGACACTGAGCATCGAGCCCTCCCAATCCAGGCGTGCCGCGGTTCCCCGCGATCATGGTGCAATTGTGCCATTCACGGATGTCCGTGTCTAGGGAGCAGTTGTGATGGCATTAGTCAGCAGCATAGCAAGCCGTTTACCAGTATCACACAATGCATCGGGGTAGCACTGGTTCACTCGATCGGGTAGGACGCAGGCGAGCGACGATTGTTCCCCAATCGCGTCCCGTGCACGATTGCCATACTCGGTCGCACTGGCACGGACGATATCAACCCGAGTCTCGTGAGCGCGAGACGTCGAGCACTCTCCTGGTCTTCCGCGACCAGGACGGTGTGCTTGATCAACGGCCTGACAGGGTCGTGCTCCATCGAACCTGAAGTTGGCGATAGTCGTCTATCCGGGCCTGATGCTGAAGTGTTGATCCAACGGTCAATTCCCCCAGCGTCCGAGTGGTGACTGGGTCAATTAGCCTGACATGAACGCCTTCGTCGGTCATCGAGTCGTCAAAGTCAGCATAGGCATCCACCCGATGTCCCACGTTACTTAGCTCGAGAGACACTGGTGCGGTTGATGTCGGTACGACCGGAATGGCTTGCGAGGTGCGTGCCGTACCGCGATAGGCCCGTGCGGATCGGTCTCGAGCGTCGGCATCAGCCTGGCGATCAAGCTGCTGGATGATGCCGCGATCGGCTCGGTTGGACCATGCAGCCGCTTGTACGGATTCCATGATTCACCTCCCCAGAACTTGTGTTACACGAGTTATCGACGCCGAAAGCCC
>JBJXFJ010000062.1:0-3788 GCA_046154735.1 Chloroflexota bacterium | reverse complement strand
CGCATGACTCGGTCTCGAATGAGGGCTTTTGATGTTTTCTTGTGCCCGTGGGCAAGGGGGAAAGCCACGTTCTCAAAGACGGTCATATGCGGCCAGATCGCGTAGCTCTGAAACACCATGCCAATATCGCGCTGATGGGGAGGGATCAGCGTGTGCGCGGCGCCATCGTACACTACGGAATCACCAATCTGAATCTGTCCGCTTGTCGGACTCTCGAGACCCGCGATTGAACGGAGCGTACTCGTCTTGCCGCAGCCTGATGGCCCCAGTAGGGTAAAGAATTGTCCATGCTCCACGGTGAAGCTGACACCTCGCACGGCACGAACGTCCGACGTGTCAGTATGGTAGGTCAGTTCCAAATCGGTAACTTTAAGCATGCTGGGCAGTTCTCCAGGTCGAACGCCGCAGGCGTTGCGAGCTTCTGGCATTCTACTGCCCACTCTTACCGAAGACAATCGATTCGAATGCGCGCCTCCCACGTGGTGTCTAAAGTTCGCCCATACAAGGAAATGATTCTGCGGATCATCGTCCAATCATTGACAGGTCATCAGGTGCATGACTATTCTTTGCTCTGAATAAGTCGATGCTTGTACCACGCAAGATGAGTATCTGTGGGCGAGCACCAATTTCGGGCGAGGGCGACAGGATGATCCGAACCGATCGGCGTGGTTTCTTGAAAGTGTTGGCTCTGGGGTCCAGCGCGGCGCTCCTTTCCGCGTGCGGTCAGGGCGCACCGGCGGCACAGACGGGGCCCGCGCCGGCGGGCGGAGGAACAGGTGCCGCCCCCGCGCCGGCCAATCTCATCGATCAGGTGTACGAAGCCGCTAAGAAAGAATCCAAGGTCGTCTGGTGGGATCAGCATGCCCTTGATGTCTCCCAACGCTACATCGAGACCTTTAAGAAGACATTCCCGGGTATAGAGGTTGAGTACTTCACGCAAACGCAGGATGAGCTCAAGACACGCGCAGTGTCAGAAGCTCGTGCGGGCCGAATCTCGTTTGACGTGATCGACTCCGGAACCAACTACGCCGCTTATAAGGAAGCGGGCATCTTTACGGACAATTCCGATGTCATCATGGCGGCCGGGATTGCCGCAAGCGAGCTGTACGAAGGGAGTTTCTCCCCCGAATACACCGTCAACGGCGCCGCGTACAACACCAATCTCGTGAAGCCGGAAGAATTGCCTAAGACCTGGGAAGGTTTCCTGGATCCAAAATGGAAAGGGAAACTAGCCGTGGAGACACGCTTTCGTGCATTCGTCTACGGGACGCCCTTCATGGGCGGTGAAGAGAAGGTCGTGGAGTTTCTGGGGAAGCTTAAGGAGCAAAATCCTCGGCTTTCCAGGGGTGACGTGGATAGCAACACCTTACTAGTGGCAGGTGAATTTCCTCTCCTGGTGGGAGCCTATCTTCAGAACTCCATTAAGTACGAGCCAAAGGGGCAACCCTGGGCATTTGTGCCCTTGAATGAGGTCTATGCCACTCCCCGCGGCCCGGGCTACACCGTGCCGGAGAAGGCGCCACATCGGCAGGCTGGTAGGCTGTTCCTCCATTGGCTTGTGGGCCCTGAAGGCATAGCACTCATGGATCAGCTTCGTTTCAAAGGTGATCCAACTCCTGGATCAGGGACAGGTCCCTCGAAATATCTTGAAGCCCGAGGGATTGCAGCGAAAACGCCACCGCTGGAGTACGAGCTCAACTACTCGAAATACGAGAAACGGTATGCTCAGGCGCTGGGATTGCCGAGTGCCTGATGTCACTCATCAGAACGAATCGTTTCGACGCGTTACACCCCTCTATCCCGGAAAGGGTTAGCCAATGAGTGCAGTTGACATAGGAAGAGCGCGCGCGCGATCCTGGTCGGCCAGGTGGCCCGGGCGACCAAGCGCTCAAGCAATCGCGTACGTGCTCCTGGTTCTCCTGGTGGCTAACCTCGTGTTGGTGCCCCTGGGGATGGTTATTGCCACAAGCCTCAATGTGGGGCCCATCACCACACCGGGTGAGGTGGGCTTCACACTGTCCAATTATGTGCGCGCATGGTCCAGTCCCAGCACGCACGCGGTAATCATGAACACCATCGTTTTCGCGGTGTTCTCCACGATCATTTCCATGACGATCGGCGTGTTCTTCGCGTTTATGGTTGAACGCACTGACATGCCAATGAAAAACTTTGCTTACGCGGTGGTGCCGCTCACCATCGCAATGCCAGGTTTGCTCTACGGGATTTCCTGGGTTCTGTTGCTGAGTCCCAACATTGGCTTGTTCAATCTGGCTCTCATGGGCCTCTTTGGTGCCGAGCAAGGTCTCCTCACCAGTTGGGCACACATTGGCCTCGCTGAACCACCAATTAAACCCTACAGCATGGCCGGGATGATCTTCGTTGATGCCATTCGCGGTGTGGGCGTTGTGTTTCTCATGACCGTTGGGCTTTTCCGCAATATGGACCCGTCACTGGAGGAAGCCGCCGCCGTCTCCGGCGCGGCGCCTGGAACGGTGGCGAACCGAGTGACGCTGCGTGTGATGCTCCCCGGTATTCTGGCAGCATTTGTCTACGCGTTCACTGGCAATCTGGAGACGTTCGACATTCCCGCTGTGATGGGTCTACCAGCCGGGATCCATTTGCTTTCCACCAAGATCTATTTGCTCTCCAAGACTGACGACCACGGTATCGCCAGTGCTCTAGGCGTGGTATTTGTCGTGCTGGCAGTGTTTTTTGTCTGGTGGTATGCAAAGCTGACGAAACGCATTGAATCGTTCAGCACGGTGACAGGGAAGGGGTATCGACCACGTCAGATGCGGATTGGGCGGTTCAAGTACGTGGCCGTCGCGATCGTGTGGCTCTACCTCGGCATCGTGGTTGTGGCTCCGTTCTTCGTGATGCTCT
The DNA here is from genome assembly GCA_046154735.1 of Chloroflexota bacterium. Classification (GTDB taxonomy): domain Bacteria; phylum Chloroflexota; class UBA6077; order UBA6077; family JACCZL01; genus CAVXYC01. Next base: position 905 of record JBJXFJ010000062.1, on the reverse strand, counting down.
GGGCGAGTATCCTTCCGTACTACCAGGTGCCCAGTTGGCAAGCGTTGCAGCTTGTAAACTTGGATGCTTACAAGTTTGTCATCACGAATCCGTGGGGGATTACCGCCTTACGGAACACGCTCATCCTGACCTTCGCGGCACCCACCGCCACCATGTTGATAGCCACATTGATCTCCTGGTTCGTGGTGCGCTCTAAGATGCGGGGCAAGCGGCTTCTAGACGTGATGGCATTCCTCCCCCACACGGTCCCGAGCATCATCATTGCGTTGGCGATGATCTATCTGTTCCTTACTGTCCCGTGGCGACTCGTGCCCATCTACGGCAGCATCTGGATCATCACTCTAGCAATTGCTACGCGCTATCTCGCGTTCGGCTCCCGAACGATGCACGGTGCAGTCATCCAGCTTCATAAGGATCTGGAGGAAGCGGCTCAGGTCGGAGGCGTCTCATGGCCGAAGGCCTTCCGCTACATTGTGCTGCCGCTACTCTTTCCAGCGATCGTTTCGGGTTGGGTGTTCGTGGCACTCCATTCAGTCCGTGAGGTTTCAATGGCGCTTTTGCTGTACTCGCCTGATAGCCGAGTAATCTCACTGCTCATGTGGGATACCTGGCACAATGGCGAAGTCGCCATCGCCGCTGCTACGGGAGTGCTCCTGATGATTGCCATTGGCTTCATTGTTCTGGCTGGACGACTGGTGGATCAGCGCCGCTCCAAGATGAAAGCAGGGCTATAGCCAATCCCGGGGCTCTTTGCATCGATCTGTCAGTGACAGCTCTCCTAACCCGAATTATTTACCGGGCATAAGGCGTGGCTCGAGGGGTTTCCTGGCCCTTCATCATTCGGGTGAGCGGCGGCTCCCGGTAGCGCGGCGGTCTTGTGCCCCGCGCCCGAGGATGCCCGTACC
>JBJXFJ010000055.1:0-3032 GCA_046154735.1 Chloroflexota bacterium | reverse complement strand
CTCAGCCGTCGCGGCATCGATGGCGGGAGTCGGCTCCGGGGCCAGTACGGGACGAAAGGATGCCATGGGGAACCTCAACACGGGGCCCCGTCCGTGGGGCGGCCCGGGCGGCATAGATGCTACCTGCACCAGCACCCCGTCCAGGCACCCAATGATCACACGGGCATCACAGAATCCCGCATATCCACCAGAATCCCCAAACGACTGCCCAAACACCCCCGGAATGGGAATTTGGTGGTACCAATGGACCGGCCAGTCGCCCCTACGGATGTCTGGATCTTCAGGTGCCGATGCGGGCGGGGTGCGCCAGCGCAGACGACACTGGTACCACCAAATTCGAGCACTTGAGAGATTTGACGCCTCGATCAGCCATGTTGAGGCGACTTTCGCTCTGAACATGGTGCTCGGCAGAGGCCGGCCACGTCGGGGGGATAATGCGCCTGAAATGCTCGCGTTTCGATCACAACATCGCGCCACGTGAACTCAAGAATCATATCTGATGGTATCAATGACGGGATGCAGAGCGCCCCAACATTGGAATGATCTATATCGAGCTTGATCACCACACGGACGATCGCAATCGCGGATGCTATAATAGCGTCCAGCATTCGGAGGGGTGGCCGAGCGGTTGAAGGCGGCTGTCTTGAAAACAGTTAGGTGATGAGCCTCGGGGGTTCGAATCCCTCCCCCTCCGCCAGTTCCAAACAACAGCATAGATCCGGAGGAGTCGCATAGTGGTCTAGTGCGGCCGCCTGCTAAGCGGTTAGGGGCCCTTAAAGCCTCTCGAGGGTTCGAATCCCTCCTCCTCCGCCCACATAGTTCCCGGCATCGTGAGCCGGGGATTTTCCGTTCGCGGCGTCCGAAGCGCTGTCGTCAAGGTGCTGTCGGACTCAGCTCCAAAATCAATGGGCCTGCCAGCTCCACGTCTGACAGGTCCGTCTGATGCGATCTAACCCGTCAAGAAACGCATGCTGCCCCGGCCGGGCTGCGCCCAAGGGCGCTACCAACTCCGCCTGGAACTACCTCGGTTTGTTGAATAGTGTGCCTAAGGGGTTCAAGCAATCTTGGCGAAGCTAGTTTCCAAGTCACGGGGACCGACTGGAAGTCCGTGCATCAAGCGCAGGACTCACTCAAGCACCTTGCGAAGTATCGTGCGCGCTTCTTCTCGGTAACCGAGGTCAACGCAGTCCTGGAAAGTGGAAACTTGCGCCTTTTGGATCAGCGTATGGGCCGGGAGGTTTGTTGAGGGCGTTTCTCGCTCTAGGTCTACTAGATGGGCTAAGCGCTGAAGAAAGACATTGGAAAGAAACCGCAGCCGCTCAGCGGGCCGACTCCGGTGAGCGTCAAACATTAGCCATTCGCCCGGTAAGATCGATGGACAAGTTTATCGGCCTCTCGCCGCTCTCCGAGACCAATGCAATCCTCATGGGTAGACCATAACGCGTGCCAGAGTAGTGGACGCCACTCACTCAGGGCCGTTTCCTGCGATCGTTCGAGTTCAGTCAGCCGCTTGAGCCGGTTCAGGAAATATTCTGCCAGGTCTCCACGACGAGGATCGCCAACTCGTTCAATGTAAGCACGGTGGTTCACGTATCCAACCTCCCGTTCGATCAAGTCATTCGGCAACGCACGCCGTGGACCGAACAGCTCTTGGGTAACCAAAAGGCACCTTCTTACCTGGCAAGATACGTTCACTGGATGGTGATGAAACTCACGCGGCCGTTGGCTTTAGGTTGAGACTCTGCAGGAACCATGCTCTAGGCCGAACCCGGTTGTTCAGCCGGGTGTATCGCTTCAAGTCATGAGTCGGCTGACCGAAGCACGCTGGCCTCAACAGGGAGAGCTCCGCGACGCTTCGGAGCTCTCCCTAAGCGAAGCCGATCAGCAGCCGGCCGGGTCGATCCACGCCCATTTCATTCCGGCGTGATTGTGATTGGGCTTGGTGAGCGGCGCATTCTTAATTCGACACTGGGTAAAGTGGTAGTAGATCCGGCTTACCGTGGGCGCGTAGGGCACCTGGTCGAAGAGTCGATCCTGAATTTGATCCGTAATCACCTTACGCTTCACCGGATCCAGCTCGCGCGATTGTGCCGCGGCGAGTCGATCAATATCAGGGTCGCTATACTTGATAGCGTTGAGCGAATTGCCGGTGCGCAGGAAATCGCCCACCCAGAAGTTCAGGAGGGGCTGCCCACCCACAACGCCCCAGGCCAGGTCATCGAAATTCGCTCCATTGAGAATTGTGGTGAAGTTGCGGCCTTCCACCACCACCTTGGTCTGGATGCCGATCTGAGCAAGGTGCTGCTGAGCAACCTCGGCGTCTTCCGCATACTGGGATGACGTTTTCAAGGTCACGTTGATGCTGCCGGGGGTGACGCCAGCCTGCTGAAGCAAGGCCTTTGCTTTCTCTCGATCAAGCTTGAATTTATCTCGCAGCTTGGTCTCATCCCAGGCAAACTCCGGATAGGCCACGGGGACAAACCCTGCATCCACCGCCCCACCGCGATTGGAGGCAATAAAATCCTCGCGATCGAGCGTGAGCTGGACGGCCTGCCGAACGCGCGGGTCATTCCAGGGAGCCTTATCCAGACGAAACCAGACGGCCGCGTGCGTGAATTGAAGCTCAGTGGTCATTTTGAGGTTCGGATTGGACGCCTTCATACCATCAGCCTCAAGCTTGAGCATCCCGAAGGTGCCGGTGAAATCAAGCTGCGCGCCACGGAACGCGGCAACCTCCGCGTTATAGTCCTGGAATAGCAGGCTGCGCACTCCGTCTACATACGGGAGCGGTTTCCCGTCATCACCCATCTCCCAGTAGTCAGGGTTTCGCTCGGTGATAATCTCCTGGTTAGGCTTGAATTCCTTCATCATGAAGGCGCCAGTTCCCACGGCCACCTGAGAAAAATCGCCATGCTGCTCTTTCACTTCACGCGCCAGCATCACGTTTTGATAGTGACCGAGCTTTCCGAGGAAATCCGCATCCGGCTGTTGCAGTCTTAGCACCACTGTCTGAGCGTCAGGCTCCTCATGCG
>JBJXFJ010000043.1:0-5286 GCA_046154735.1 Chloroflexota bacterium | reverse complement strand
GCTGTGCCCTCCGATGTGGTTGGGCGCCTGAATAAGGCCAATAGCTCAGGGTGGCGGAAGACCGATGAGTACGTGACCCATGTCACGATCAACTCGCAAAATCTTCGCGGTCACGAGACGACCTATGCGAAGCCGGCGGATACATACCGGGTCATCGTGCTCGGCGATTCGTTTGTCTTTGCCGTGCAAGTTGACGAGCCGGATACGCTGGTTTCAAGACTGGCGACCAGTTTGCAGCCACCGGCTCCATTCACCAAGATCGAGACTATCAACGCGGGCACCGATGGCTGGAGCACCACCAATGAGCTTGCCTGGCTAACAACTGAAGGCGTTCACTACGAGCCCGACCTGGTATTGCTGCTCTTCTTCGTGGGCAATGATCCTGGGGAGAATGCGGATCGAGTTGACGGCTGGCTTACGGCGCGGCAGGCACCCGGACCATTGCGAGATCTCCGCATGGCACTGGCTGAGCGGTCCGCGTTTTACAGCTACCTGGAATATGGCGTCATTGCCAATCTCAGCGCGTCGCAAGACACGACTCACCAGCCGATTGACGAGACACACACGGATGACGCAAGGCGGCAGGATCCCACGCGTCAAGACCGAGGCTGGGCCATCAGTGGGGAGCTGCTCGCACGGATGCGGGCTCTCTCGATCGAACGCCAATTCGATCTAGTTGTGGTCAATGTGCCGACGGTCGAGCTCGTTTCAAATCCAGATTGGCCTGAGCGACCATTGCGCGGCATCACTGATCGGCTGGGGATCCCGATGATTGATTTACTACCGGTCTTTCGAGACGAGCCCAGGGATCGGCAGCGGCGTCTCTACTTCCGTGGCAACAAGCACTGGACCCCATCCGGTCACGAGCTGGCCACCCGCGTTGTCACTGAGCAGCTCACCCAGCGCGGGCTTCGCTCACCACGCACGGGGTCCTCCTGAGTGGACGGAGGCGATCGAGACTAGAGCCCAAACTTCCGCTCCGATATGTCTGATCGCAAAGCGCTCCTGCTCATACTCGCAAAAGTGGGCGGGACATATTGTGGCGTAGTTTTGACCGGATGAGTACTATTCCGCCAACCGCGTTCAAGAGGTGCAGGCAATGGAGCCCACATCCCCGCAGATCGGTCAGGGGACCCAGGTTGGTCAACTTCTGGATCATATCCGAGAGGCGTTCGCTACACACCAGGTGCACAATGGCGTGACCTTGATGGAGCAAGCGCTGGCGCTCAATGTCGGATGGGAAGCCCTCACTCAGGCCGTAGGGGAGGGCGTTTCGGGGCCAATGCCCTTGCCCTAACCTCGTCTCGCCGCCGCGAATTGACGGATCAATCGACCACCCAATCGGGTGGTCGATCTGCGTCCCGCGGTATATGGTGATAGTGCATGCACCGCCGCTCCCTGCCTTCTTTCTACCCATGTCGTGTGACGGTCACGTGCGCGGGATCACTCCATGTGTGATCGCGGAGCGGTCCTTGCCGCAAGCATCGGGCTCGTCTGCGCACTGGCATTGCTCGTCATGCAGGTCTCGCCGGAGCTCAGACTCACGCTCGCCCTGCTTGCGACCGGCGCCATCGGTGTGTTGGGTGCCAGGCTGGTGCTACCATCGCTGGATCCCGGTGGTACCTGGGATCTCCTGGATGCGGCCATACTTGCCGGGTGCATCGCCATTGCCGCGGTCACCCTGATCACCGGCATCGTGGTGGCTCTTCCAGGGCCTGTACCATCCGCGTGGCTCAGCTACGGAATCATTGTCATGCTCTTTGGACTGACGGCCGCTGGGCTTCGAGCACCACACCACCGCGGAGTGATTCAGTGGATCACGGTCCTCCACGTGGTCCTGCTCATCGCCGTGGCTTCGCCGTTCCGCATGGTGGACCTGGGTTACAGCGAGTTTCAGGGCGATGAAGCATCGATTCTCCATCGCGCATCGGCCATTGTCCAGGGGGTAGATGCGGCAATTCTGGCACACCGTAAGGGCCCCGGCGAGATTCTCTTTGCCACCTACTTCGGCCAGCTTACCGGCCGGGTCACGGAATCCGATGCCCGGTTTCCCTTTGCGGTGGTTTCGGTGCTCAGTGTGCTCGGTGTCTACTGTGCCGGACGGGCCATGTTTGGCACCTGGGCCGGGCTCACCGGCGGTCTCCTCTGGGCTATCAATGGTTACTCCGTGGGTTTTGGCCGCATCGTGCAATACCATTCAATCATGGTGCTGCTCACCTCTCTGGCGCTGCTCTGTGCATGGCGCGCTGAGGCGGTAACACCTCAGCGCGGGGCGCTCCGGCGCGCCTCCGTGGCGCTGCTGGCCCTGGGCCTGGCGTTTGGTTTCAACGTTGTGATTCTGGGATTGCCGGCAATGTTGTTACTCGGCACGTCGATAGGGACTGCCTGGCGAACCGCCGGTTGGCCCGGCAGGGCACAACGATTTCGCTGGGCAGATGTCCTGATCTTGCTCGCGATGCTGGCGGCACTGGTATATGTGATCCTGGAATGGCGCGACATGCTGCGCAACCTGTCAGAACGGATGGGGCGGGGCCAGCCATTCAACAACTTTAGTATGTTCGCCAGCGTAACCGTGCGCTATGTTGGACAGCCGTACCTGCTGGCGACGATCGGCGCAAGCATCATTGCCACCGCCTGGTTGACGTACCGCTCCACCTCCGCGCGCAAGTGGGGGATCATCGCCGCGGTCGCCATCCTGGTCGCCGTTGGGGCACTCGTGGCGACCCATGCTGAACCCACCTGGTTTGCCATTGGCGTGTGGATGCTCCTTACGCTGCCATTCCTGGCTCCATCCGGTATGGCGAGGTCATGGCGCGTGCTGGGGCTATCGGTACTCCTTCCCCTGGGTTTGTACGGGTTCTTGCTGCGTCAAACTGGCACCCACTGGTACGAGGCGTATCCAGCAATGCTCTTGTTACTCGGCGGCATGAGCTCCCAGCTATTCCAGTCACTTAGCAAGCACCAGACGCGGGCACTGGCTGTGGCCGGTGCGGCTGTGGTGACGATCTTCGGCGTGTACCCCGTGTACACGTTTCTCCCGCTCTGGCCATTGGACGCCAGCATGCCGGCGGCGGAGATCTATCGACCCCCGTGGCGAGCTGAGCGGACCGGCGGCAGTTTTGGCTTTCCCCACCAGGATGGGCTGAAAGCGATCGCCCTGGTGCACGAATTGCGATACATGCCGATGCCCTATGAGAGCAATGCATCCCCTGAGGTCACGCGCTGGTATCTCCCCAATTCAGAGCGCTGCTCGCGCCCGCGCGGCAGTTACATCACGCTCTTCTCTGAGCGACAGCCCACCCGCCAGCCGGTGGGAACCGATATCTGGGTCATCACCGTGCGCGGGGCGCCAGAAGCGGTGATTCGTGATCAGACGGCCACGCCACGTCCTCTGGCGCAACTTGCCGCGGAGGCTCCATCCACATGGTTTGATGAACGGTACGCGCGCTTCGAACGCCCACTCACCGTTCCGCGCAGTCTCTGCTCCCGGACTATGCGCCCATCTTGGCAGCGGAACTAGCAGGGCAGTTGGCACGTTCAGGACCATTAATGTCGGAGCCGCCGTCCGGAGCGCGGGCGTCTCGCCCAATACGGTTGAGTTACGAGTGAAGAGTTAATGGTGAAGAGTGCGAGCAGCCAGCGCGAGCGCGTGCTTGCTCGGCTCCTCCTCCGTCCTCACTTTGCACTTTGCACTTTGCACTTTGCACTTTTAATTCTTAACTCAACCGTATCGGGCGAGACGCCCGCGCTCCGGATGGGCATTGGCGATGATCCCCCTGCTGTCTGAGGTCCCTGGACTGGCAGGTTATTCTTGAACCTTCACCCCATAGTCACGCTCCGCGGCCTCGCTTGACACGTACCCGTTCCGCACATCGGCCAGCACGTCCTCATCTGAGCGGTGGCGAGGCTCACCGTAGCCGCCGCCCCCTCCGGTCTCCACGCGGACGACATCGCCACGCTTGAGCTTGTGGCCGCCGTAGCGGGCGGGCACGATCTTCTCCTCGGCCGTACCGGGCTGAACGGCGTGGCGGCCGGAGCGGGCGTCGGCCCCTCCGTGAATGCCCCAGGGCTGGTAGTCATGACGGTCACTCCGGATGGACCAGGTGGCCTCCTCGCCCAGGAGCTGGTACTCACGCACATAGCCCAGACCGCCGCGCCATTGACCGGCGCCGCCGGAGTCCGGCACGAGATTAAACTCATTAAGCCGCACGGGGAACTCGGACTCGATGATCTCCACTGGTGTCACGCGGCAGTTGGCCAGGTGGATGTGAACGCCGTTCACACCATCTTTTCCGGGGCGTGCGCCCATGCCGGAGCCATGCAGCTCGTACTGCACATAGCTCTGGCCGGTGCGCATGGCGCGATGGGCAATGGTCATGCCACCGCCGGGACCCCAGGCCGCGGTGACCCGGTTAGGCGCAAACTGGCTGAGTGCTTTGAGAATGAGCTCGGTGGTCAGCAGCAGGGTGTACATGTAGATGTTTACGGCTGCGGGGTAACGCGGATTGAGCACCGTGCCATCGCGAAACGTGGTCTCCACCACCCGCGCAAGTCCGTCATTGTTTGGCAACGTCGCATCAGTCAGACAGATGAGCGCGTAGTAACAGCAGGCACGCACCAATGGCGGACGGATGTTGATGGCCCCGCCGGACTGATCCTGGGTCTTGCTGAAATCAAAGTGGATGCTCTCGCCGCGCTTCTCGACACGCACGTGGATGTAGATCGGCTGATCCAGGCGGATGCCGTCATTGTCCAAGTATGCGCCAGCCTCGGCCACGCCGTCCGGCCATTTGGCGAGCTCCATGCGCACGCGCCGCTCGGTGCGATTGAACAGTTCCTCGGCAGTAGCCAGAACGGTGGCACGGCCGTACTTTTCGAGCAGAGCCGTGAAGCGGCGCACGCCGATGCGATTGGCCCCAAGCTGGCCACTGAGGTCGCCGATCACCATCTCCGGCGTGCGCGTGTTTGCTCGAATAATGTCTTCCACCTGCGTCACCATCTGCCCGCGGTCGATCAGCTTCACGGGCGGTAGCAGCAGCCCTTCATGAAAGACCTCGGTCGCCTGGGCTGAGCCACCGCCGGGGACCATTGCACCCAGATCGGTCTTGTGGGCCATATTGGCGCAGAACGCCACGAGATCATCGCCGTCAAACACCGGTGTCACCACGGCCACATCCGGGACGTGAGCGTTGCCACCGAAGTAGGGGTGATTCATGACGAACGTATCGCCGGGATGCATGCTGCTGAGGGAGTGGCGATCCAGCAGACCACGGATGATGGCGGGGT
>JBJXFJ010000036.1:0-4978 GCA_046154735.1 Chloroflexota bacterium | reverse complement strand
AATGCGTTCTCGGAGGTCACCTCAGTCAGCACCGTGGTCGCGACCGCGCGATAGAGCGGTCAGGCCTTCTGCCAGTGCTGGGCAACAACAATACAACGCAGTCTGTTGCGAACGCTCAGGCAATGATCACTGCCGTGGACACGGCGGTGTAGACAGTCTCGATCATGCATGGCGGCCTCGGCGCGCGGCAGAACCGACTGGAGCACACCATTGCCAGACTCGGTGTGACTCATGAGAACCTGAGTGCTTCAGAGAGTCGCATTCGGGACGCGGACGTCGCCGCGGAAATGGTGAACTTCACCAAGCTTTAGATTCTCCAGCAGGCCGGCACCGCAATCCTGGCCCAAGCAAACCAGATCCCGGAGAATGTCTTGACTCTGTTGCGCGGGTAAATCGCGCGCACGAGCACGAACAACGCTAAATCCTCGGGGAATTGTTCCCCGGGGATTTCACGTTACTGCTGAGCGCACCTGCACCGTTACACCGAGCTACCCACAAGAAGATGCGACCTGTGATTCACACCCAGAGGTGATCGATGGGAATGATCAGGTCTGGAAAAAGCGCGGGGCAGAAGTTCTCACCCGGCACGCAGCGTGATTCCAGAGCGTAGTCATCGCCCACCAGGCGATAGGCTTCGAGGACACGTGTTCGCGGATCAACGATCCAATAGTGCGGTACTCTGGCAGCGGCATACCGCCGCCATTTCACATTCCGATCGATCGCACGGGTGCTGGGCGAGAGAATTTCGACCACGAGGTCCGGCGCCCCTTCAATGCCGCGGCTGGAGATGAGCCCAAGTCGGTCTCGAGATACGTAAACGAGATCTGGCTGAACCCCATTGCCTCCGTCCAGTACGACTCCGATCGGAGCGACATAGACCTTGCCCAGTCCGCGATTCCGCAGGTAGGGAGCCAAATACTCATACAGCGCTCCCACGGCCCCCTGGTGTTCTGGAACCGGTGGAGGAGTCACGTACAGCTCACCATCGATCACCTCATAACGGTTCCCGTCATCGAGTGTATCCCAGATGTCGTCCGCGCGAAAGCGAGTGGTTTTGAGTGCGGCCATGATTTCTTGTCCCTTCCGGGATTATAGACGCGAGTGGACGAGCTCCAATGGAGCTACGCTGGTTCCACTGTAATCTCAATGTTCACCGTGGTCGCGACCGCGACCGCGCGATAGAGCGGTCAAACCTTCTGCCAGTGCTGGACCAGCTCTTGTCCTTGCTCGCGCGTGGGGCCCACCAGCTTGAAGCGCACGTCTATGCGCAGGAAGTCGGCTGTGTTCTGAGCGGATCGCACGCCATCAATGTCCACATCAACACGCTCGAGCGCGATGTTGCGCTGGCGAGCGGCGCCATTGACCACGTTCACTCCACAGGAGGAGATGCCCGCCAGGAACGCCTCGCCAGAGGTTACGGCCTCGGCTGGACCGCTGGATGAATCGATGATGAAGTGGTTGGACCGGGCACTATTCAGTGTTCGCCCGAGCGTATCTGTATTGACGGATCGAACAGAGTCTACTTTGACATCATCGGGCATTGTTATTGCCTCCTATTGAGCGTCCCGACGTTCCGTTTCGCGGAGATCTTGCGTCTCGTCCGGTCGTTGGTAATCATCTTCCAGTCGATAGGTGGTACCTATCTCAGGAGTGGATGCTTCAAAGATGGTGGCGTCCTGGTCGGCCGCGGCACAGAGCCGGTGACGCTGGCCAATGGCTACGGAGTAGCCCACGTGCGGCTCCATTGCAATATCATGCAACTCTCCATCGGAGCCTTCCAGAACAAGGATGCCTTTACCGGCAATGAGTGTCTGAGTTTCGGTCTTGGCGTTGTGAAGCTGCAGGCTTAAGCGGTGCCCAGCATTCACGTGGATGAGCTTCGATGTATATGGCGCATCTTCCGGGGACAGCAAGATTTCATGCCCCCAGGGCTTGTCAACTCGGCGCGCGCCCGGGATGAGGGAGAATGGGCTTGGGTCATACTGGGGTGGCTGCTCGGGCATGAACGACGATTGCCCTCCTTGAGCTTCATGATGAGTGTTGCTGCTCATCCGGAGTGTAGCACTCGCCCCTGGTCCCACGGCTGGTATTCGCGAGGTTTGATGGCATGCGCAGCTCAACTCCTAAGTCATCACCATCGTTCCTATGGCACCACGTGGACAGGACCCGAATTTCAGGCACTGTCCATCCAGTTCGCTTGCGCCGTGCTGATGGTTGAGTGAAAGTTCCCGCTGTGGTTGCCTCGCATGTCCAATCTTGGCTGGCGCTCTTCCTGGGGCAGACCGTGACAGAGACGCATTGAGCGGCGATCACGAGCCTGAGCCGTGGTCCGGCGATCACGCTGGCTGGGAGTCTCGGGATGACCTACTCCGTGGACGCGCCGATAGCCATACACTCGGTGATGCGGGCAATGGCGCTTGTCCCTCCGAAATGACCTGTTCATGCCAGTGAACAGGTTAGGGGCTTTTCGGTAGAAGTCCGCGCTTCTCGATCTCGCGACGGCCGAGCTCATCGTCCTCAAATGGCACGGTGAATTCAATCTGGTTTCCGTCCGGATCGTTGAGGTAGATGGACATGCGATGCAGCCCGTGGGTGCGCATTTCAACGGTCACATGGTGCTGGCGTAGATGTTCCACCCAGGGATCAAAGTCATCCAGAGAGATCAGGTAGGCGTGGTGGTAGCCGGGGCCACCCGGGGCCGGCTGTGGGCGGCCGCGATCCGGGAAGATGTCAATGATGGTGTTCGCCAGAACGACGGACGTCGGGCCGCCATTTCGTTTCGGCACGGTGGCGCCCAGCACTTCGGTGTAGAAATCCCGGCTGCGCTCAACGTCTGGACTCACCAGCGTCCAGTGCTCAAACCGTTGAACCGGTGGTGCGCTTGACATAGCGGCATCTCCTAGGCGAGTGGCGTAACAGGTCGGCGCAGGCGTGAGTGGCGGCGCCGACCGACCTTCAGCAGTGTACTCCCAGAACGGAACAGCATGTTGACGGCTGGTCTATCCGCCGACTCCCAGCTACGGCGCATCAGTTGATTGCACCGGGCATTTCCGGTAGCGCGGCGGTCTAGTGCCCCGCGCCCGCGATATCCCATCGTGAGGGTGGTGTCATGATGACAGGGATCCTTGGTCGCGCGGGGCACAAGACCGCCGCGCTACGGGGCGCTGCCGCGAGCCAGGAGCATGCACCGGTCATGAGCCGGCTTCGCAATGATGCCTCGGAGGACTTCCGGGCTCATTGTTGCCGCCCGCACGAGTGGCGCCTTAGCCCCAATACGGTTCGACCGACCGTGACGTATCTGTGACAGTGGTGTTCTGGCCCCTGTTGTCAGGGCGTTTTGGGACTGATAGTGCCATGTTGAACACAATATGAGCGACGCGGGGCCCTGGGAACCCAATTCTCACTGCGATTGGGGTAGTGCGCGACGCCGCCCGAGCTTGGTTCAGGCCCCGCCACGATTGCATCACGACGCATCGAACGGTATTGGTCTTAGCCCTGAGCCGCTGCAACCTCTTCCGGCGGTTTGGTCGTTCGAAACATCCGCCATAGCGCCAGGTCGTAGCCAATCTTTATGACGCCGCCCAGGATCAGTGGCAGCCCGATCAGTGGCGATTGGAGCGCGAGTCCGGCTATCGGTGGGGCGATGGATTGAGCGATGTTGCGGCCCACTGTGGTGAAGCCTGCCGCGGCCGTCCGTTCCGTTGGGTCAACGACCGCCATGAGATACGACTGCCTGGTGGGCACGTCCATCTGCGCCAGGAGGGAACGGCAGAGTTGCAGGGCTATGGCAATTGGCAGCGTTGGAGCGAACGCCATGGCGATCACGAAAAGATTCGCCGGGATATGGCTAAACACCATGGTGTTGATGAGGCCAATGCGCGTGGCCAGACGTTCGGCAATGATCTGTGAAAGCGCCGCCAGAAGATTGGAGGCGGCAAAGATGGGACCCAGCTCCTCTACGCCCACGCCAAAGTGCAGGGTGAACCAGTAGGCAACGAAGCTCTGCCCAATGAAAGCCCCGCCAAACGAATCGACGCCGAAAAGCATCGTTAAGCGCAGCACAATCTGGCGCGAGCGATGGATGCCCAAAAACCCGGCCAATGCCGGTGCCGGTCCCCGCTCCACCGCGGGGGAAAGGCCCATGATAAGTGCGAGTGTGCCAACGGCCATCAGCGCGTACGTGCCAAAGAGAATCCGGTGACCACTCAGCGGGTCGAAACCGATGAGCGAGGCCGCCGAGGCCACCCCACCGGCAAAGAGCGCACCCAGCGCGGCCGCGCCCGTGCCGGCCAGGTTATAGAGCGTGAACACGCGGGTGCGCCGCTCGTCTGGGGCGGTCTGTGGCAGCAGCGCTTGTTCAATAGAGAGAAACGGGCCCACCTCTTGGATGCCGGCGCTGATGGTGCCGCTCATGGACACCAGCAGCAAGAGCCAGAATTGATCCGACACCGCGTAGGCCACACCGGTCACGGCCATGAGTCCCGCAAAGAGGCGCAGGGAGCGACGTCGGCCCAGCCGATCCGCATGCATGACTACAAGGATGGTAAACACGGTGGAGCCAGCAAATGCCGCGGCCAGCAGAACACCCAGCTCAAAGCCGCCCAGCCCCAGCTCCGCCACATGCACACCCAGCACCACGCCCACGATGCCGTAGCCAAAGGTCCGCAGACCGCGGGCAAGGAGAATGCGCCGCCCATCCTCGGACAGCCACGCGGGACCCGGTATAACCACCGGAAAGTGAATCACACCGAGCAGTGTAACGCAGCACTTTTTAGTATGCGGCCTGGGCGAGCGACGCTATCTCAGACGGTGGCGTCCCCAATCGAGCGTAAGCTCTGCATAGAGGGCTGAGTGAGAGTGAGTCCAGGGTGGTTTCGTTGTCCGACAAGCTGGTCTTGTAAGGGAGGCGAGCGCACACTGCGGTGGCGGCGGGTCTCCGTACCCGCCAGTGCCCGAGCCGTTGACTGGCGGGTACGGA
>JBJXFJ010000031.1:0-4045 GCA_046154735.1 Chloroflexota bacterium | reverse complement strand
CAATTGTTATGAACAGGACCATTCCGGTGGGACAGGCGTCTCTGCCCAATACGATTGAGTGAAGAGTGTGAACAGCCAGCGCAGACGCGTGTGTGCTCCGCTCATCCTCCGTCCTCACTTTGCACTTTGAATTCTTCACTTAATCGTATTGGGCGACCGTCCAGTCGCCCCGACGGATGTCGGGATCTCCACGAGCGGACGCTGGTTGGGTACACCCCGGGGCAGGCGCTGGGGAGAGTGCGGATGCCGTAGGGGCGACTGGCGGTCGCCCGCGCCCCCACCGGGAACGAGGGAACCAGGCGCGACATCCGCCCGCCTGTGCGAAGGTCGATCGCCCCCACTGCTACACTACGCGGGCAGCTTATCAGACCAAAGCGGAGCACATCCCATGCACATTGGCATCGCCCTCCCCACATCAACACCCAATCCAACGGCCCAGCCAATCCTCGATTTCGCACGGATCGCGGATCAGGGCGGACTCCACTCCGTGTGGGTCATTGATCGGGTCATGTTTCCTCTGGTCGAGGCATACACGGCGCTCGCCGCCGTCTCGAGTGTGACATCGCGCGTCAAGCTGGGGACCTCAGTCCTCCTGGGACCGACCCGAGACCCGATCTTACTCGCCGCGCAGACCGCGTCCATCGATGTGATGTCCGGCGGGCGGATGATTCTGGGCCTGGGCGTGGGGAGCCGTGCCGAGGACTACACCGTGACCGAGCGTGACTTTCACACCCGAGGACGACGACTTGATTCGGATATTCAAACGATGCGCCGGATCTGGGCAGGCGACGTTCTCGTAGAAGGATTCGCCGCCATCGGCCCCCGGCCGGTCAATGGAACAATCCCCCTGCTCTTTGGCGGCTCCAGTGATGCCGCCATGGCGCGCGCGGCGCGGGTGGGTGATGGCCATCTCTGTGTGCCGCGCGGCGTGGAGATCCAGTCACAGATGTTCGACAAATTCCGCGCGGCCTGGGCCGCTGCCGGACGCACCGAGAAACCCCTACTGTACGCGCAGGGGTATTTTTGCGTGGATTCCAGCGTGGAGCGCGGATTGGAGCGCCTGGCGGACTACCAGGAGCACTATTACGGCCGCCGCCCCCGAGCCAGCGGCGGCACTGCGCAGAAGTCAGAGTTTGACCTCGTGGGCCCGCCGGAGGTCATTGCCGAGGCAATGGTCAACTACGCGAAGCTCAACGTGGATGGGCTCGTGCTCTTCCCCGCCACCTCAGACGCAGGTCAGGTCGAAGCGCTCGTTGGCCCCATTCTGGAGGTTTACCAGAAGGCCACGAAATAGTAGCGAGTAAGGAGAGCGATTACAGGTCCACATCGCGCCCAGCCCCGATCTCCTGCGCTTTCTTGAGTGCGTACGTGGCGATGGCAATGTCCTCGGTACCCACGCCGATCGTGTCGAACAGCGTGATCTCATCGGCGCTCACACGCCCTGGGATCCGGCCGGAGACGACATCCTTGAGCTCATGCACGCGGTCCCAGGTAAGCGTCCCGCGCTCCTCCGCGTCACGGAGCTCGCCGCATTCCGCCTGAGCCTGGGGCAGGTGCTCCACGATAATGGTTCCCGCGCGATCCACCGCGCTGCCGTGGAGCTCGCGCCGCTCTGGGGTGGTGGCTCCCACGCCGCAAATGAAGCTGCCTTCACGCAGCCAGCTCCCCTCAACGATTGGCTCCTTCGCACTGGTAATCGTGACAACAATGTCCGTGTCTCGAACGCACTCCTCCGGGGTAGCCGCGGGCATAACCTGAATACCGAGCCTGGCGTTCACGTCACGCGCGTAATTGGCACGATTCTCTTCTGAGCGACTCCAGCACTTGATCAGCGTGATTGGCCGCACGCGGCTTACCGCCAGCGCCTGCTCGCGCGCCTCACGCCCCGTGCCGATCATGCCCACCACCGCGGAATCTTGCCGTGACATCAGCTCCGTGCCCAGCCCGGAGACCGCGCCGGTGCGGATCTCGGTGAGCTGCCGGGCTTCCACGATGCCCACGGGCATCCCCGTCTCTAGGCTGTACACGTGCACCAGATAGCGGCCCGCGCGCACGATGCCGCCATAGGCCTTGAAGCCAAAACTATTGAATCCGTAAGCCACACCCGCCTTGATGCGGAAGAAGCCGTTTGGGATTGTGAGCTCCGTGGTGGGATGATTCTCAGCCTTCCCCTGTGATTCGTGAATGAACAGCTCGCGAATCACGTCACGAGCCTCGTCGGCCGAGACCAGCATTCGGACGTCGTCGTTACTGAGATAACGCAGCATCAGTTGTCACTCCTGATCGGACGACTGCCAGTCGCCCCCACTCGTCCGTGGGTCTTACACTGCCAGACGGCTGAACAGCACGCGCGCATTGTCTTCATAAATCGCCCGTCGCTCGGCCTCGGTAAGCCATGAAATATCGTCGATCAGCGGCTTGATGTCATTGAGTGAACGCCCAGTCTCCGGGTCTTTGACCGAACCGTTGGCCGGTTTATCACTACCAAACAAGCAGCGATCGACGCCCACAACTTTGAACAGTAGCTCCAGCGACTCCTGGTTGTAGAGCACCGTGTCGAAATACAGCCGGCGCATCGTGGCGTCAAAGCTTTCAAGCTGGCTATCGCTCTTTGCCATCTCATTCAAGCGGAATGCTCGACCTCGGCCCACCTGATACGGAATGGATCCGCCGCCGTGTCCCACGATGAGCTTGAGGCTGGGAAAGTCCTGAAACACGCGGGAGCGCAGAATGCCGTAGGCCGCCACGCTCTGTTCGCTGATGAAGTAGCCAAGCTCGGGTTCGCGGGAGAACCGAAACGGTCCGCCGTGAATAAGCCCGGGCACATCCAGCTCCACCATTTTGGCGTAGAGCGGATACCAGTACTCATCGCCCATATGTGGAGTCTCAAGACTCCCCTCACCCGGATCAGGGTTGATCTTGCAGCCCACAAATCCAAGCTCTCGCACGCAGCGGTCCAACTCGTCCACGGCGCGCTTTAAGCCGGTAACCGGAGATTGGGGCAGGGCAGCGATCCCCCGGAAGCGATCGGGGAAGAGCTGGCTGGCCCGGCCGATCATGTCGTTTGCGGCCCGAGTGACGGCCTCTACAACCGCTTCACGCCGGTCACCCGTGGGCACGGCCCACGGACGGGGCGAGACAAGCTGTAGATCCGTGCCAACGCCGCTGACCTCGTCAAGATGTCCGGTGAGCGATTGCGCGATCAGCTCATCCGGCAGGTCAGGTCGTCGGGGTCGAAAGGGCCCCTGGCTCGCTTGCAGCTCCCTGCTGAAGGCATAGAGCTCTGCAGGCCCGGTAGCGTGCGCGTGCGTATCGATCAGCATTGAACGCCTCCCGCTCTACGCGATCCAAACACAAGGGACGACGGAAGGCGGGATCTCGCCTACGCCGTCCGTTGTCTTTCGTCTATGAGTCAGGCTGGGCGCTGGACTCGGACTGGCCCGGCAACGGAGCCGCCCTGGATACGATCAACCTCAATGATGAGCGCGCCGCCCTTTTCCATGAGGGGGTCGTGGTTCCGCTCCACTTCAGGCACGATATCAAACACGAGCTGCCGCACAGCGGAGTCCGGATCAAAGTGCCCCCGGCCTTGAATGAGCAGTGTTGAACGGGTCTTGCTATCCCGATAGAGCATGGCGATATTCGGGTTCTTCTCGAGGGACTTGGCCAGGCCGCCCTCGGTACTCCGAATCCACGCGCAGAGCTGAAGATCGCCATAGACCTGAATACTCCCGCGCAGGGAGAGGACGGGCTGGTTGTCCTCATTGACATAGGCCACGGACATGGGCGTGCCGTTTGCCAGTGCGTTATTGATCATCCCTCGCACCACATCCGAAATCTTGTCCGAGGGGGTTGGCGGCGCCTGCGGAATGATCTCCAGAGTAATGTGATTGATTTTTCCCGCGCCGTTATAGCCAAAGGTCAGATTTGCCGCCTTTGGAGCGGCGCCAAGCGGCGGAAAGGTGGCGCTCACCTTGACGTTCTCGCCGTCAAGCGTGGGGGCCGACCAGAAACCCTGGGTATACACCGCCGTGTTTGGCCAGAT
>JBJXFJ010000027.1:0-3083 GCA_046154735.1 Chloroflexota bacterium | reverse complement strand
CGGATCTGTGCGGACGGATTTTCGGTGGCTGTGGTCCGGATGATCTGACCCCTGCAGAGGCGCATGCCGCGGTAACCGGTTGGATTACTGCCTTCATGCGTCGCCACGTGGCGTCTGATGATCGCTTTGAAGCGTGGTTTGAGACCAGTGGAATGCCCTATGTAGAGGTGACCTCCCCGAAACGCCCACCACGTACGCCCTGATGGTTCAATACTGGACTCAGACTGCCTCCACCGGCACGATGCCGGTGGAGGCAACGCCGTCCTGACGCGGTGCGACGCCGCGGAGTATGCGTTTACTGGGAGCGCCGCCATCCCTGGCGGCCCGGCCGTCGAGGCCGTTCTCCGGGCTCCCAGTCGCTGGTGGGGACATCGCGGTGCGGCCCTCAGGGGCCGGGCCGCCAGTGATGGCAGCGCTTCCAGAGGTGGCAGCACGTTGACCGAGGGTGGCTGCTTCCAGCAGAGATTTGGTTACTTGCACACCGTCACGCGCTGACGCGCAGGCTACTTCGGGACGATCAGCCCTATTGATGCCGTGAAGCCGTGCAGATAGTTCTTGCCGCCTACCGGTCCGATCTCGCCATTACAGAAGAATCCGGCAATATTGTCCAGGCCCAGCTCCTGCTGCAGCATGGCGGCGTCATGATGGGCCGTGCCAAAGAGCCCGGCCCCACGGCCGTTACACGCGCAGAGCACCGCGGCAACAGGCGCTGAGCTGCCAAGATTCTCGCGGGTGCGCACCAGCATTTCTTTCAGCTCATCATCCGCCGCGCGCGCATCCCGGAGCTGGAACTGGATGGTTTGACCAATCTGCGGGTGGGCGCTGATAGCAATGGAGCCGGAGCTGGGATCCGCGCCCACCAGGTTGCGGATCAGGAAATCGCCGCGGTGAAATTCGTCGCGATACTCGTTCATCACCAGGCCTACCAGAAGGTTGCGCTGCGCGCGCTGCTGCATATCCACGCCCAGCGCCTTGATTGTCTCCGTGAGCACCTCAAGCGCGGGACGCTGCCCGATCGTTTGCACAACGTGGCGATTTACGCCCGTGATCGTCCATGGCTGGCCGATGGGCTCAGCGCCCTGTGAGACCACGGCCTGCACCGTGTAATCGCCGCCGATGCCCACCACCACGGCGCCCTCCTCATACGCTGATCCATTGAGAAAGACATGGGTGCGCTGCGACCGTGGATCTCCCGAGGCCAGCCCACCAATCACCGGGAGGCCCGGATAGGCGGCTGAGAGACCATCAATGAACGACTCGCAATCCAACCGATACGGATCCGCGAAGGCGAACCAACCGCTGATCTCTTCTGGTGCACAACCGGTGGCTTGCTGCCATGCTTCGGGCGACTGCAAACCCTGGAGCGTCTCTTGATTGACATAGGACGGGTAGAGTCTTACACCCGGTAACGACATCACCAACAGCGCCAGCGATGCCCCGTTCTCGGCCTCAATCCCCTGACCGATGATGCC
The DNA here is from genome assembly GCA_046154735.1 of Chloroflexota bacterium. Lineage (GTDB taxonomy): Bacteria > Chloroflexota > UBA6077 > UBA6077 > JACCZL01 > CAVXYC01. Next base: position 1,611 of record JBJXFJ010000027.1, on the reverse strand, counting down.
CGCGCCGCTACAGCCAATGAGCACGCTTGTGCCGGTTTCTTCGTGAATTCGGCGCATCATCTCGGGAAAGACCCCGGCATAGGAGGCGCCCGCGAACACCACCACCAGATCGGCCCCACGCGAGCGTTCAACGACTCCGGCGGTTTGCGCCAGCGCCGACTCGAGCGCTGCGTCCCACATCGCGTTCTGAACGATTGCTGCTGCCGCTTCCATATCTCGATTCTCCGGCCCGGACAAGAGTCTAAGGAATCCTAGCCGCTGAATCGCCAGGCGGCAAGCGGCTCAGGGACGACCGACGAACGACGGAAGACGGAAGACGGAGGACGGAGGACGGAGGAGGCGGTATCCTTGTTTCCGTCCTCCGTCCTCCGTCCTCCGTCCTCCGTCCTCCGTCCTCCGTCCTCCGTCCTCCGTCCGTCATACAATGATGATATGGATCAGGCGCCGTTGGGACTCCTCGACTATCACATCCACAGTAAGCTCTGCGGCCACGGAGTGGGTGAGCTGGAGGAGTATGTGCGGTACGCGGTGCAGACTGGGCTCCCGGAGATGGGCTTCTCTGAGCACATCTTCCTGTACTGGCTTCCGGAGCATCTGCGTGATCCCGAACTGGCCATGAGTGAGGCGCAGTTCGTGCCGTACCTGCGCGAGGTGGAGAGACTCCAGGTGGCGTACCCGGAGACTCGCCTGAAACTGGCGCTGGAGGCCGATTTTATCGTCGGCCATGAGGCGGAGCTCCGCCGAGTGCTTCAGGGCTACCAGTGGGACTACCTTATCGGCTCAGTTCACTTCATTGACGGCTGGGGCGTGGATGACGAGCGCTACCGCGATGGCTTTGATGCCTGGGACATTGATGAGCTGTATGAATGCTATTTCGACCACGTCTGCCGCGCGGCTGAGACGGGCATCTATCAGGTCATGGGGCATTTGGACCTGGTGAAAAAGTTCGGGCACCGCCCTACCCGGTCGGTGGCTGAGCTCTATCGGCGCACGGCACGGCGGCTCAAGGTTGCGGATGTCTGTATCGAGGTAAATACCTCCGGACTCCGGAAGCCCTGCGCGGAAATGTATCCGCACCCGAAACTGGTAAAAGCCTGTTTCGAGGCTGGCGTGCCGGTGACGCTCGGGTCTGACGCGCATCAGCCGGACCGTGTGGGGGATGCCGCGCTCCAGGCCGTGGCCATGCTCCGCGATATCGGATACACCCACATCACGCGCTTTACTGGTCAGCGGCGTGAGTCGGTGGCCCTGCCATGACTCAGCCAACGCTCACGTCGCCGAATGAGCTGCTGGAAATTTGGACCGCGGAGGGCACGCCCACCGGTCAGGGCGCTCGGCGCGGGGACATTCACCTTCAGGGCCTCTGGCACAGTGCCTTCTATTGCTGGGTAGCCCGGCCGCGAAATGGCGTGGCTGAGGTGCTGTTGCAGCATCGCTCCAGCACCAAGGATGTGTTTCCTGGTCTATTCAATTGCAGCGCCGCGGGCCACATGCGCCTGGGTGAATCGATGAGCGAGGCGGTAAGAGAGCTAGAAGAAGAGCTCGGGCTTGCCGATACCCTTGATGAGCTACTGCCATTCGGCACCCACCGGCAGGAGCACGTCCACGCCA
>JBJXFJ010000015.1:0-3864 GCA_046154735.1 Chloroflexota bacterium | reverse complement strand
TGCTACTCCGTGGACTGGTTCGGGTAGGACAATGAAATGCCCCTGCGTTCCGGGGCGAAATAGTTGAGATAAAGAATCACTCACTTCCGGTCGCGGCTCGGCTGGCGGTGGGCCAATAAGGCCTGCTCCTCCATATTCAATCACGGATCAGGGCTTCATTTGCGTCGCGTTTACCGGAATTGGCGCGGGCATCGTAGATTTCCGCGCCGATACGACTTGACTAACGACCCGCAGTGGTCGTCCAGTATCACGGGACCGCACTGCGCGTGAGCTGAGCGACGTCTCCTAACGTGTCGATTGCCCAGGCGATTGACAGGAGCCGTTCGGCGCGAGCCATGCCGAGACGGGGCGCCACCAGTCCGAGGAACTTGGAGCTCAAGGTCTCGTCGCTCACCGGGTTCTCCGGCGTGCCGCTGGCGTGCGCGGTGGTATGCTCTAACACCTGTCCTCCACGTAATGTGACCGCTACGGTGGCCTCGTCTCGACCGCACGTTTCGTCCACATCCAGCGTGATCCGCTGGCGGAGCGCGCTGGCATCCTGGGCTAGGACGCGCTCATCGGTAAACTGGGCTGGGCTTACCGCGTGATCCAGCAGCGCCACGGCCAGGCAATGGGCCGCGCTGAACTTGCCATCCAGCCCACTGGCCAGGTCGGTTTTCCCGGTGGTTGAGGCCACATGCCAGTGTACGCGCGCCTGGACGCTCTCGATATCGTCGGCCACCGGCGCGTGGGTCCGTCCAATATGAATTGCCGCGTCAATGGCAGCATGCACCAGCGATCCACAGGCGTACGGCTTAAAGCCGTCCTCAAGCAGGAGCCAACGCTCACCAAGCCTTTCGACAAGCCGTTCCGGTCGCGGATCACTGCTGAACAGGTTTAAGAATCCAAAGCGACCTTCAAGTACGGTCGTGCCGCCTGTATAGCCCTCCTGGGCCAGCAATGCGGCCAGGAGCCCGTCCGAGGCCGCCCGACCGGCGTGGAGCGCTTTTGAGCTGCTCCCATAAACCTCCTTCAATCCCGAAGCCTGCGTGCCGGCGATGCCGAAAGCCTGCGTGAGCTGTGCGGCGGAGAGGCCGATGATGGCTCCGGACGCCGCGGCGGAGCCGAAGTGCCCGGTGGTGCCGGTCACGTGCCAGCCGGCATCATAGTGCGGTTTGCCCGCGGCGAGCGCGACTCGCGCGGCAACCTCAAACCCCAGGACATATGCGGTGAGCAGCTCGAGTCCCCCAAGATGGCGCGCTTCAGCGAGTGCCATGGCGGCAGGAAAGATCGGTGCGCAGCCGTGCAGCGTCGTCTCCGGTGAGAGCAACGTGTCATCAAAATCAAGTACGTGCGCGGCCTGGCCGTTGATGAGCGCGGCGGCGTGAACACTCGTACGCTCAGCACGGCCAATAAGCGCGGCATCATCACCCTGGGCCATGGGCAGCACCACCCGGACCATTGCCTCTACAGACGCTTCGGTTGCCCCACCAATCGTGACACCCAGCCAGTCCACCAGCGACCGCCGTGCTTGATGGAGCACCTCCGGCGGCAGCGATGTCTCTTTGGCCGAGATAACGAATGCCGCAAGCTGTTCCGTGGCCCCAGCCTTAGCCATGCTTCTGCGCCTCCTGAATGGCCTGCCAGACGTGCTCATCGCGCAATGGGAGTTGGAGGTCGGTCACTCCCAGCGGCCGGAGTGCGTCGAGCACCGCATTGACGATGGTGGGCGGCGCGCCAATGGTTCCGGCTTCACCCGCGCCTTTCACACCCAGTGGATTCAGCGGGCTGGGCGTGACCCAATGCCCCAGTATGGGCTCCGGTAGAAGCGCGGCCGTGGGAATCGCGTAGTCCAGAAGCGAGCCGGTGAGAAGCTGCCCTTCTGAGTCATAGACCATGCGTTCCAGGAGTGCCTCGCCGGCGCCTTGCGCCAGAGCTCCATGAACCTGACCGTGCACAACCATCGGGTTGATGATGTTTCCGCAGTCATCCACCAAAATCAGCCTCTCAACCCGAACGCGACCGGTCTCCGCGTCCACGCTGACCATGCCCAAATACGCGCCGCAGGATACCGCGTCGCCGGCTGGCTCAAACGTGGCAGCTATCTGGAGATCACGGCCCAGGTCGGCGCGGATTGACTTCGCCACGTGGGCGATGGAAACCGCGTGCTCCGGGGCGCCGCGCACCTGGATTTGACCAAGCGCCAGCTCCACATCCTCGACCTGAGCCTCGAGGATTTCGGCCGCGGCCTGCTGAAGGCGATCTTTGACGAGGTCCGCGGCCTGGACCAGGGCGCCTCCGCCCAACACGGTGCTCCGGCTGCCAAAGGTGCCCATGCCGGTGTCCAGCAGGCTTGAGTCGCCCTGAATGATCTGGACTTGATCAAGTGGGACCTCGAATTGATCGGCGAGGATCTGCGCGAACGTGGTGGCGTGGCCTTGCCCATGGCTGTGGGAGCCGGTAATGCCAACGATCCGTCCATCGCCCTCCACCCGTACCGCGGCAGTTTCCCAGCCATTCCCGGTAGTTTCTACGAAGACGCTGACGGCAATGCCCACTAGCTCACCCTGCGCTCGCCTTTGCGCCTGCTCATCTCTCAGCGCTCGATAATCCGCGAGCAGCACCACCTGCTCAAGAATGGCGGGGTAGTCGCCGCTATCAAAGCGGGCGCCACCCGGCGTGGTGTGCGGGAGCTGAGCGGACGAGAGTAAGTTTCTGCGGCGAATCTCAACTGGGTCTATCCCCAGGGTAGAAGCAGCGGCATCCATGATTCGTTCAATGAGATAGGTTGCTTCTGGTAGCCCGGCGCCGCGATAGGCGCCGCAGGGCATGGCGTTGGTATAGACCGCCAGGGTTTCGGATTCTTGAGCCGTGATCGCATATGGCCCGGTGCCAAGCTCGCGGACTTTCAGGGGTGTCATCAGGCCATAGCCGTGGACGTACGCACCAATGCCTGAGATCGTGCGGGTGCGCAGCGCCAGCACCCGGCCGTCTGCCGCAAGTGCTGCCTCGGCCTCATCCGCGTGATCGCGGGCGTGATGGGTGTTGGCCAGATCTTCCATCCGCGTAGCCACCCACTTGATCGGTTGACCTAGCTGGAGTGCCAGGGCGCAGATGACCACGTCTTCCCGATAGACAGTGGCCTTGGCGCCGAATCCGCCGCCCACGTCTGGCGCCAGTACCCGTATCTGACTCCGGGGCAGATTGAGTACCTGCATGAGGGTCTCTCGCACGCGAAAGGGTGCCTGAGACGATATCCAGAGCGTAAGCAGACCGGCGTTATCGACGTCTGCCAGCAGGCAGCGTGGCTCCAGCGCGGTGGCTGCAAGCCGCTGGTGTGTTGCGGTGATGTGTACCGTGGCGGCGGCCTTGTGAAATGCTGATTGGACATCACCAGAGGTGAGATGCAGTCGGTAACACACGTTGCTGGGCAGGCTCGGATGGATGCATGCCGCGGCCTCGCTCAGCGCTGCATCTGCGCTCGCTGCCACGGGCAGTGGGTCGTACTCGATGTCAATGGCGCGGGCGGCGTCTTCTGCTTGCGAACGCTGTTGTGCGAGCACCACGGCAATGGGCTCGCCAACGTACCGCGCCCTATCAGTGACCAGCAGCGGTGCTGCCTCGGCGAGGGCGCCTTCAACGATGGCGCGCACCGGTATAGGCCGGGCATGGGCAACGTCGTCTGCCGTGGCGATCATAACGACACCTGGCATCCGTCGCGCATCGTCAAGTCTGATCCCGCGGATCAGCGCGTGGGCGTAGGTGCTGCGAACGAATACCGCGTGCAACAAGCCGGGGCGGCTCACATCATCCACATACTGACCCTCGCCCCGAATCAGCCGTTCATCCTCCAACCTCCGGATATTCTGGCCGATGAGTGGCGTT
>JBJXFJ010000012.1:0-21853 GCA_046154735.1 Chloroflexota bacterium | reverse complement strand
TGGGCTGTCTACGGGGTCTACGATGGGTCCATCCGGTTCAGGCGCTTTCGATTGCTCAGTAGTATTGAGCGGAATACCTGGGAAGGACCGGCTGAGCTCGAGAATATTGCAGAGTGGGTAGCGGGTGCCGGCCGTATAGACAATATTCTGCCGGGCGGGATTCATGACCTACGCACTGAAGATGAATCAATCAGCGTCATCATCCGATGTCATGATCTGAAGACGATCTGGCGCAACTTCTATGATCTTGAGGCCAGCACATTCCGGCGCGTTCGCGGCGGCCTCTGAAGTGTTTCTGCAAGCTGTCAGAACAGGTCCAGGCTAACGTTGCCATCCGCCTGGGAATGAGCATCGCACGCTATACCTCGTCCAGACGCATCTCGGACGTCCACAGTTAGGCCGATTTTCGATGAAGGGATATTTATGATTCTTGTCACCGGCGGTATGGGCTTCATTGGTTTGCATACCGCGCGTAAGTTTGTTGACGCCGGGCAGAGCATGGTGTTGACGTATCACAACACGAGGCGCGAACCAGACATCATTAAAGATGAGATCGGGAAGCATGTCTTTCCCGAGCAAGTTGATGTGACCGACGCCGCGCGATTAAGCGAGATTGCCGAGACGCACAAGGTGGACAGCATCGTTCATCTCGTGGCACCCGGGTTCGGGACACCCTCGGTTATGGAAGACTTCCGCACCAATCTACTTGGTCTCCTCAATGTGCTGGAGCTTGCCGAGAAACTGGGTGTGCGCCGACTTACACTCGCAAGCTCATCACAAACGTACCTCGGACTTCCGGAGGGGCCTTATCGAGAGGACGCATTCCTCCCCATCGATTCACGGAATGCCACCGAAGCATTCAAGAAGTCATTCGAGATCCTTGGGTTCCATTTTGCGGACCGGACCAAGATCGATATTCGTGCCTTCCGTGTGCGTGGCGTGTGGGGCCCGCTCTATTACTCCATGGTCAATATTCCAAGTCGTGTCTGTCACGCCGCGGCAAAGGGAACTGAAGTGGATTTTACGGGTGTTCCAGGCGGAGTCCCCTTTGAAGATGATGAGACCGACTTCTGCTACGTAAAGGACCTTGCTCAGGGGATCGTTCAACTCCACCTGGCGGAAAAGCTCACCCAGCGCTGCTACAACCTGGGCAGTGGCGAAACCGTCAAGCATCGACGGCTGGTTGAAGCGGCCAGGTCAGTGGCGCCGGATGCAAAGATCACCCTTCAGCCCGGGGCAAGCCCAAGGCCGGCGCCGAAAAATCCGGTGCTGGACCTGACCAAGAGTAATGAGGACCTGGGCTATGTGCCGGAGTACAAGGTGGAGCGAGGCGTCGCTGAATACGTCGATTGGCTGCGAACGCATCCGCAGTAGGGGACGGAAGACGGAAGACGGAGGACGGAAGGCGGGATGCGGTATCCTCCGTCCTCCGTCCTCCGTCCTCCGCCTTCCGTCTTCCGTCCGATCGCCTGAATCCAGGATCTGTGTACGAGGAGGAGCATGAATGGCGCCGAAAGTTGTGGTGTCCAGTGGCATGGCTCGGACGGATGAGGTGGTTGCACCGCTCAGAGCGGCTGGGTGTCAGGTGGTTCAAACGCCGCTCCCTCCCGCCGTCGGCATGCAGATCTTTTCTGACCAGCAGAAGGAAGAGTATTTCTCCGACGCAGATGCCTTCATTGCCGGCCTGCGAGACCAGTATTCGCGGGATGTGCTTGAAGCCTGCGTTCGGCTGAAGATCGGCTCAAGTCCAGTCATCGGCACCGAGCATATCGATGTCGAAGTGGCCACGGAGCTTGGTATCGTCATTGGCTATGGCGCGGTTCCAGAGAACTTTGATGGCGTGGCAGAGGCCATCATCATGCTCTCGGCAGCGCTTATCAAGCAGCTTCCGGCGAAATGGGATGTGGTTCAGCGTGGCGACTGGATGGTTCCTGACGTGGGGCGCATGGTGGCCAAACGGACCATTGGCATGATTGGCGTCGGCAACATCGGTCGGGGCGTTGCCCGAAGGCTGGCCGGCTGGGAAACCCAGCTCATCGCCTTTGACCCCTACATCACGTCTGCAGAGGTGGAGTCTCTCGGCGTAACGCTCGTTGATCTGGACACGCTGCTCCGAGAGTCTGACGTGGTTTCCGTTCAGGTGACTCTGACAAAGGAAACGCGGGGGATGATTGGCGAGCGCGAATTCGGCCTGATGAAACCCAGCGCATACATCATCAATACGGCGCGTGGTCCGGTTATCGATGAGGCGGCGTTGATTCGCGCGCTTGATGGTGGGTCAATTGCTGGGGCGGGCATCGATGTCTGGGAACAAGAGCCCACCCCGGGGGATAACCCCCTGCGCCGTCACCCGCGCGTGATTGCAACTGGACATAAGATAGGTCACTCACTTGAGTGTTATCAGGCACTCAATGTAGCCGCGGTGGAGAATACGCTGCGCGGTCTGCGCGGTGAAGAGCCGCTGTACGTCCGCAATCCAAAGGTCCTGCCTGGCTGGCGAGAGCGTCTTGCCCGGCTCGCTGCAGCAGGTGCGGCTGTCTGAGGCGACCGCCTCGCTCGATGTTCATTTTCTGACGCCGCGTGGCGTTTCATGTACTCGAAAAGGAGCGCCATCCATATGGCCATCGCACAACAGCCGGTTGTAACTGGGATGCGAGCATCCTGGCATGAGATTGCCGCGGATGAGAAGTCCGAAGTCCTGATGACGGCGATGAAGCTCGCTGGCATCGATCGACTCTGGTTTGTGTCCGGCACTGAGCTTGGGTTTTTTCAGGAAGCGCACGTGAAGAACAAGGTGCTGGGACGTCCTACACCAGATATCATGACAATGACCCACGAGAACGCCTGTCTGGCGGCCGCCTGTGGCGAAACCATTGTCACCGGTCGACCTTCCGCCACCGCCGCCCATGTTGAAGTGGGTTTGATGAATTACGGCGGGGCAATTCACAATGCGAGCCGCGGGAATTATCCGGTGCTGATGATGTCCGGCTATCCGCCTTCGGCAGAGTCGGGCAGCGTGCCCGGGGCACGAAATTCATTCATCCAGTGGTATCAGCAAATTCGCGATCAAGGTGAGATTGTTCGCCAGTACACGAAGTGGGACCACAAGCTCGCCTCGTACGACAATCCTGGAACCGTGATTACGCGGGCTGCTCAGATCATGCTCTCAGGACCGCAGGGGCCTGCGTACATGGCGGTGCCACGCGAGGTGGCGATGGAGTCCGTGGGCGGTTCCTGGCGATTTCCGACGCTGGAGCGAATGCAACCGGCGGCTACCCCCGCACCGGATCCAGAGCAGCTCGCGCTCGCCGCGCGGTGGCTCCTGGAATCGGAGATGCCGGTCATCGCCACGTCTCGATTCGGCCGCAATACGGATGCAGTGGCGGCGCTGGTGGAGCTCGCCGAGCTACTCGGTGCGCTAGTCCTGGCTGACCCATTCAGAATGAGTTTCCCCAGTTTTCACCCGCTCTTTCGCGGCGGTCGGGAGCCGTTTCCAAGGGACGTGGACTGCGCATTACTCCTCGATGTGGTCGTGCCATGGATGCCCGGGGAATCGGAACCACGACCGGATGCAAAGATTATTGCCCTCGATCTCGATCCGACGCAGAGCATGACACCGATCTATGAGTTCCCATCGGACCTCTCAATCACCGCGGACTCGGCTAAGGCGGTTCCGGCACTCGTGGAGGTCGTCAAACGCCTGATGACGCCAGAGCAGCGCCGACGTGCCGAGGCTCGAAGGGCCGCGCATGAGGATGCGGGGCATCGGCGTCTTGCGGAGCGGCTTGATGCTGCGAAGCGCGATGGCCAGACGGCGAATCTCACGCCGCGCTGGGTGAGTTATCAAATTGGCCAAACGCTGGGCCAGGATGCCATGATCCTGCATGAGCTCACGGATTCCTCGCTGTTCAATCGCCAGCAAGCCGGCACGCTTCTGGGCACCGGCGGTTCCAGCATTGGATGGTCTGCTCCAGCCGCCATCGGTGTGAAGGTGGCCGCCCCAGATCGGACCGTGGCCGTGGCCTGCGGTGATGGCTCCTGGATGTTTGCTAATCCCACGGTCACCACCTGGGCGTCCCGGGCGCATAAGGCCCCCGTCCTGTTCATGGTGATGAACAATCGTGGCTATAGCACTGGCACACGGACCGTGGTGGAGAACCACCCTGAGGGGTATGCCGTGCGCGAAACAGACTTCACCGGTGGCTGGTTTGATCCATCGCCAAACTACGCCGCGGAAGCCGCGGCAAGTGGTGCCTACGGTGAGAAGGTTTCCGATCCGAATGAAGTGGCTCCGGCAATTCAACGTGCGCTAGGAGCGATCCAGAACGAAGGCATCCCGGCCGTCCTCGAGTTCTGGCTACCGAAGCACATCACCGGCGAAGTTTGAGGGCGAGGACGGACGGCGGACGGCGGACGGAGGACGGACGACGGAAGACGGAGGACGGCGGACGGAGGACGGAGGACGGCGGACGGAAACGAGGATCCGCCCGTCGTCCGTCGCCCGTCGCCCGTCCTCCGTCTGTGCCTCAGTCCCGGATATCCTGTAGGAACCACTCCGTAGGAAGCTCTCGGCCCAGGCCTTGAGCGCGGGCGGCGTTGTACACGGCGGCGCCTACCGCGGCGAACTGCAGGCCCTGGTAACCTACGTTCAGATAAATTGTGATGTCCTCATCATTCGTTCGGCCGGGCACGTTTCCGCTGGCTAGATCCGTGAAGTAGGGGTAGCGTTCCTCACCAAAGATCCGATTCGTCGGCGATGGTTGAGGGAGTCTGGCCACCTCCTCGTCCGTCCCAGCGATGTAGGCTACCGGTGAATGGCCCCGTCCGACTTCCACACGTTGATTTGGGTCGTTCGGGATCACCCCTGGCAACCCCTGTTTGATGATGACATTGGCCCGGTCGAACGTCTTCGCATCAAGCTCATGGTTGCCCAGATTCGTCACGTGCATGCCGGGTTCCAGCCAGTCGCCGTCAATGACATGCTGCATGGCGTCCGTGCAACAGGAAACGATGTCGGAGCCGCGCACGGCTTCCTCAGCCGAATCCACCGGCTCAATCTGAACGCCCAGCTCCTCGCTCATCTCGGCGGCGTAGGCTTCTCGGTTGGCCTTCGTCGGACTGTACACCCGCACCTTCTCCACCGGCCGCACCGCGCAAAACGCCTTCAGATAGGTCCGCGCCATGCCTCCTGAGCCAAGCATCCCGACAACGCTGGAGTTCTGGCGAGCCATGTACTTGGCGCCAATGCCTGCCCCGGCGCCTACCCGCATGTGCTGGAGATGGCCGTCGTTGATGATCGCGAGGGGCTCGCCATTGCGTGTGCTCACGAGGAAGATCAGGCCACAGTACGTGCCCGGCTCAACGCAGTACTTCTCCTCAGTCTGATTGCCATGCTCGTCAGTGGGCCAGTAGACGATGTCAGATTTCATGCGGATTGCGTGCACGCCCAGCGTCTTGCTGGCGCCTTCCATGGTCCCCCATCTGAAGTAGCCATCCTTGCGCTCGGCCGGCACATAGATGTCAATGCGCGTGCGGTGTACAGAATCCCGCGTGATCAGACCGAGGAATGCCTCTTCCTGGGTGCGAATGGCGTCCTCAATGGTGAGCACCTGCTGAACAACGTCGTTATGAATAAAGAGCATTCCGCGAGACCCCCGAGCGTCAACTGTCCGGGAGTGTAGGCGGAGCCTATTCAGGTGTCAACAGCGGATTCAGTCTGCCTCTTTCCGTGCCACCGCGTGATTATCGCTGCTGGCGTAGAAGTGTCACTGGCTCCGCTTCGTCCGTGCTCAGGCCTTCTATCACATCGGTGATTCCAAACCCGTGGCCCGGATATTCCCCCGCGCTGACGCGCAAATCCAGACACTGGTCCAGGCGGGCGGGATTACGAGGTCGTGAATTCGTTCAAGGACCTGAGCATCTCGAATGGGTCACCGCTCAGCGTCAACGTATCGAAAGCCGGATGAATGCCGAACGCGGAGAATCCCGGGCCCATCGGTGGAGACGTAGCGCAATCCGATGGAGGTCGCCGCGAGGGTAGGGGATGAATCGCCCGGCAAGACGGTCGATAGTGAAGTTGATGCCACGTCACGCCATTCCGCACCCACTGTGCCGCGATGATCACCCAAGTGCGACTCAGCGAAGGCGGGAGACTGGCTGCTATCATCCGCACGAAGCGTCTTGCGTGGTCAGGCTACTCCTGGCCGCTTAGGGGATGTCACAAATGATTCGTCGCACCAAGATTGTCTGCACTCTCGGCCCGGCCACGGACACGCCCGCTATGATCGCGTCACTCATCCATGCGGGGATGAATGTTGCACGCTTGAATTTTTCACACGGCACTCATGAGGAACATCGGCGCCGCATGGTATGGATCCGAGAAGCTTCCGCGCGACTCAATACTCCGGTGGCAATTCTCCAGGATCTCAGTGGGCCCAAGATTCGCGTTGGAGACATGGTTGAACCGGTCATTCTTCGAACCGGTGATGAGCTGACACTCACTCGACGAGATGTACCCGGCACGGCTGAGATTGTGTCCGTCACGCTGCCGGAGCTTGTAGAACAGGTGCACGTGGGCGATACCGTCCTCCTTGCGGACGGATACATCGAGTTAAAAGTCGTGGCAGTGGACGCCACGGATGTCCGCTGTCGTGTCATTCACGGCGGCATGCTCGATTCCCATAAGGGGATCAACTTGCCACGTCGATCACTCGACGTGCCGGCAATGACGGAGAAGGATCGCGATGATCTCTGCTTCGGGCTCGCAGAAGGCGTGGACTACGTGGCAGCGTCATTTGTTCGGTCGGCTGAGGATTTACTCAGAATCAAAGCAATCATGGACCAGCAGGGCCGGAGGGCGCCGCTGATTGCCAAAATTGAAAAGCACGAAGCGCTTCGAGCCATTGTGGACATCCTCGACAATGCGGAAGGGCTCATGGTTGCCCGAGGCGACCTGGCTGTGGAAACTGCATTCGAGCGCGTCCCTCTGGTTCAGAAAGCCCTTATCGAACGCTGCAATAAGGCCGGCAAATTGGTGATCACGGCAACGCAGATGCTTCGATCCATGGTGGACAATCCCAGGCCCACACGTGCCGAGGCAGCAGACGTGGCCAACGCGGTTCTGGATGGTACGGACGCGGTGATGCTTTCCGAGGAAACTGCCGTGGGGCAGTATCCTTCCGAGACCGTAAGCGTAATGGACCGCATTGTCCGAACGGCGGAAACGCGATTGGCATCGCGTGAACACCTCCCATCAGAGCGGGAAGAGGGACATGTAACGGTGCCCGCTGCCATTGGCCATGTCGCGGCTACGCTCGCTCGTGATCTCAAGGCGACGGCCATCCTCACACCCACGCAGACCGGCGGGAGCGCTCGCCGTGTTTCCCGCTTCCGCCCATCTGTGCCTATTGTTGCAATCAGTACTCACGAAGTTACCATTCGACAACTCGCACTGATCTGGGGAGTGATACCCATCCTCATTCCCCATGAAGAAGAAAGCACTGACTCGCTCATTGAACAGGCAAAACGCGTCGCCCTGGCGAATGGCATCGTTCACGCGGGCGATATCGTGATCGTGGCGGCCGGTATACCATCCGGCATTGCCAAATCGACGAACATGATCAAAATCGACACCATTGGCGCTCAGTAACCGGTTGGCGCCCGCCGCGTGCAGGCTACCCGCGTAAGTTCGCTACATTGACTGAATGAGTAGGAGCATCCACCGCTATGGCCCATGAATGTCTGTTTACCATGGACGCGTCCAGTATCAAGTTCGGCGTTGGCGCCACGAAGGAGGTTGGATTCGAAGCGCGGCGGCTGGGAATGAAAAAGGTCATGGTGATCACCGACCCAGGCCTCACCCAGAGCGATGCCGTCACCACGACGCTCGCCAGTCTCCGTGCAGACGGAATCGACTACTTTCTCTATGATCGGGTACGCGTGGAGCCCACGGACGGGTCATTGCAGGAAGCAATTGATTGCGCGATGGGCGACGATTTCGATGGTTTCGTGGCGGTGGGTGGTGGCTCCAGCATTGATACTGCCAAGGCGGCCAACCTCTATTCCACGTTTCCTGCCGATTTTCTGGCTTACGTGAACCCGCCAATTGGCGAAGGGCGGCCGATTCCCGGCGCATTGAAACCACTGATTGCCGTGCCCACCACGGCCGGCACGGGCAGCGAGACGACCGGCGTGTCCATCTTTGATCTCGTTAAGATTCACGCAAAGACCGGTATCGCCCATCGGGCGTTGCGACCGACGATCGGCGTGGTGGACCCAAACAATACTCGGTCACTGCCCAGAATGGTGGCTGCCTGCAGCGGGCTGGACGTGCTGAGCCACGCGTTGGAATCGCTCACGGCACTACCGTACAGCCAACGTGAAGCGGCTGAAGATCCCGCGTATCGGCCCGCCTATCAAGGCTCCAATCCCATCAGCGATCTCTGGGCGTCCAAGGCACTGGAGATGGTGGCAGCAAACATTGTGCAAGCGGCCGATAATCCTGACGATGACACTGCCCGGAGCCAGATGATGCTGGCGGCGACCTACGCCGGGATCGGCTTTGGCAACGCGGGGGTCCATCTTCCGCATGGGATGTCCTATCCAGTCTCGGGTAATGTCAAGAGCTTCAAGCCGGATGGATATGATGTGGATCACGCCATCATTCCGCATGGCATGTCGGTGATTCTCAATGCCCCGTCGGTCTTTCGGTGGACCGCCTCCGCTAATCCGCAACGCCACCTCCAGGCAGCCGAGCTTATGGGTGTCGATACGCGCGATGCTACACCGATGGATGCTGGTGAAGTCCTCTCAGGCGCGGTGATCGAGATTATGAAGGCGTTGGGTATCCCTAATGGGCTGAGCGCCGTGGGCTATAGCGACGCTGATATTCCCACGCTTGTGGAAGGGACCCTGCCCCAACACCGGGTTACCAAGCTCGCGCCCCGTCCGGCTGGCGAGGCAGAGCTTGGGGAGCTGTTTCACGGTGCCATGCGCTACTGGTAACGCGCGCCAGGGCGGCAATCTGAATCGTTAAAGGAGGGTCACCAAGAGGCCCACCGCCTCAGCGGCGTGTGCCTGTCGAACGTCGGCAGTCCAGAATTCAGGTAACTGCCGCTCGGACACCCGTGCCTCTTCAATGGCAGTTGCAACGTGAATTGCATCGCTCGCGCGGAGCGGATAGGTGAATATGAGCCATTCTGACCGGCGCTGAATCGCGGGAGAAAAATGAATCACCTTGTACTGGTCGCGCCAATGTGATCGAAACAATGACCAGATCCATTGGCCGTCCTCTCGCGTGTATTCACCATCTCTGACCTTTCGTCCCACTGCAGATGCCATTTCAACCGAGGTCAAGTCGGATAGAAACACCGTGTTCCCACTCGCGGATGAGCAGGCATCCCGAACTTTTTGCCCGCCAAGCTCAAGACGGTCATAGCGTCGCACTAAGGCGGAGGTGTCTATGTGCAGGAGGCTCTCCACCCCTCCGCACGCTCATCAAGCACGGCTTGTGAAAGCCCAAGCGGACGGCCTCGGCTGACCAGCCAGTCATCAAGCTCCCGCTCGAGTTTTTCGAGCTCCTTGCCGGATGGTGCGTCCATGTCACTTGTATCAACGAGTAGCCCCTCAGCGCGGAGTTTCTCGAGTACAGCATCCCCGGGTTCAACGATCTGATCGACCGCCTGCCGAATCACCTCGGCCTCCGTACAGCCGCGAGCCGCGGCTATGCGTTTCACCTTCTTGTTCTGGTCTCGCTGGAGATAGATTTGCTTACGGATCATTGGTGCGCTCATACATCATGAGAATACATCAAGCAGGTGATGTTCATGGTTTGGTCCAACGCGGGAGATTGTCATCGGCCGCTGTGGTTTAAGAGGTGGTTCTATTTTGCCTGCGGGCGGGGCGCTCAGCGAGAACCGCGTACTGATATCATCCCGTCCGTGGAAGTTCGTCGATGCTAGCCAAGCTTCTCACCAGTGCCGTGGTGGGGATGGACGGGGCGCTGGTCCAGGTTGAGGTGGACATCTCCCCGGGCATGTCCAAGTTCAATGTGGTGGGCTTGCCTGATACGGCGGTGCAAGAAGCGCGCGAGCGTGTGCGCCCGGCAATTCGCAATAGCGGATTCAATTTTCCTTATCGCCGGCTGGCGGTGAACCTGGCTCCGGCCGAGCTGCGTAAGTCGGGGCCGTCCTATGATCTGCCCATTGCGCTCGGCGTGCTGGTCGCGTCCGGACAATGCCCGCCACCGCCCGAAAAGTCCATCATTCTGGGTGAGCTCTCCATGGACGGAACGGTCCGCCACACCCAGGGCATGCTGCCCATGGTAAGTGTGGCCCGCGACGAGGGCTTGGATTGCGTCTTCGTACCGGCGGTGGACGCGGCGGAAGCCGCGCTGGTGGATGGGGTCACCGTATACCCGGTGCAAAGCCTTGGCGAGCTCGTGAGTCATCTCCGCGAGGAGGCGATTCTGGCTCCAGCCGAGCCGAATCATCAAGCGTTTGAGCCGGATGATCACTATCCGGTAGACCTGGCCCACGTGCGCGGCCAGGAGCACGCGCGGCGCGCGCTGGAGATTGCTGCCGCGGGTGGACATAACTTATCCATGGTTGGGCCGCCGGGGTCCGGAAAGACCCTGTTGGCTCGTGCGCTGCCGTCGATCCTGCCGCGCCTGACCATTCAAGAAGCGCTGGACGTGACGCGGCTATATTCCGTGGCGGGCAAACTCGAAGGCGGCGAGCCGCTTATCCGACAGCGCCCATTTCGGTCACCTCACCATACGATCAGCCACGCCGGTCTGGTCGGGGGAGGCATGTCCTGGCCGCGACCTGGTGAGATTAGCCTGGCTCATCGCGGGGTGCTCTTTCTCGACGAAATTCCGGAATTTGGCCACCATGTTCTAGAAGTGCTGAGGCAACCGCTTGAGGACGGCCAGGTGACGGTGGCACGAGCGCGCGGCTCGGTGACGTTTCCGTCCAACTTTATGCTGGTGGCGGCCATGAATCCCTGCCCATGTGGCTACTACGGCGATCCGATTAAGACCTGCACCTGTGGCGACGGAACGGTCGCGCGCTATCGTAAGCGCATCAGCGGTCCGCTCATGGACCGCATTGATATTCACATGGATGTGCCGCGGGTTGAATACGAACAACTTGCAAGCACTGAAGTTTCTGAGTCCTCCGCCGTTGTCCGGTGTCGGGTGGAAGCCGCGCGTCAATGTCAGCTCAATCGTTTCGAGCACACGTCAGTCATGTGCAATGCCGATATGGGTGTTGCCGAGGTGGGCGAGTTCTGCATTCTTGATGAGGCCTGTCAGAATCTTGCTCGTACGGCCGTTGAGCGTATGGGCCTCTCGGCCCGAGCCTATCACCGCGTGCTCAAGGTCGCGCGGACCATTGCTGACATGGCGGGCAGTCCGCAAATCCAGCCCGCCCATCTGGCGGAAGCCATCCAATATCGGGCGCGGTCGACCGTGTGAATCCGGCCAAACGGTTAAACCCGTAAGGTATCCTTCCGCCCGCGTCGAAGTATGTCCGAGCTCCTACCGACACGGGTGACCCCATCAACTCATCCAAGCGACCCAAATCTCGTACGACCATCAATCAGCGTGGCTTCGATCGGCAGCTTAGCGATCCTGGATGGGGCCGTGTGCGCGAGTGAACCGCCCAGCACTACCAGATCGGCGAGCTTACCAACTTCCAAACTACCCTTGATGTTCTCCTCGAAGCTCGCGTAGGCGGCATTGATGGTGTACATCCGAATGGCCTCACGCAGCGAGATGGTTTCCCGGTCACCGCCGGTGCTGCCTTCCTGCGTGGCTCGTGACAAGGCCTGCTGAATTCCGAAGAGCGGTCTATGGTCGGTCACGGGGGTATCCGAGCTCCCCGCGACGATCACACCGGCGTCCAGGAGTGAACGCGCGGGAAACATCTGTTCTGTGCGCTCCGTGCCGTAATTCCTCTGGTAGCCTTCGCCGAATTCCCAGAAGAAGGCCGGCTGCAGCACCGGGATGATACCCAGCCGCGCTATGCGCTGGACCAGATCGGGTGGGCAGATGGCACAGTGTTCCAGCCGATGTCGATGGTTTGATTTCGGGTGAGCAGCCAGAACCCGCTCGTACGCGTTGAGCATCATCTCAATAGCGCGGTCGCCCACCGCATGAGCGGTTACCTGAAACCCTGCCAGATGGGCGCGCTCCACCAGGTGGTTCAGCTCATTCTGATCGTAATAGAGGATGCCGCATGAACATGGCTGAGAGTCATAGGGCTGGCGGGTGGCCGCGGTGGGACCTGAGCTGGCTCCATCCGTCATGATTTTGAACGGACCCAGCTTGAGCCGGTCGTTCCCAAAGCCGGTGGAGAGTCCTGTATCCAGGTACTGCAATGCCTGCTTGATGCCCAGTGCCAGCCAGACCATGAAGTAAACGCGCACGTCAATGCTTGACTCACGGACGCACTCAAGCAGTGCCGGAATTTGTTCATCACTCATCGCGCCGGCATCGTGGCAGGATGTGATGCCGGCGCGCAGAAACTCCGCGTTCGCGAGCTGCAGGGCGGTTTTCATCTCCTCGCGAGAATGGCCGGAAGCGGCGAGTAGCGGGCCGAGCGCGGCATCGATGGCAACACCCGAATTACGGCCGGCTGCCCGTTCATAGCGGCCGCCGGGTGGATCAGGCGTCTGGTCAGAAATCCCGGCAAGCTCCAGGGCGCGGCTGTTGGCCGCGGCAATGTGCACGCAGGTACGAACCACGAGCACCGGGTGATCTGGGGCGGCATCATCCAGATCCACGCGGTTCGGGTGGCGCTGCTCAGCAAGGCGGGTGTGATCGTAGCCATGCGCCCGAATCCATGTGCCCGGTGGCACTGTCCGTGCGCGCTCACGAATGGCCCGTTTTATAGCGTCGATTGACTGCATGCCCGGCGCCTTGCAGTCAATCCCCAGCATGTTGGTGCCGAATGCGCCCAGATGGACGTGTGCGTCAATGAATCCTGGGAGTACCGTGCGCCCATTCAGATCAACGAATTGCGCTCCGTTTGCACCAAGCGCCCGCATCTCGGTACTTGAGCCGGTTGCGAGAACGCGTCCATTCCCTATCGCTATGGATTCAACAATTGAGTCGCCGGCATCGACGGTATGAATCTCACCATTGACCAGGACCAGATCCGCCGGTATCACGGAATTACCAGTTCATCGGCGAATCGCTGTATTTGCTCGATGACGGCTTGTGGCTGCTCCTCCTGGATGTAGTGAGCGGTATCCGGGATCATCTCGCCACGGACATCCTGTGCGACCCGACGCCAGGTCTCGAGCACGGGCGCGTTGGCGGACGGTCCTCTTCCTGCCCAGAGGATGAGTAACGGGGTTGTGATCGTGTTTCCGTCCTTGAACCATTCCGCCCAACGTGCCTCGTCATCCTCAAGCATGTGCCGATAATCCGCGAGCACCGCCTCCACGGAGCCCGGACGACAAAAAGGCTCGAGAAACATCTCATGCTCCTCGGGTGAAAGATGTTGATTGCGGGCGAGGAAAAGAGAAAAGTATAGCCGAGGATTCTGGCCGATGAGCTGTTCCGCAACTCCACGTTGCTTGTGGAAGTCCATATACCAGCTACGGCCCGTGGGATCGCGTCGATCCGCACGTCCGGCGCCCTGCGGCAGGCTATCCAGCAGGACGGCTCCGGCTACGCGGTCTGGATGGTCCGCGGCCAGGCGCTGGCCAACGGGCATTCCAAGATCATGGGCCACCACGAGAAAGCGTTCCCAACCAAGCTGGCGCGTGAGCTCAAGCACGTCAGCCGTCATCGAAGCATTGGTGAATCCGTCCGGATCCAGTGGTCGATCGGATTCGCCGTAGCCGCGGCGATCCAGGGCCACCGTGTCAAACCGCTCACTGAGCGCCGGCGCCACCTTACGCCAGAGGCGTCGGTCGCGGGGAAACCCGTGGATCAAAAGAATCGGGAAGCCCTGCCCTAGGCGATCGTAAGCAATCTGCACGCCATTCACAGAGGCGAATTGTGGTGAAGTACTCATGGCAAGCCTTATATGCCTCTCCGTCAAGGAATGCAAGGGGTAGTGAAGTGTGGTCTGGGTCGTTTAACTATCGTTCCCAGACGCGCCTCCGGGGTAGTGAAGGGACTGGTTCCACTTTGCCTAGTACAGAGGCGCGGATGTTGCACGGTGGATAGCGGGGTGGTGCCGGGCATCTTGCCCGACAGTATCCGGTTCGATCGGGCGGGACTGTCGGGCAAGCTGCCCGACACCACCGTAGATCTCCCGAGCTACATCAGCCAAGTTGTACTAGGATTCCTGAGCCGCCGATCGCTATCAGGGGCCCTTGCGCTCCAGGCACAGGGCGCAAGGGTCCATGCTTCACCACCCCCGCCGTCAACTCGACTTTGAATTGACCCTGGAGGTGCGGACAGATGCATGCTTAAGTCACAGGTGAGAACGCTCAGAACAGGTGACTGCCAGTAAAGGTGAGCTTCCCGTCAGCGCGATGTGAGAACATTCCCACATGCTGACGTGAACCGTTGATTGAAGCGAAGCGAACATTTGAGGGTAGAACCGTGCCGGACGACGAATCGTTTGACGAAGCGCCCATCCCAACTACTGAAGATCAGCTATTGGAGCAGTCAGGGCAGCAGCTGGTGCCTGATGAACCAGAAAGCTAAGGCTGCTGGATAGCCTCCAGCGCCTCGGCGTGAAGGTCCGCGTAGGTACCACTAAGAATCGCTTGACGGGTTCGGGCCACAAGGTGCATCAGGTGAGCGATGTTGTGAATGCTGGCCAAACGGCAGCCAAGAGCTGACCTGGTCTGGAACATCGCGCGCAGCGCCGCGCGAGTGTACTGATGGCACGTGGTGCACGGGCACTCGCGGTCGATGGGACCGCTCGGATCGAGCAGCGGACCGCGAACCAGGCTGATCTTGCGCCAGCCCAGGAACACCCAGCCGCCGCGACCCAGACGCGTGGGTAGCACACAGTCAAACATATCAATGCCAAAGCCGGGATAGGCAGCGATCTGCGCGGGCATGCCCACGCCCATCAGGTAGCGCGGCTTTTCAGATGGGAGGGCGGCTCCGCAGAGCTCCGCCAGCGCGGTCGTTCGGGCCGGGGACTCTCCCACACTGAGACCACCGATGGAATACCCCGGGAGGTCCAGGCTCACCAGTTCATGGACTGACCTGAGACGCTCGTCTTCGTACATGCCCCCCTGGACGATTCCAAAGAGCCATTGATCGTCTCGTCGGTGGGATTTCTGGCAGCGCTGGAGCCAGCGACTCGTCCGTTCAGCGGCGGCGCGTGCCGCCTCCCGGTCTGCCCCAGACTCCAGACAGACATCCAGCGGCATGATGATGTCCGCACCCAGAGCTTCCTGAAGTGCTATCACGGACTCCGGTGTAAAGCGTCTCCGCCGCCCATCCAGGTGTGTTCGAATAGTCACGCCCGACTCCTTCATCTCGGTAAGATCGGAGAGGCTGAACACCTGGTAGCCGCCACTATCCGTAAGCATAGGGCCGTTCCAGCCGGTGAACCGCTGCAATCCGCCAAGCCTGGCAATACGCTCCGCGCCTGGTTGGAGCGACAGGTGATAGGTATTGCCGAGCACACAGTGTGCCTCGGCCGCGTGCAGATCCGCCGGAGTCAGACCCTTCACCGTGCCCACGGTACCCACGGGCATGAACGTGGGCGTCATGATCTCTCCATGTGGCGTGCGCAGCCGGCCTACTCGTGCACCTGTTTGCGAACAGGACTTCAAGATTTCAAACGATAGTTGTCTCGTTGACAGAATTGGACCTCCTGGGAGCGTTGCTATACTTGCTGGTGGTATCTGAGCGGAATCGTGAGTTGGGAGGGGCCGTGCCATTCGATTCAATCGGGAAATCGCTGGTGCTCGTGGGTGCGGCCGTTCTGATCCTTGGCCTGGTGATCATGATGGTGGGCAAAGTGCCGGGCTTGGGGCGATTGCCGGGCGATATCGTCTGGCAGCGTAATAACGTCAGCATTTATATCCCGATTGTCACGAGCATTGTGATCAGTGTGGTATTAACGATCTTGCTCAACCTGGTTGGCGGGTACTTCGGCCGTCGATGAACCTTGATGCGCCAGCTCCGCTCTCAACTGCAGATTTTGATTATGAACTGCCGCCCGAGCGCATCGCTCAGGTGCCGGCCGAGCCCCGCGATTCCTCGCGTCTACTGCTGCTGCCACGCAACGGTGAGCCCATTCAACACCTTCACTTCAGGAATATCCTGAGCCATCTCCATGACGGCGATCTCCTGGTTGCCAATCGTAGCCGAGTGCTGCCGGCGCGCATCACTGCCCGGCGGCCAGGAGGCGGAATTGCCGAGATACTTCTCTTGCAGCAAATTGGCCCGGCGCGTTGGGAGGTGCTGGTGCGCCCAGGTCGACGCATTTTCCCCGGGATGGATCTCACTGTTGATGAGTCGCTTACCCTCGCGGTAATCGACCGGACGTCCGAGGGCGGTCGAATTGTGGAGATTCGCGGCGATGCACTTGATCTGGACGCGGCGCTCCTTGCCCGAGGGGCAATGCCTCTCCCTCCATATATCGAGTCCTGGAAGGGTGAGCCGGGACGCTATCAAACGATCTACGCTGACCAGCCGGGATCAGTGGCGGCTCCAACGGCGGGCCTGCATTTCACGCCCAGCCTACTGACAGAGCTCCAGCAGGCGGGCGTTGGTTGGGAGGTGATTACGCTCCATGTTGGGATTGGGACGTTTCGCCCTGTCAAGCTGGATGACGTGCACGCGCATGCTATGCATCGCGAGTTGGTGGATGTTCCGGCCGGAGTGCTTGAACGAATTTCGGAGTCAAAGCGCCGGGGTGGGCGTGTGATCGCCGTTGGCACCACCTCGGTTCGGGCGCTAGAGTCGGCCGCGGTCGCAGGGGGCGATTCCGGCTGGCAGGGTTGGACTGAGCTCTTTATCACTCCCGGGTACGACTTTCGGCTCATTGATGGCCTGATCACGAATTTTCATCTGCCGCGCTCCACGTTGATCATGCTGGTGAGCGCGCTGGTTGGTCGTGATCGACTCCTCGCCGCGTATCAAGAGGCGATCGCGCTCCATTACCGCTTCTACAGCTTCGGCGATGCGATGCTTATCATCTGATTCCATTGCCTTCGCGGAGTAACGCGAGACCAGCGTGGACTTGCGCTACCGCGCCAGGCGAATCCAGGTGCCACCACTCCGCGCGGATCGTTCAATCAGGCCGTCCACAACGAGACTCTCAACGAGCAGATCGAGCTGAACTTCAGGGTTTCCGAGTTGGGAAACGAGCGCGGCCCTAATGTCCTCTAAGCTGACGAATTCATCATCCTGGACCTCTCGAAGGGCGCCGATGATCCGACCGCGCCACCTGCGACGAGCCGCTCCCATTGCTGGCGTTACCTGATACTCTGCTCGTCGCTCTCTGACTCGTCTGGGAACCGCGGCGGTCGAGTCCTGCTTCTGCAGCCACTGACAATGTTCTGCCAATGGGCAAGTCGAGCATTGGGGCGACTCCGGCGTGCAGACGGTTGCCCCGAGGTCCATGAGGCCCTGATTCCAGGAATACGCATCATGATCAGGCGTAGCCTCGGTTGCCGCGTGCCAGGCGCTTGCCTCCGAGATTCCGTCGAATTGGCCCAGCACCAGCCTGCCAAGCACGCGACGAATGTTGGTATCCACGACTGGGGTTGACTGCTCAAAGGCAAAGCAGGCCACCGCTCCAGCCGTGTATCGTCCAATCCCCGGCAGGGAACGGAGATCGCTCAATCCTGACGGGAGCTCCCCCCTGAATCGATCCTGTGCGGCGCGAGCTGTGAGGTGCAAGTACCGAGCGCGGCGGTTATATCCGAGGGGCGACCAGATACGCAGCACGTCGCTCAATGATGCCGCGGCAAGCGAGGGCAGGTCGGGAAAGCGCTTCAGAAATTGTTCGTACTTCGGAAGTACTCGGTCGACTTGAGTTTGCTGAAGCATCACCTCAGAGACGAGGATGCGGTAAGGATCTCTGGTGTGGCGCCAGGGAAGGTTGCGACCCTTGTCTCGATACCAGGTAATCAATGCCTGGTGGAGATCCGCGGCGTTGGAGAGCGACGGTTCAGCCTGCGTAGCTTCAGGCACTTTCTCGTCGGCCACGTACCTTGCCCTGAACATTGGAAAAGCATACCATCCCAGCTTGTCCGCCTTCGTGGAGCGTTCAAAGGCTGATGCGTTCATGAGCATAGTTCAGGCACCCGCACGTAGATCGCCCCTTCGACGAAGCTCAGACGATTCCGGCCTGGGCCAGCCTCCGGATGCCCTTTCAGAGGTGTCGTCGCATGTTCGCGGCTCACCAGGAATCGTTGAAGAGCAGGCCGTTTCCGTCCTGGACTCCGGCTTGGCCTCCGTCGTTGCGATCAGTCTCGCGGCGATTGTAAGTCTCGAGTTCGCCATTGCCATGGGTGAGTGGTTTGGCAGCCTCCTAGCCATGGTGGCTGCCGCGTTTTCCTTGGCGGCGGCCATTACCTCCGGGGTAGCCTACCTTTCTGTTGAGCCGCGGGAGAAGCTGTCATGGTTGGCCACGTGGTTGGGCTCAGGCGTGCTCCTCGTGGGCCTTGCTGTGCTGGCTATGGCGGGCGGGACATCGGGCTCGCCCGCGCAGCATTGGTCGGAGCGCATACTCATCTGCGCGGTTCCGCTGTTATTGTCTGCGGCACTTCTTCGTGTTGACGGCGAGCTAACTACCTTCCGGACACTCAAGGTGATGGCGGACATTCTTGTCCTCGGACTCACCATTGTCATTGGTCTCACGGTGATCAGTGACGCGGATACGACGACGGCCCCCAGCCTCGCGAATGCCGCGGTGGAATCCGGGGTTTTTGCCGGTGCCTACGTCTGTTTGGCATTCGGCTGGATGCTTGTGGCTCGCCCATTTCTGAACCGTTCGTCCGTGAATCCCCCGGCGATCATCGCCTGGGGCTGTACGGTCATGGCGGGCGGTGCGTGCGCACAGGCGCTGGCCATGATCCACGTGCTTCCCAATCGCTGGGTGGGTGTACCGTTTTGGATCGTGGGAGTCGGAGCGTTGTCTTACGCGGGATTCGTTGGGGCGCGTGTGGATCGTGCTGCGGGCAACGAGCACACAGATGCTGCAACTCTTTTCGGAAGCCGGCTCCATCTCATTCCCTCGATTATGGCCGCGGTTCTGCTGATCTCCATCTGGTTGAGTCAGGCGGTGACGCTGTCCTCGCCCAGCCTGTCCGTCTACCTTGCCTCAAATGTCCTGGCCGGGCTTATTGTCGCTCGACTCCTCATCACGGTGTATGAGAACACTTCCTTGCTGGTCCGGATTGAAGGGACCTTTGAAAATGACGAGAGCTTCCGCGATCTCGGGGTAGCGCTCAATTCAAGTCTCGATCTCCAGCGCGTCTTCCAGCATGTTTGCAAGATTGGGGCGGTCATCATGCGCGCGGACGTGGCCGTGCTCTGGCTCGTAGACCGGCGCGCTCAGGATCTCGAGCTCGCTGAGCTTGTGGGCCGGCCGCGTGAAGATTTCGTTGGGCGGCGAATGTCGCTGAGCGATCTGCAGTCGGTGGCGGTGCGAGTGGTTCGCTCCGGCCAACCGGAGGTCGTGCCGTATGCGCTGGGCAGTCGTAGCTCAGATTCGTTTTTGAACACAATGTTCCACTCGGAGTGTCTGCTTGCCGTTCCACTCACGAGACAGGATCATCAGGCCATTGGTGCACTGGTGTTCTGTAGTAGTCGAAACCCCACCGCGTTTCATCGACGTGATACCACTAAGGCTGAGGTCCTTGCCGTTCAGGCAGTTGTAGCCATGGACAACGCCCGCCTTTACGGGGCCCAGAACGACCGTCTCCAGGAGATGTCGGCGCTCTTTCAGATTGCGCAGGCGGCAAGTCGATCTATGTCCAGTCATGATCTCTGCAACGAGCTGCTGGTCATTCTGCGTGACGTTGTGGACTATCGCTCTGCCACCGTCTACCTGGCTGATACCAGCACAGGAATGCTCCGCGGAGCGGTGCATGACGTAAGGCTACCGGCCGAGGGAGGACGTGTTCCTCGGCCCATTGGTCCCACGGCCCTCGCGGCGCAGGCGTTTACTGAGGCACGAGCGGTCTCTGCCATATATGAGCCAAACGATCCCGAGGCCGCGCGCGCACGGCCCCCAACACAGGTGCGCATTGCAGTGCCGCTGCTTTCCAAAGACCTGCCTCTTGGGGTCATTGAGGTTGAGAGCCACCAAGCTGACGCCTTTGATCGTACGAGCATTGATCTGCTGACCTCGCTGGCCCACAATGCGGCGCTTGCGATTGCTAATCTGCATCTCGTGGAGGAAGCCCGTCAGGTTGCGGCGCTGAAAGAGCTGGACCGATTGAAGGACGAGTTACTGGCCACCGTTTCGCACGAGCTGCGAACACCGTTGGGCTCCATCAAAGGCTACTCAACCACACTTATGAAGCATGAAGCCAAGTTGAGTACGGAGGAGCGTCAGGAATTTCTCATGATCATCGATGAGGAGGCTGACCGCCTCAACGAGCTCATCGGGAACCTTCTGGATCTATCGAGTCTGCAGGCCGGCATGCTGTCAATGCGGCGGGAGCCAATTCGCCTGGGGGCTATCGCCAACACGGCCGTGATCCGCGCGCGGCGCAGATCAGAGATCCATGATGTGCAGCTTGACTGGCAGGGCGATCCGGTTATCCTGGCAGATCCGAAACGAATTGAGCAGGTGTTTATGAACCTGCTGGTCAATGCGATCAAGTACTCCCCCAACGGGGGGCACGTGCGGATGTGTGGTTGGACTGACAAGGGAATATTGATCGTGAGTGTGAGTGATGAGGGCGTTGGCATCCCAAGCGGAGAGATCGGTAGAATATTCGATCGGTTTCACCGAGTCGAGGGTGAGCTCAAACACCGCATTGGCGGAACGGGGCTGGGGCTGGCGATCTGTCGCCGCCTCGTTGATGCACACCAGGGAAAAGTCTGGGTGGATAGCCAGCTGGGGAAAGGCAGCACGTTCTATATTTCGCTGCCGATTCACGGAAAAGAATGATGAATACTAAGAAAGCCTCCGTTCTCGTCGTTGATGACGATCCTCGCCTCCTTCGATTCGTTCAGCGTAATTTGGAGCTCAACGGTTACCGCACCGTCACGGCAATGGACGGTCTGGCGGCATTGAGCACCTGTGAAACGCAAGATCTGGACCTCCTGCTCGTCGATCTCGGGATACCCGGGATTGATGGGTTTGAGGTGACGCGACGCGTCCGCGAATTCTCGATCGTGCCGATCATTATCATTACCGCGCGAGACAATGAACAGGATAAAGTTCGCGGTCTTGATGCTGGCGCAGATGACTATCTGACAAAGCCGTTTGGTGAGCAGGAGCTTATGGCCCGCGTCCGCGCGGTCTTGCGCCGGGCCAAGCTGTATGCCGTGGATCACGGGCAGCCGGCCTTTCAGAGTGGCGACCTCACGGTTGATTTCGCACAGCAGATCGCCCTGATCAATGATAAGCCAGCAAATCTCACCCCTACCGAGTTTCGCATCATCTCTCACCTGGCAAAGAGCGCTGGGCGAGTCGTAACCCAGACTGATCTGCTTACGAAGGTCTGGGGTGCCGAATATCAGGATGAGGCCCACCTGCTCCGGGTCAATATTGCGCGCTTGCGTGGCAAGATTGAGCCGGATACCAGCAATCCACGGTACGTGATTACTCGGCCGGGTGTTGGGTATCTACTTAATCGGGACTAGTGCACCGTCCAAATTGGTTTGTGGGGTACCCCTGCCACCGGTGGTGTCGGGCATCTTGCCCGACAGTGAAAAACGTACCGCGCGGCGACGAGCAGGAAC
>JBJXFJ010000010.1:0-5258 GCA_046154735.1 Chloroflexota bacterium | reverse complement strand
GAATCCTTGGAGGCAAAGGTGCTAACGAAGGAACAGAACGAGCGATTCACACAGGTGGGAGCCGGGACGCCCATGGGCGCCCTGCTTCGTCGGTACTGGATGCCGTTTGCCACGGTCGCTCAGTTGGATGCACATCCGACGCGTGCGGTCGATCTGTTGGGCGAGCATCTGATCGCATACAAAGACCGATCAGGCGGATACGGGCTCATGCAGGAGTTCTGCCCGCATCGCAATGTGAACATGCTCTGGGGCATTCCAGAGGCGGAGGGCCTACGCTGCCCCTACCACGGCTGGCTCTTTGATCCACAGGGCAACTGCCTGGAGCAGCCGGCAGAGTCGCCAGACTCGACATTTAAGGACCGCATCCAGGTGCTTACCTACCCAGTGGAAGAGCTGGGCGGCATGCTCTGGGCATGGATGGGACCGCTTGAGGCCAAGCCCATGGTGCCACGCTGGGAAGCCTTTGTTAAGGACGGCGTACGCGATATCGGTTGGGCCATTTTGCCGTGTAACTGGCTGCAGATCATGGAGAACTCGCTGGATCCGGTCCATGTGGAGTGGCTCCATCAATACTTCGCCAATTATGTGCTGGAGCGCCTGGATCGGCCCCACGTGGATCCCGCCTTCTGGCGCCAGCGTACCGACGTGCGCCGCCACGAGAAAATCGGCTTTGACATCTTTGAGCACGGCATTGTGAAGCGGCGCGTGCTGGATGGTGATGATGAGAGCCATCCCAACTGGGCCATTGGCCATCCCATCTGCTTCCCCAATATGCTGCGCCAGGATCAGATCCGCGTTCCGATTGACGATACCCACACGCTCTACTGGTGGTACAACGTGCACGAGCGTGAAGAGGACGAGGCTGAGCAGGCCAAGGGTGACATCCCGCTCTACCAGGTGCCGCTGCCCGGCGTTGGCCGTGATGGTCTGCCCATCTGGGATGTGATGGACAATAACTCAGGTCAGGACAACTTCGCCTGGGCCTCGCAGGGACCGGTGACACCGCGCTGGACCGAGCACCTGGGTGAGTCTGATCGTGGAATCATTCTCTATCGGCGGCTGCTGCGCGATCAGATGAAGATTGTGGAGCAGGGTGGCGACCCAATGAACACATTCCGAGATCCGGCCACAAACGTGTCCATCTCCGTTCCGGACGACGGCCGCGGTCGAGGGCGCAAGAAGGGCGAGATCGCCACGGGTCAGGCAGTCAAATACAGCCCCATTGCCCAGCAGCGTGCCCGCAAGGCCGGCCTACCAACGCCGGAAGCCGTTGTGAAAGAGCTTGCCGGCTTCGGCCAGATACACCCGCGCGATTAGACGAACCGGAGCAGAACCGAATGAACATCAAGCACATTCGCCCGGGCATGGAATGCACCCTTTCAGACGGCAGTCTGATTGAGGTGCAATCCCTCATGCCTGACGAGATTCACGTCCGCGTGAAGTACCTGGACTCCCTGGACAACCCCGAAATCCCCGTGGGAGACATCCGCGAAATCCCCTTCGAGGAGATCATCGGCCAGGTCTCAGGCACGCACACGGAGGGGCTTACCTAGGAGGCAAAGGGCAAAAGCTAAAGTGTAAAAGGCAAAGTGCAGAGTGCAAAATTGGTGTCCTTCTGACCGGCCCTTGTAAATGACTCCCGTTGCACGGTCATCCCGAAGCACCAGGGAGCTCCCGGACATGACCGTCACAGAGGACGGTCACCAGGACACCAATTTTGCACTTTTCCTTTTGCACTTTTCCTTTTGCACTTTACACTTTGCCCTCTATCCTCCCGCACCGCAGGCCACCAACCAATCCTCGTTGATCTGTCTGGCAACCTCGGCCGTTGCGGCTCGCTCTTCTTCTGAGATGAGCCGCATCCAATCCACCGCTCGCCCGGCTGGCGTGCGCCCATCCAGAAACTCGCCGAGGCCAATCAGGAGCATCTCCCAGTTCACGGCCAGCCCCCACAGCTCAGGCGTGGGATTGGCAATCATGTCCAACGGAATTGGCTCGTGCTGGAGCTCCAGCAGGGTGAGCTCACCGCGGGGCAGGAGGCGCACGCTGAGATCGCTCGAGAACTCGCCGTAGATCCAGGTGAGGGCAAGCTCATGAGGTCGGTCGCACCGCTGGATCTCCCCAACGGCATTGCCTTCCAGGAAATAGTAGCCACCTTCGCGCAGGTCGCCACCCAGTGGGAGATACCAGCGAACCAGACACTCCGGACTGGTCAGCGCCTCCCAAACACGCTCAATCGGTGCGTCGAAACGACGTCGAAGAACGATCGTCTTCTGGCCGGATGAATGATCGTGGAGCTCGCGTTCTGCCGGGACATGCTGGCTCAGCGAGTCAGCCACGCGAGTCCTGCTCTCATTACGTATCACTCACCGTCCAATCGTCTGAACTGGGTCTCTGTTGAGGTATTGTAGAGCGCCAAGCTAAAGTCCCCACTGAGCGCCAATGAAAGTCTCCACATTCTGTTGAGTTGAAGTGGAGCGGGAGCCCCCGCCCGACGATGCTGAGGGTGTCACGCCACTCAGCATGCAAGGGGAGGCTCCCGGTGAAGTCTGTGAGGGACCAGATGGATATTGTCAATGCCTACGCCACCGTGGGGAGCTTGCGCGCGTAGACAAACCGGCCCTCCTGCGTCGCCTCTTTGAGCTGGCCTGTCGCTACTCGGGACAGATCATGTCCTATACGAAGATGCTTGGCCAGCTCCAGGATGCCGGAAATACCACCACTCTGGCGCATTACCTGGACCTCTTGGCCGGGGCCGGAATGGTAGGGGGAATCTCCAAATACGGCGGCGACGCGGCACGCAGCCGTGGCTCCAGCCCAATGCTCCAGGTATTCAACACCGCGCTGCTCACGGCCGCGTCCGGGCTCACCTTCGAGGAGGCGCGATCCAACCCCGAGCTCTGGGGCCACCTGGTGGAATCGGCCGTGGGGGCGCATTTGATGAACGCGGCCGCCGCTGGTGACTGTCAGGTCTTTTACTGGCGGGAGCGGAATCAGGAAGTGGATTACGTGGTGCAATCCGGGCCGTGGATCACGGCAATCGAGGTCAAGAGTGGTCGGGCACCGCAGGCGCACCCCGGCCTGGCCGCGTTCTCAGCCGCCTTCCACCCCCACGGCACTTTGCTGGTTGGCGGCGATGGCATTGGGCTGGGTGATTTCCTCAGTCGGCCCGTCTTGCATTGGGCAGGTGCGTGAGTAGTTTCACAATTCCGAGTGTCATGTCGGGCTGAATGTCGCCGGGAGACTTGTCAATGCCTGCTCATTCCTGCTTATTCCGCGTGGTCGTGCCCCCACGGTCCTTGTGAGGGGAGCATAGTTCAGTGGAATCTCCGATTTCGTTGCGGGGCAAACCGCCCTTTTCCGGCTGAAGAGTCGCTTTCTGGACGATGAAAAACGGTGCGAATGACGCCCATCGCACTGCACAACATGCACACACCTGTGCGGACGGGTCTCGCGGAGCAGCCGTGTAATCGTCTTGTGGCTGTTCCATATTCTCGGTACTTGTTGATAACTACCGAGAATATGGAACAATAGAGCCATGCCTTCACCACGTGAGAAAGCAGAAGAGCTCCTGCGCCTCACAGGGTCTGCCCGATCTCATGAACTGCTCGAGCAAACCGGAGCCACCCGTAGTGAACTGTCACGCCTCGTTGCAACTGGCGCGCTGACGCGACCAGCGCGCGGCGTCTACGCGCTGCCAGGTTACCAGCCTGGCGAGCACCGCGATCTGATCACCGTCGCCAAGCGCGCCCCAGGCGTTGTCTTTTGTCTGCTCACGGCGCTGCACTTCCATGAGCTCACCACACAGGCACCATTCGATGTCTGGATCGCCATCGGCAATAAGGCACAACCACCTCGCATGGACCACCCCCCACTGCGCGTGGTGCGCATGTCGGCTGCAACCCTAGACGCCGGTGTCGACAGCCATCGAGTGGACGCAACGACACTCCGGGTCACGAGCATCGCCAAGACCGTGGCTGACTGCTTCAAATTCCGCAACAAGGTCGGGCTCGATGTCGCGCTTGAGGCGCTTCGAGAGGCGCTGGGCGACAAACGCGTCACGATGGACGATCTGTGGCACTTCGCCAAGGTTGACCGGGTCGCCAACATCATGAGGCCGTACCTGGAAGCCGTAACGTGACGCAGGGCCTCGCCGCGTCCATTCACGATCGACTGCTTAATCGAGCTCGAGCACATGGCGAGAACTTCAACCTTCTGCTCGATCGATACGCGCTGGAACGGTTGCTCTATCGCCTCTCGATCTCGGAAGCGCGCGATCAGTACTGGCTCAAAGGCGCGCTCCTCTTTCATCTCTGGTTTGACGCTCCACATCGGCCAACACGGGATATAGATCTCCTCGGATTTGGCCCGGCCGACGCCGCGCTGCTCACAGACACGATCCGTGGAATCTGCGCGATACAGCTCGAGGACGCGCTACAGTACGATGCAGCCTCAGTGCGCACAGACGAGATCCGCGAACAGGCACGCTACGATGGATTGCGCGTCCGACTCAGGGCCACTCTGGGAACGGCTCGCATCACCGTGCAGCTTGACGTTGGGTACGGAGACGCCGTAACGCCAGGCCCCGAGGAGATCGTGTACCCGAGCCTCCTCCCGGAACAACCTTCGCCGCGACTCCGAGCCTACCCGCGAGCCAGCGTGGTCGCGGAGAAACTCGAAGCAATGGTCTCGCTGGGCATGATGAACAGTCGTCTCAAAGACTATTTCAACGTGCTCGCCCTCGCCAGAGAGGGGCGACTCAGCTCTATCGAGATCAACGACGCCGTTTCGGCCACATTCGAACGTCGTTAAACGCCCCTGTCCTCCACTATTCCTCTGGCTTTGAGCGACGAGTTCGCGAACGACTCGGCAAAACGCAGTCAGTGGCGAGCGTTCATCACCAAGAACCGCCTCACGGCGCCCACACTCGATCAAGTGGTGCAGGAGCTTCGTGACTTTCTTATTGAACCGCTGCGCCTTGCCCGTGAGCGTGGAACCCCTGTCTGAGTGCCTTCACCGAATCCATCGTGGAAGAGGCGACCCTCGCCTGGCTCGAAAGCGCCGGCTGGCGGGTGAGGAATGACACCGAAATCGCTCCGGGCGATCCTTGCGCCGAGCGCGACAACGACGGGCAGGTAGCCCTGGCTCAGCGCCAATGCGCTGGATTGGCCCGACTGGATCCAGCGCGAGCGGCCTACGATGCGCTGGAAACGAATGACAGCGCGGTGAAGCTCCTGGGGGATGAGACGCTCCGCGCG
>JBJXFJ010000007.1:0-2977 GCA_046154735.1 Chloroflexota bacterium | reverse complement strand
TCATCTTTCAGATCGCGATAGGTCTATTTCTGATCGGCTCCGCGCTGGCGGGACTCAGTCAGAACATGCCGCAGCTCATTGCCTTCCGCGCGGTGCAGGGGGTTGGCGGGGGCGGGCTGTTCTCAATTGCCTTTGCCATTATTGGCGATATCATCCCGCCGCGGGATCGAGGCCGCTATCAAGGTTACTTTGGTGCCATGTTTGGCATGGCCAGCGTGGCCGGCCCACTCCTGGGTGGATGGATGACGGACGGGCCGGGGTGGCGATGGATCTTTTTCATCAATATTCCCGTGGGTCTGGTGGCCTTGATTGTGACCTCCTGGGCACTGCGCCTGCGGTTAGTGCGTCGAGAGCACAGCATTGATTTTCTCGGCGCGGCGCTTATCGTCTCGTCGGTTTGCGCACTCTTGCTCTACCTGGATTGGGCGGGGCGTGATTATGGCTGGACGGCTCCCGGAGCACTAGGCTTACTGGCCGCCGCGCTCATACTGGGAGTTCTCTTCATCGCTGTGGAAGCGCGTGCGAAAGAGCCCATTATTCCACTGGGACTGTTCAACAACAAGGTGTTCCGCGTAGGGAACATTTTCGGCTTCCTGGCCGGCGCCACCATGTTTGGCTCACTTATCTTCTTGCCGCTCTACTTCCAGGGAGTCATGGGCTTCTCCCCCACGCTGTCAGGACTGGCCATGCTGCCCACCGTGGTAGGAATCTTTGGCTCATCCATCGCCTCGGGGCAGCTCATCTCCCGCACTGGTCGATACAAGATTTATCCCATTCTGGGCGCGGCTTTACTGGTGGTTTCGCTGGGGCTGCTGGGGCAATTGACCACAGGTACGCCCTACTGGCAAGTAGGGATCTTTACCTTGCTCTTTGGGGCGGGGCTGGGGCTCACCATGCAGACCATTCTCACCGCCGTTCAGAACGCGGTGGACATGCGTGACATGGGCACCGCCACGGCTTCCACCACCTTCTTCAGGCAGCTTGGTGGATCCATTGGCGCGGCCATCTTTGGGAGCGTGCTGGCTTCGCGGCTCGCCTTTCACCTCTCCAACTCGACCACGGGATCCAGCCTTGCTGGGGGCATCAATACCAATAATATTGAATCGATCCGCGCCCTCACCGGCCCCGTGCGAGAGTTTGTGCTCACCGCGCTCACATACGCGCTCAACGACGTCTTCCTGGCGGGTGTTCCCTTCGCGTTGCTGGCCCTGATCTCCGCGTTCTTCCTGCCTGAGATCCCCCTGGCCTCCCGCGCCCACGGCGCAGATCCCGGTCACAAGCCGCCCCCCAGCCCCGAGTCCTGAGCACCTCCGGCCTTCTTTGGGCTGCGGCGGTCCAAAAGAAGGCCGGGGCTGACCCGTGTCGATGTTCCGCACTGCCGTTCGACTACTTTTCAACAAGCTCACCAAACTCCGTGTGGCGTCCAAGCGTCCAAGCGTCCAAGTGGGTGCAGGCAGCAGCAATTGGAGCCAGTGTTACTATTCACGCCCTAGCGAGACGCACGGGAAGGGACATTCTGATGATATATCTCCTCTGGATCTTGCAGGTACTTCTGGCACTGTTGTTTCTTTTTGCCGGGGTGGTCAAGCTGATGATGCCCGCTGAGACACTCACGGAACAGACACCATTGCCCATCGCACTTATCTACCTCGTGGCGATCGCGGAAGTTGTGGGCGCACTCGGCCTAATTCTGCCCGGGCTTTTCCGAGTGTACCCGGCCCTCACCCCACTGGCCGCCGCGGGGCTGGCAATCATCATGCTGGGCGCCGTGATCAGCACAGCGGCCACCATGGATCCATCCATGGCCATAATGCCGCTAGTGATCGGTCTACTTGTCGCCTTCACCGCTTTTGGCCGCTGGCGCCTTGCGCCACTGTCGTCGCGCCTGCCGTCTCACCCCGCCTGATCCGCCATCCGTCCGCGGCGCAACGATCTTGTAGCATCGAGAAGAATCCTGTGTTGATGTCTGTGGGGCCGAGGCTGCCGGACTTCTCCGGATGCTTTCGAGACCATCGGTTCCAGCTTGAGTTGACGGCTCTGAGCCCGTTTGACTCACAGGCAGACCGCGAAGACATACTGCAATCCGGCATGGAGCGAGGCGCGACGAAAGCGAGGCGGAATTGAAAATGCAGAGTGCAGAGTGCAGAATGCAAAATGCTGAATGTGGCCCTACGGCGAAAAGCGTCGTGAGGCTTGTGCCTTTTTGCATTCCTAAATGTTCGCATTGAATTTTTCCAACAGGGGTGAGCCATGCCAAGAATCCCGGAGCTAACCAGAGAGAATGTGCCTGCGGAGCTGCGCGACGCGTTCGACGCCGTGATGGCGGAGGGCAAGCCGCGAGGGCCGAGCTCCATTGCCATTCACAGTCCGGAGCTGGCGCGGCGTCGGGCGCCGTTGAGCAACTATCTGCGGTTCGAAACCACCATTCCAGATCGCATCCTGGAGCTGGCGATCCTGGTCACGGCGCGGTGTCTGGATTGCCCCTATATCTGGAATGCCCACGCTGATGCGGCGCGGAAGGCCGGGGTATCCAGTGAGCTAGTGCGGCACCTGTGCTGGAATGAGGCGCTCGGCAGCGCTCCCGAAGATGAGCTGGCGCTGATCGCCTACGGGCAGGAGCTGTTGCGCACGCATACGGTTCGGGAAAAAACCTTCAAGGATGCGCTGGAGCACTTTGGCACCCAGCACCTGGTGGAGCTCACCGCGCTCATGGGCACCTATGCGCAGAACGCGTTCTTCCTGAACGCCTTCGGGGTGGAGCTGCCAGCGGACAGCAAGGAGCCCCGAATGCCTGTGAAGCTGGAGCTGATGGAGGATTTCTAAGGGAGGAAGCGGCGTTCCGCTCGGGTGCGGGTGAACAGCAAATGGATACCGACATCGAGAATCAAGGGGCTGTCGTTTCGGATGGTGATGCCTGAGGGATCTGTAGCCGCCCCATCTGCGGCGAGCTTTGGCACTGTCCGACGATAGGCGGGGG
>JBJXFJ010000641.1:0-9700 GCA_046154735.1 Chloroflexota bacterium | reverse complement strand
CTTGACCAGCTCGTCCACCCGTGAGAGTCCATCGAGCATGGAGTACTCGGTATGAACATGAAGGTGGGCAAAATCCTGGCTCGACACTGGTAACTCCCGCATGCCGCTGAATCGGCAGCGGCCTTCCCAATCTTATGCCCCAGAGCCCTAGTTAGCCCACCCGGCGGCCGTCTAAAGCCATGGCCGGCGTCGCGGTCCGTTACGCGATTGTTACGCGCACCGCTGGGTCAGCGGCGCTCATTCCCGCCTCACGGCTTCATCGCAGATGACGTGCCTTTTCTCGCCTTACATCCCACACCGAGATCCTCCCGGAGCAGCGAATCGGACGCATCTCTGGGCCATACCTCGAGCATGTAGACTGCAATTTTGATTCCAGACCACCTCTTTCAGGTGGTATCGGTTCAGAAGTCAGGTCCGGTGGGCTGATCTACCTTCCATGACTCACCCACCTCAGGCGGGGTTACCCCCTCCCAATGCTGGCTCGTGCAGTGTCGCAGTCCTCACACCCGTATCCTGCCGGATGGAGAAAGACCAGCGGATCCTGAACAAGTTGCTCTCGGGCGACCTGTACGATATCTCGGGCTCTCCGGAGGCGTGCCGGCGCGTGGCCCACGGGACCTTCTCGCTGCAAGCTCCGCAGACGCAGCCAGTCGTCGGCTAGTGGGTCACTTGACACGACGGTGCTCTGTCAATCATGGATTGTCGGGTAGAGGTCATCGGTGGTGTCGGGAGAACCCCACAGGCCGATTTTGACAGAGCACTAGGTTGAAGAGCTGACAGCAATGATCGTTCTCTCGATACTCGAGGCGCACCGGCCAATACGGTTTAGTGAAGAGTGAAGAGTTCGAGTAGGCAGGGCGGACGAGTGTCTGAAAAGCTCCTCATCTGTCCGTCCTCACTCTTCACTACCGTATTGACCTAACGCCAGAAGCTGGGCATCAACCTCCGCACGGCTGAGCTCGAGCGGTCCATCACCCATTGATTCTGAACATCAGGCGTCCCGGTCAAGCGAACCAATCTGTGCCACGAACTCGCGCCAGTCTCGGACCAGTAAGTGCCCTTCGGTAGCGGTCTCAACCTCCGGCGCGTACCGGGCAGCGAACATGCCCACGGACCGAGCGCCGGCCACATCCGCGTCCTCAATATCCCCCACGTGCAAAGCTTCGGCCGCGCTCACATCCAATTGCTCCAGCGTATGCTTGAAGATTCGCGGATCGGGCTTGAGGTAGCCGAACTCGTTTGAAAACGTCAGCACATCAAAATACCGCGCCAGCTCATGGATCTCGAGGACCTGGCGCAGCGGCTCGCCGCCAGTGAAGCCGGTATTGCAAATGAGACCAATCTTCACCCGGCCGTGCAGTGCCGCGAGGACCTTGTCGATCGCGGGGAGCAGTGGCGGTAAGAACTCTACCGTGAGGTCCACATACGCCGGGGCGATCCGCTCAAAGGGGACGCGGCCGGTTGGAATGCCAAGCGCCTGAGTCACGAGATTCCAGCGCTGCTCCGGTCCAATATCTACCCGCTCCCGTTCAATACGGTCCTTGGCAATGCGATTGGCCGCGCGGATACCTGCCCGGTATTCCTCCATCTCAAAGGGATGCCCTGCCTCAGCCAGTGCATCCAGGATAATAGCCCTCCGTTTGGCGATCTTCTCAGGCGGATCCTGATCATGAATGATGGTGCCCCAGAGATCGAATGTGATCGCACGCAACGGCATCGGCTGATACTCCTGCACGAAGTCTAGGGAGCCAAGCGCGGCAGAGTCAATGTGGAGGCGAGGAGATCACGGCTGGCGAAGCCTCGCTTATTCTTTCCCCATCGGTCTTGTCCGTCCCAGGCTTGCTCTCGATGATCAGAACGCCCCAGCGCCGCCGCCCACAAATGTGGTCCACGCTCCGCAGTCATCCGTGACGGTCATGGGCACGGTCACAGACCGGCCAGGCTGAGCACGGCGCACCCAGAAGACGGCGGAGGCAGAGCCGGCTGAAAAGGGGCCCAGAGTGAATGGCGGAGACAGATCCGTTTGTGTGGCCGTGTCAATAATCGCGTTCCCCGCAGTGCGTGAATTCGTTGAGAACTGGATACTCTGGAGTGTGTTGCCAGCGCCGCTGACAGTCACGGATACCTGCAGGCGGTTACCTGCGTCTGGCAGTGCATAAACGGTAATGGGCGGGCGCGGCGAACAGGCCGTGGGCACCCGCGTCGGCGTTGGGCTCGGAGCGGCGACCACCAAGATCTGCACCGCGTTGCTGTTGTACGTATAGAGCGTGGCCCAGTCCGGGCTGAACACTCCCACTTGCACACGATACGCCCCAGGCGCCCCGTTGGCCGGTATGGGCCAAGTCACCGGATAGGTGCGCTTCACGCCGGCGGAGAACGCCTGATTCTCGAAATACTCCTGAAACACTTTCTGGCCCTGCGCGTCATGCACTTCCACATCGACCAGAGCCACACTATTAGTGGCGCTGGTCACCTCCGCGGAGATACCCACCATGCCGCCGGGAATCTGACTGGCGGGAGCGACGGAGGCCGTTGCAATGAAGCTCAGCGGTTGGGTGAGCGTGACCAGGCGGTCGCGATAGCCCTGGCCGTAGCCCGAGGACGGCGCGCCCGTGGTGTATCCGGTGATGAGCCCGTAATACGCGGGCGCGCCGCACGGCTCGGTCCACCAGGCCCAGGCCAGATAGTGCTGTTGCTTACTCTCCATCCAATCAATGACACCATCAATCAGATTGTGGGCGCAGGACATCTGGCCCATCTCGCCGGCGATCAATGGGTAGGCGGCGGCTATGGGTGCAAGCTGCTGATTCCAGCAGGCGAGATCCGGACACCAGCTAAAGCCAGGATATATATGCGTGGAAGCCGCGAGATTGGGCGGGCTAAGAGGGTCAGTCGGCAGATACTCGATCCACCGCGTGAGGAGCCCGGTGTAGCCAACGCCAGGAATCATCATGAGGTTCGTGGCGCCCGTGGCACGTACAGTATTGACCAGATCTTGCATGCCGGCCGCGGCATAGCCAACGTGTGGGCATGAACCAGCTAAAGTCGTTCCATCGCGCAGGCAGCTCCAGGCAGCCACGGTATCGCGGTTATTGTCCGGCCAGGGCTCATTGAAGAGGTCGAAGATCACCGCCGTGTTGGACTTGAACGTGGTGGCCACGGATTGCCAGAACGCGAGTGAGTGATCCCTATCCGGCATGGGGAGCTGACCGGTGGCTTTCTGCGCTCCTGGCGCGGACCAGTGCAGATCCAGAATGACGGCAATGCCGGCCTGAGTGAGCCGGTTCACATAATCAATAATCGAGTTGCGATAATTACTGCCCCGAAAGGCTGGGTTCAGTTCAGTCATGTTGACGTCCAACCAGCAATCCTCATTGAGCGGAAGACGCACCACATTGATCCGCCAGTTCAGCATGGCCTGAATGGAGGCAGCATCAGTCTCGCCGTGGATGATGCCCCAGTTCTGGATGCATGCATACTCCGCAGACGGACGGTTGACACCACGCAAGCGAACGACCTGATTGGCTCCATTGCGAATCTGGTTCCCTACTACGTGGAGACCGAGAACGTTATCGGCCGCGGCCGTCATCTGGACCAGGCCACCATCGAGGGGCACGAAAAGTCCGTAGGTGAGTAGCGCCAGGAGGAGCAGCCAGGCGCGCTTCACCGGACCGTTCCCCAACCGTTCCAGTCAGGAGCGTTCATACCAACTGACTCGCTGAAGCGGGGTGTAAGAGCGTGCTGCCAGGGAGCGCCCCACATAATCTCCCCCACCCAACTCGGGGAAAGGGACCGTGACGCTGCCACACTCCGCGCACCTTTCGTTCGCAAATGACTCACGCGTAACTGTTCACGTCTCGAGGGATGTTCACCGCAGAGACCCAGGGACGCAGAGTTACTTCTTTGTTCTCTCTGCGTCTCCGAGTCTCTGCGGTGAACAATCGTCCCGTGGAATCTGAACACGTACACTCACGCCAGCCAGTTTACCGGCGATGTGACGCGAGTTATACTCCCGGCGCCAATTCCCTGTCCTGAGCAGATGACCATGCGGCGGGAATTGCACTTGTGCGCAAGGTGGAGTCAGATATGCCCGGGGCCAGCATCTTGAGACGCCTACTTCCTCTTGTCCTGTTGCTGGGACTCCTCTTGCCGGCGCCGCCTGACGGCTCAGCCCAGGTGCGTGGTGGGGCTACCCTCACCGTGCTCCGCGGATCGGTGGGCGTAATGCAAGCAAATGGCTCACCGATCTCTCCTGCCCCTAGCGGCCTGAGTCTTGGCGTGGGTGATCAAGTTTCGACCCTGGCAGCGTCTGGCGCGGTGATCACCTTCTTTGAAGGCTCCGAGGTGGAGCTTGGCTCGGAGACGGCCATTGTGATCCGCGAGGCCTCCGGTCAAGGCGCACGCACCAATATCACGATTGAAAGCATCGTGGGCTCATCCATCCACAAGGTGGTCACGCTCACTGACGCGGGCTCCACGTACAGGGTGGAATCAGGTGGTACGGTGGGGCTGGTGCGCGGCACCCTCTTTGGCCATCGTGTGGATCCAAAGGGCGATGTGACAGTGGCGCTGGCGGGCTGTGGTATGGTGCCGGCTCGGTCCACGCAGCCCTGTCTCGAGTTCCCCCGGTCGGGCCTATCCATGCTGCCCGGGCAGGTGCGCACGGCCACCGCGCGAGGGGACATTCTCACTGACTCGTTCTCTCTGAACGCGTCGCTTTTCAACGTGATCGCGGATCCAGTGGAGCCTGGCAACGCCGACTCCGGCACAGACAATCCCGGCATTCGTACCGGCTCTCGGGCCGCCCCACAGGGCGAATCCCAACAACCGGACGACAAGGACCGCCCCTCACCGAGTTTGACACCCATTGGCACGCCGGTCCCCGGACAAACTGTCCTCACGGCCAACGCGCCTGCTGGAAGCACGACACTGCAGGTCTCCAGCCAGTCCGGTTTCTCAGTTGGTGACATCATCACCATTGGTTCATCGGGGAATCAGGAGGTGGGCCAGATCAGCGGATTCGGCTCAATCCTTCTGCAGAGTCCCACGAGCCGTGATCATCAGACGGGCGAGCCGGTGGCGAAAACTGGCTCGGCCACAGCCTCGCCAACTGCCGTAAGCACCCCTGGCTCCACGCCTGTTCCGTGCAACAACGTGACCAATAGCGGCGGCGTTGGAGTCACCACAACTGTGCACGGCCTTGGCCAGACCAGCGGATCGTTCCAGTTTTTCCGGGACGCCTTCGGAGTGCCGGACCGCTTCGAGATTCTCTACGAGAACAACGTGATCCTGGATACAGGCTCAGTCTCAGGAGCACAGACGCATACCGTAGCCTTTGGCCCCGGCGCGTCCACCAACATCACCGTGCGGGTGACGGGGCCATTGGGAACGGCCTGGACGTATACGGTGAATTGCCCCATCTAATCCACACGTAGATCTCAGAGAACGATGAAGCCGCGGCGCACTCCGTGTGCCACGGCTTCTGCTCGACTCGCGGCGCCCAACTTGCTCAGCACCGATGCCAGGTGGTACTTCACGGTGTGCTCACTGAGACTCAAGCGGTGGGCAATGCCCTTATTGGGCAGCCCAGCGGCCACGAGCTGTAATACTTCTCGTTCTCGCACGGTGAGATCAGGTGTGTCAGACTCGTCTTCCCGGGACCGAGGCAGCATAAGCTGGCCGCCCAACTCCTGAGGAATCACCGTGAATCCCACTGCCACGGCACGAAGCGCCGCGCGAATTTGAGGACTTGATGCGTCGCTGTCGAGCAACCCTACGGCGGCGTGAAGATCCAAGAGCGCAGCGTGCACCCCGGAGCTCCCGCCTAGAATCACGATTCCCGGCGGAGAGTCCAGCGTCAGCGCCGCGACGGCATCGATACTCACGCCAGAACCGTCCAGGACGATGACATCCGCTTCATCCCAGACCGTGCTCACTACCTGATCAATTGTCGGCTCATCTGAGAGGATCAACACATTCGGATCATCTTCCAGAATGGCGCGGAGACCAGCCCGGGCCGTAATGGCCCGGGCCACGATGACAATGTGAATCATGAGGATCTCTCAGGAGCTTCCCGCGGCGGCGGGTTATTCACCCGCCAATGGCCGCTCACCCATGAACATGCCGCCAAGGCGGGCAACTCCTGGGTGCCGGATCATGCCTGCTCTCCAATGGTGATCGAGAGCGTGTGAGACTGACCGCCGCGGACCACCGTAACGGGCACCAGGACGCCCACCCGCTCCGCACTGAGCGCTGCGCGGAGGTCATCGGGTCCACGAGTGGGCACGTCAGCAATAGTGATCAAGATGTCGCCCATGAGCAGACCGCCCTGCTCCGCCGGACTGGATGGGGCAACATTGAGAATGAGCAGTCCGCGCGTCTGCTCCTCGCTGACCGCGCCACGCATGCTGTCTGGGATTTCTACCGGCTGACTGGTAATCCCCAGGTATCCGCGGCGGACACGCCCATGCTGGAGGAGCGAGTTGACCACCTGCTCAACCCGAGGCAGGCTCACCACCACGCCGCCGCCCTGACCACGCCCAAATCCAGACGTAGCAATTCCCAGCAAGTAACCCTGCACGTCCACAAGTGCGCCCCCAGAATAGCCGGGCCGAAACGTGACATCCACGCCGATCACCGGCAGTGGCGGAGCCTGGCGGCGGCGGCGAGCATCGCTCGCCACGGCGCGAATTGGCGCCAGGCTGGCCTCCGGGTTTCCAAACGGCCTGGCCACAAGCAGCGCCAGACTACCCACACGGGGAGTTTGTCCCCGTGTGATACCTGGGG
Source organism: Chloroflexota bacterium (assembly GCA_046154735.1). Taxonomy (GTDB): domain Bacteria; phylum Chloroflexota; class UBA6077; order UBA6077; family JACCZL01; genus CAVXYC01. The sequence goes on along the minus strand of JBJXFJ010000641.1, from coordinate 2,914 downwards.
CTGCGAGCCCAGCCACCCGGAGCACCGCGAGATCCGTATCAGGGTCGCGCCCAACGAGCGCTCCGATCTGCCGCCGGCCATCCTGCCCTGTGACCGTGATGGAATCTTCCTGCTCCACCACATGATCCGCCGTGACCACAATGCCATCCGTCCAGACGATGCCCGACGCGCCATATCGTCGGCGCGCATCGACACTGACGATGGATACGCTAGCTCGCTCCGACGCGTCCGCAAGCTGATCCGAAATCTGGCTGAGTGCGCTACCGTGGGATTCTTGATGTTCCGTCATTCTGCTGCTCCTGGATGGTGTGGATCCTGCCCACACGTCATACCTGCATCCTAAGGGGTGGCAGCAGGCCTGCGGATCAGCCGTCTGGCTAGTGACGAACCTGACCAGATGGCGATAGTGCGCGCCCGTCAGGTGCGTTCGGCGCGAAAGCTTCCAGGTGGAACGGCCCTCCAGGTATCCGGTCGGCCGCGTTGAGAAGCGCCCGGGAATCCCTTCAGCTCACGCGCACATCTCAGCCGGATCACTCGCGTTGCCCAGGGTCGAGCTCAGGAGGCGATGGCGCGCATCTGCCGGCTGAAATCTACCAGCGCTGCCACGACCTGGCCGAGGCGCGCTCGCAGTGCATCATCTTTCAAGTTGCCATCCGTATCGAACTTCTCTCGGGCACTGCCAATCATGAGCTCCGGTCGCATCATGAGAAATGTTTCGGTAGCCTCGAGCACTGGCAAGATGGCGAGCTTCGAGCGAATCCCCCCGGAAATTCCCCCCGTGGCACTGATCAGTGCCGCAGATTTGAACTTCAGTGGGTGATTGGGGAGGGGGCGAGATGCCCAGTCCAGAGCGTTCTTCAGTACGCCTGTGACAGAATGACTGTACTCCGCGTTGGTAATGAGCAACGCATCTGCCCGACGGATCGCCTCGCGGAATTCGCGCACACTTGCTGGCTCTGAGTCACTTCCCTCTAGATCTTGATCGTAAAACGGCAAGGTGTGAATTGGGAAGATCTCAATCGTGACGCCCTCGGGCGCCACATCCTGGGCTGCCCGCAGCAGCCCAGTGTTGAAGGAGTTTGCGCGCAGGGTGCTGGGAATCCCAAGCATGTGGAATGCGTCTGACATAGTGGCGCCATGGTACCGGACGCGGGCAATCTGAGACACGTGACTTCAGCCTGCGCTCGTACGATTAGGTTCATTTTGGAGTGCCGCGCTCACCTGCGCAGCGCTCCAAACGACCTGAGCCGCTATTCGGTCGGTGGAGCCGCTTCGTCCTGCGGCGAAGTGTTCTGCTCCCCGCCCTGTGCCGTTCCGTTGTCAGTACCATCAGGTCGTCGGCCGCGACGTCGGCCACGCCGATTCCGTCGCACCGGGCGCTGAGGATCGGTTGCATCCGTGCCGTCAGCCACCGTCTGCTCGTTCTCGTCAATGGGATCCGGAGGCGCACCTGGAGGTGCCGCGGGCTGCTCGCCGCCACGTCGTCGGCGCTGCGGTTTCCCATTGGGATCACGATTCTCTCGGTTGGGATCACGATTTGGATCCCGCGGACCACGCGGCGCTCCATCCAGGAACGCTGGCGGGCCGGGCCGTCGCGGACGCCCACCAAATCCGGCCCCGCCACCACCCATGCCGCGACCGGGAGTGAATCCGGCAACGGTGACCAGGCGCATCTCGGAGAGATCGTAGCGGCAGATAGGCCCACTCGTTGTAGCCATGGCACCAGGCCGAGTGCGCCCGCAGGTGGGGCACTTCCAGACCCGACCGCTATTCATTGGGGCGGCCATTTAACGTGATCGGTTCGCTCGCCGCCGTCGCCGCATGGCCGCCTGAATCTTCTCACGACGTACTTCATGCGCGGGTTTGAACCGCCGCTTGCGCTTGTAATCGCGCAGAATACCTTCGCGTTCCACGCCTGCTTTGAACCGCTTCACCAGCGCTTCAAAGGACTCACCCTCACGCAACAGAACCTGCATCGCTTCTCCCTACGAGGTGTGCACTACGTGGCCAGAGACCTGGCCTGAATGCTTTGACATCACCATTATCGACGTTTAGAGCGCGGGCCACCAATGATGGCAACACTACGAACATCGGTAACGTCGACACGCGTTGTCCGAAGAACAAGGCATGTGTACTTCGTCAACGCTGGTGCGAACTGCGCGCTTCGCGTTGACTCATCTGTTAGACGCAACGCCACACATGCATGCGACGGCACCCTACAGATTCAGCAGTATAGCATACGACGGTCGGACGAACGGATGAGGCGATATCCTCGGTTCCGTCGTCCGTCCTCCGTCCACTAGCGCGGCATGTACCGCAGTGATGTGGCTATGAGGATGATGATGACGGCAATGCTCACGATCATCCGTTGATACTGCACCGCGCGTGCGCGAAACCGGGCCAGCCCTTCATTGGGTAGCGTGATCAGCAGGGCGCATGTGAAAAGCATGAGAGCCAGCACAATTTTAGTGGTCAGCAGCCATCCATACGTGGTGCCAAAGAGCACCTGGGGGCGGAGCACCTGCAACGATCCCGCCGCGGCCAGACCACTAATCAGGATCACCGCGATGCTCCCCCAGACAATGGGAAAGAACCGCCCGCGAATGCCCGCGAAGATCTGCTGCTGTGCCTCTCCTGCCACACCTCGCCGCAACGTGGGCCCCAGGACAAACAAGATAAATGACGTGCCGCCAATGGCAAGCACGACCGCCACGATATGAAGCCACAAGCTGATACTGACAACCACGGCCGCACCGTCCTCAATTCCAAGCGTTCAAGCGAGTACGCTACCCGTCCGAGCCCGGTGCTGTCAATGAGGACGGACAAGCCGTATCTGTTCAGACGTCGAGGGATGAGCCAGGCTCGTAGTGCGGAATGTATTCCGCCGTCCTCTCGCGGACACCTTGAGCCAGAT
>JBJXFJ010000631.1:0-10460 GCA_046154735.1 Chloroflexota bacterium | reverse complement strand
TGCCGCTCTCCGGACTCCCGGTCGCTGTTTGTGATCGCGCGGTGCGGCCCTCAGGGGCCGGGCCGCCAGGGATGGCAGCGCTCCCAGTGGGGCCGAGAAGCTCCGACGCGCACCCGAAGGACGCAAGGCGAAAAAGGGGACCGCTATTGCCCATTCTCCTTGGCGCATCTTCCAATCTCTCCGCGGACCCTCTTATTCCCTGCCCTCCATCCTCGGTATGGTATTCTCGCTAGCGGAGGAAGCGACATGATTCGCCGCAAACGGCTCAGCATCGCTCTCAATTTCGTCACAATCGCTACGCTGCTCGTGCTAACGATTTCATCATTTGTGAGTAGCGGGTTACCGGTGGCCGGACCCACGGCTTACGCCGCGACCGACGATGGCACGCTCTCTCTGGAATCAACCCGCCAAGCATACGAGTTGTTACTCGATCGATTTGTCTATCCACTGGAGCCAGCAGCACTGTTAGGCGCCGCCTGGGAAGCTGGGCTACCCGCACTCGCCGAGGCGAAGTCATCCGCGGATCTTACCGCTCCCGCGTTTCCAGACAATCGCTTCGAAGCCTGGAAGCTCTTTAATGAGCGAATGAACGCCGCATGGGACGCCAGCCTCGGCCTTGATCCGTCCACGCGCCTCACCCATCCCATGATCCAGGCCATGGCTAGGCTCGCCAATGAGGGCCACACCGCGTTTCGCTCGCCGAGCGAATACCAGGATTACCTATCCTGGCAGCGGAACGATGAGCGCTATGAGGGCATTGGTGTGAGCTTCCGAGGCAAGAATTACGTGATTCTTGAGGTGTTCCCCGGGAGTCCCGCTGAAGCCGCTGGACTCCGCAGCGGCGACCAGATCGTGGGCGCTGATGGTGTGGACCTGATTGGTACGGAGCTGGAAGAGGGGCGCCGCAGGATTCGGGGGCCAGCGGGAACGCAGGTGGACCTACTCATTCGGCGGGCCACGCTCACTGAGCCGTTCCGAGTCACTATTCCACGAGCACAGATCAAGATTGACGCGGTGCGCTGGCGAGTGCTGGATGGAAAAGTGGGCTACCTCCGAATCGTGGGCTTCCCCCATCCTTCGGTTGCAACAGATGTGGAGAAGGCGCTCGAGGAATTTGACCGCCAGGGCGTTCGCGCTATCACGCTCGACCTGCGCGGCAATGGTGGCGGTCGACTTGACGTGGGCATGAAAGTGGCCAGCAAGTTCATCAAGGACGGCCCCGTATTTGAACAATTGTCTCGAGATGGGCGCCAGCGCACCATGGGAACGGTGGGAGGGTACTGGGAGCATACGGCCCCGCTTGCAGTACTGACCGATGGCGGAACGGCCTCCATGGGTGAGATCCTGGCTTCCGCACTGCGTGAAAATGAGGCCGCCACCCTCTTCGGCATCAAGACCGCCGGGGTTGTTTCCGCGGCTCAGGTGTTCCCACTCGTAGACGGAGCCGGCTTGCAGGTCACGATCCTGGAGATCCGCTCCGGTCGAGGCGTCAAGATGAACGAGATTGGTGTGTCCCCGGACGTCGTTGTTGAGTTCACACCTGCGGATGCCGAGTCAGGAGTGGATCCACAGCTTGAGCGGGCACTCCTCTGGCTGCAGACTCACCCGGGCTACATTAAGTCCGGAGTGACTGCCGCGGCGCCCACCGCTGATTCCACCCGCTAGAGGCACCCAGGTTCTGGGCACACTCCCGATAGTGGGTAAGCTGTCATGAACGGGGGCTTCCGGTGGGACAGGCGTCTCCCGGTAGCGCGTTCCGTCACTGCGCCGTCGGACTCACCAACCACACCGGGGAGACCTCCGAGCCACCCGTGCGAACGTGCCTTATGACCCGTGAATAATCCGCTCTAGTTGGGTCGTCGGAGAGCGGACACCCCATGCTCACGCCCCACGATCGGCCAGGCGGCGTGCTCTTCGGTCAGCGGCCTCGTTGAACTCACGCTTTTCCGCATCCAATTCTAGATCGAGTGCGGGAACTTCCAGTGGTCGCCCGTCCTCGCCGATTCCAACAAAGACAAGGAATGCCGTGGAGACCCTACGACGCTGCCCAGTGCGGAGATCCTCCGCATCTATCACAACCTCAGTTTCCATACTGGAACGCCCCACCCAGGTCATGTGCGCATCAAGCAACAACAAGTCGCCCACGTAGACGGGCTCGAGAAACGTCATTGTGTCCATCACCACCGTGGCAACACGGCCGCCCGCGTGCCGCACAGCCACTATTGCGCCGGCCGTATCCGCGAGCTTCATCAACGTGCCCCCGTGGACATTGCCCACCACGTTTGCATCCGTCGGCTGCATGAGCTGAGCAAGCTGAACTCGCGTCTCAGCAATGCGTTTGGCGGGCATCTGGGTCATGTGCGCTCTCCTGATCCTATCATCCACATTGTACGGAGCGACTGGCATCTCGGAGCACGACGCGTACAATCTGGCTGTGATCGGCACGTTCATTAATGTCATTGCCGTGGTTATCGGAGGTACCCTGGGAACCATCTTGGGCGATCGCCTACCGCCGCGAATGCGCTCCACGGCGATGGACGGCTTGGGCCTGGTGGTGCTGGTGATTGGCTTGCAGTCCGCGCTGACTACCCAGAACGTGCTGATTATCCTGGCAAGCGTGGTACTGGGCGGCGCTCTCGGCTCCGGACTTGGCGTGGAGGATCGCCTCGACGCATGTTCGCGCTGGATCGAGCGACGCTTTGCGCCGACGTCTGACCGCGCGAGCTCGCGCTTCAGTCAGGGCTTTATGAGTGCAAGCCTCGTCTTCTGCGTTGGACCAATGACAATACTGGGATCAATTCAGGATGGCCTCACGGGTGATTTCCGTACACTGGCCGTGAAGTCGCTCCTGGATTTCTTTGCCGGTATTGCTTTTTCATCCACTCTGGGAATTGGTGTCGTGTTCTCGGCGGTCACCGTCCTGGTGTACCAGGGCGCATTGACGCTCCTGGCCTCAGTCGCACGTGACTGGCTCTCCGAGCCAATGGTGCGCGAGATGACCGCGGCAGGAGGCATACTCATCATGGGCATTGGCCTCCGTCTGCTGGAAGTGAAACCGGTGCCCGTGGGCAATCTCTTACCCGCGATCATCATCGCCCCGCTCCTCCAGCTTGCCGCTGGCGACTGGCTAGAACGCGTACTCAGAACGAGCAGCGGCGGCTGAGCCCGAAGCATGCTGAGCTCATCTGGCTCAGGCGTTGAGCCTAGAGCGAATAAGTCCGTGATTCTCGGACCAATGTGACCCGGCCCGAAAAGTGCGCGCGCGCCTGGGCTGCAACTGTGTTGTAGTTCTGGATATCCGTACGGAAGTGCGTCAGAAGTAACCGCCTCACCCCGGCACGCTCAGCCATCTCAGCCGCCTCCGCTGGGGTGAGATGGCCCCGCTGTTTGGGATCGGGTGCGTCGTTTGCAAGGTCGGTGAGCGCCGCTTCACAGAGCAGCACGCCGGCCCCACGCGCGGCATTGACTAGCTCCTCGCACGGCCCGCTATCACCTGAGAAAACGAAGCCCCGGCCCACATCGCAGCGCAGCGAGTATGACGAAATGTAGTGCTGGACTTGCGCGGCCCGAAACGTGAGTCCGCCAACGACAAAGGGCGAATCCGTGGGGTATTCAGCGAGATCAAACGTATTGCTGAAGAAGTCCGGCTCACCGTTCAGCGCCCGCGCGAAATTGCTGAGAAACTCCACGCACCCCGGCGGCACGAACACCCGCAGCGGCACTCCGCCGCGCAAATCGCCATAGCGCAATCCGTAGCACATGGGCACGAGATCCAGGAAATGATCCGCGTGGACATGGGAGATGATGATCGCCGTGAGCTGCTCCACCGGGAGCATCTTCCGGAGTCGGCCAAGCGTCCCTGAGCCAGCTTCGAGCTGGATAGCCGTTTCACCCAGGCGCAGGAGATATCCTGAACCAGCACCCCCTGGATTCGTCCATGCCGGACTGGCTCCCAATACCGTGAGCTTGGCCAGCTCCACTAACACACCCCCGCAAGCCACCCCATGATGACGAATTCATACGATAACCGGATCACGGCCCTCGACTCAAGGAAGCCGTGGCGAACGACCGCTCATCGGTTGCACGCTTGACACTCGGCCCTTCTGCCATAAAGACTTGGCATGGGAGATTGCATGAGCTGGACTGATATTGCGTTTGATTGCCTGAAGGAAGAACGGCTGGAGACGATTGTCTACGTTCCGGACATCGTGCTCGCCGAGCTCATTGAACGCGTAGAGGCGGATCCGTACTTCACGGCCATCAGTCCCACGCGCGAGGAAGAGGGGATTGGCATCCTCTGTGGCGCCCATCTGGGCGGGAAGCGTGGCGTACTGATGATGCAAAATAGCGGAATCGGGAACGCCGCGAACGCCATCGCCGGCCTCATCACTCCATGCCAGATTCCATTTGTTATGCTCATAAATCCGCGTGGTGATCTGGGCGAGTTCAATCCGGCGCAGGTGGGCATGGGCCAGGCTTTGCGGCCCATTCTGGATGGTCTCGGAATCCAGCACTTTACCGTGGAGCAAGAAGGTGCGCTCGCCTCGGTCCTGATTGGCGCCACAAAGCTGGCCTTCTCCACCGACCGGCCAGTGGCGGTGATACTTTCACCACTGCTCACAGGAGGGAAAACCGCGCCATGATGAACCGACAGGAAGCAGTGACAGCCCTGACCGAGATCATCGGCGATGCCGCTATCGTCACCGGCCTGGGCAACGTGGCGCTTGATCTCTTTGTCGCCGCGGACCGTCCGCTCAATTTTTACACGTCAGGCGCAATGGGCACCGCGGTGTCCATTGCCCTGGGCCTGGCCATCGCACAGCCGGAACGGCGCGTGATCTGCCTGGAAGGGGATGGCTCATTATTGATGAATCTCGGGGCACTCGCAACCATCGCTCGCTATCAGCCACCGAACCTGACCTGCGTCATATTTGACAATCAGCTCTATCAGATCACGGGCGGCCAGCCCACCCACACCGAGACTGGCACTGATCTGGCAGCGGTAGCGCGTGGCTGCGGGATCGAGCAGGCCGCGGTGGCGACATCCGTGAACGTGCTCCGAAGCGAGCTCGCGCGCACCGTGAACCGGAGCGGTCCACACATTCTGGTGGCCAAAGTGGACCAACAGCTTGCCAATGGCTACCTACCCAGAAAAGGTGTGCTCTACAAGTACCGAATCATGCGCGCCCTGGGCACATCACCGGAGACCGCGAGCATTGTCTGGGAATGATGGATAGCGCGGCGCAATCAGCGCTATCCATCATCCGCATTCACAAGACCCATCTCCATGGCGCGTACCGCGGCCTGCGTGCGATCGGTGGCCTTCAGCTTGGCGATAACGTGCTCCACATGAGTCTTGACCGTGCTGATATGGAGCGCAAGGGATCGGGCAATCTCTCGATTGGTCAGGCCGCGCACCATCATGCGGAGCACCTCGCGCTCACGCGGGGTCATCGATTCAGGCAACAGGTTTGGGGCGGGATGGTCGGCACTGGCCAGGCGCTGCACGAGACGGAGGGCAACGTCGCCCGGCAAAGATGAATCGCCCCGGACCACCTGCCGCACGGCCGCAACAATCTCCTGCTTGCCCGCGTCCTTGAGGAGATACCCCGAGGCGCCCGCCCGCACCGCTTCAAGAAGATAGTCTGGATTCTCCAGAATCGTGACCATAATTACGGCTATCTCCGGGCAGGTCTTCTTGATTGCCCGGGTTGCGCGCAGCCCGTCAATATCCGGCATGCGGATATCCATAAGCACCACATCAGGCTTGAGACGTCGAGCTATTTGCATCGCACGCCGTCCGCTTTCGGCCGTGCCAATCACATCAAAACCCGGCTCACTTTCGAGAATGCTCACCAACCCGGCTCGGGCAAGCTCGTGATCATCCACCACCAGGAGACGAATAGTCTCCACATGCTGCGAGGTTAGCCTGGTTGCCACATCACCCTCTCAGCAGCGGAAGATTCGAGCGGAACAAGCACTGCCACGCGCGATCCTTTGCCCTTCTTGCTCTCCAGCGTGAGCTGGCCGCCCAGCCAGGCAACCCGTTCCTCCATACCCCGGAGCCCAATCGGCTCTTGGTCCGGTGCAGGGACTCTGGTCCGGGCCGAATCAAACCCTCGCCCAAAGTCTTGAATCTCAAGCTTGATCGCCAGCGCCTGGAGGGTGAGACGAACTTCCACTCTTGTTGGCCCGGCATGCTTTCGTACGTTGGTAAGCGCCTCGCGACCAACGCTGAAGAGCGTTGTCTCAATCTCCTGCGGCAGCCGGTTAGAACCGAGATTCTCCTCGTAACTCACCGAGAACCCGTCCTTCTTGAGTGCTTCAATTTCCTGGCGAAGCGCGGAGGTGAGCCCCAGATCGTCGAGAACCGTTGGTCGCAGGCCGGCAATGACCCGACGCGCCTCCTGAACCGTTTGCTGGGCGGTCTGGCGCGCGGCATCCAGCGCACGTCGGCCTGCATCCGTCCGAGGACGATTGTGCGCGGCGAATGCTTCCAAGTGCTGATGCGCGGCGGCCGCCACCTGCGCCAGACCATCATGCACTTCATATGCGACCCGCCGGCGCTCTTCATCCTGCGCGCGGAGCAGCTTCCCCACCAGCTTCTTCATCTGCTCTGCGCGATCCGATAGCTCAGCATAGAGCCGCGCATTCTCAATGGCGATGGCCGCATGATTGGCAAAAAGACACAGCAGCTCAAGGTCCTCGGAGCTAAACGGCGTGTCAGATGTTGTCCGACCGACCGTGACTACACCGATGAGCCGATCCTTGAAGACGACCGGTGCCGCCATAGCAGCCCGCATGTCGGCCTGGTCTAGCACGTAGTCCAACCGGCTCGATGAGACCGGGTAGTCATTTTCAAAGATACCCTTGAACGTCTGTGCCACGCGCCCGCTGATCCCCTGGCCTAACTGGAGCGTGGGCCTGGGATAGGTTCGATCAAAGCCGGCCACCGTGCGCGGACGAAGCAGTTGAGCCGCTTCGTCCCATTCAAACACCACGCCGGTCTGACACTGCACGAGGGAAATGGCCCGCTCAATCGTGAGATTGAGCACCGTCTCAATGTCCAATTCACGGATAATGTCGGACGTCAAATCGCGAATGGCTTCAAGCTGTCGGCGCTCAAGCTGCTCCCGCTGATACAGGCTGGCATTTTCAATGGCGATCGCCGCGTGATCGGCAAACAAACTCAAGAGTGCGAGCTCATCACCGGTGAACGGATCATCCTCATCCAGGCGGGTGATGGTAATGACTCCGACCAGACGATCCTGATAGAGGATTGGCGCCGCCAGGGCCGCCTGAGCATACGGTTCCGTGGCAATGCGCGGGAGCGCATGCTCCCAGGAGGGATAGTTATTGACTACCACACCCACCCGGCGCTCTGCCGCAATCCCGGACGCCCCCTCACCCAGACGCCGGCGGTGCATATAGTCTCGTGCCCGAATAACCGTGGTGGCCCGGGGTATAAGCGTTTGACTTTGCTCATCCCAGAGATAGACCCAACCGAAGGTCCCCCGGATGAGCTCAATAGCGCGCTGAAACGTGAGCTCGAGCACGCGAACGAGATCCAGCTCGCGCACAATCTCTGATGCAACATCACGGATGGCTTCCACCTGGCGGCGGCGCTTCTGCTCCTGCTCAAAGAGCCGCGCGTTCTCAATGGCAATGGCCGCATGTTGCGCGAAAAGCCGCAACGTTTCCTGATCGCGACTGGTATATGGCCGCCCCACCTCGCTTCGGCCCATGCCAATGACGCCGATCAAGCGATCCTGATAGATGATTGGCTCGGCCATGAACGCCACCGCGGGGATCTCCTTGAGAAACGATGGCAATGCCTCATGCCAATCTCGCGCGTCGTTCAGGAGGATGCCTGAACGCGTCTCCGCTACGGTGCCCACGATGCCCTGACCCAGTTTGATACGCGCGGAGCCAATCTCACGAAAACCGCTGGGCCAGACACAGGGACGGATCTCCTGCGATTCCTCATCCCACAGGAAAAGCGCACCACGATCGCCCTGCACGAGACCGGCCGCGCGCTGCCAGATGGTGTTCAGCAGGCGCGGAAGATTGAGCTCGCGCGTGATTTCGGTGGAAACCTCACGAATGGCCTCCAGTTGACGTCGCCGCTCCTGCTCACGCTCAAAGAGGCGTGCGTGCTCAATGGCCACTGCCGCGTGATCGGCAAAGAGGCCCACTAGATCCTGCTGCCCGGCCGAGAAGGGCGGCTCCCCGCCACCACGCGCCAGGGTGATGACGCCAACAAGCCGGGATTGGTAGATCACAGGCGAGGCTAACGCCGCACGAAAGCTGAGCTTCCCACGGAGTCTTGGGATTGCGCCATCCCAGGATCGGTAATCCTCCACAACAATGGTTCGATGCTCCTGTGCCGCGCGGCCGGAGACACCCTCCCCCAGTGCAATTGGCAATGGCGCCGGAATATGCTCAGATTTATGCGTGCTGCGCGGTATCAGTTGCTGGGCATCTTCGTCCCAGATGTAGAGCACCCCAGCCGAATCACTGACAAGCTCAGCCACACGGCGAATGATGAGGTCCAAGAGTCGGGAGAGATCGAGCTCATTTGTGAGCTCCGCGGCAACTTCGCGGACCGCGGCTAGCTGACGTCGCCGGCGCTGCTCCCGCTCCAGGAGGCGCGCCGAGTCCATAGCCTGGGCAATACGCCGGCCAAGCTCCTGGCCGAGCGCGGCATCATCCGCATCGTAGCAGCGCTTAACATCATCAGTGAAAAACGTCAGTGTTCCGAGCAGATCATCGCGAAGGCGAATCGGCACAGCGCACCCGCTCATCGACGGCAGCAGTGCATCGCCACTGGATTCATCAGGCGCTCCGTGGTAGATCGCCACGGAGCCCGTCTCCAGAGCCCTACGTGGCAGGTCCAGCACATCCCGGCCCGATCCCTGGAGCGCGCTCATGGCCTGCGCGGTGGCAGCATCGAGATGGGCCGCGACGATCGGAAGAAGCCCGGCGTCCCCATCGACCACATGCACGAGACACGAGATTCCAAGGGTGGGTAAGGCCAGGCGGGCAAGCTCATCAAGTGCCGCCACGTAATCACTCGTGGAGGTGAGTACCGTGCTGGCCGCCGTGAGGAGCGCAAATCTCTCGCGAACGCGATGGTTGCTGCGTGCATCTGGGTGTGCCGCTTTGGTCACGCCTCCTGAAGCCAGCGGTTCAAGCTGCAGCAAGACAGCGGACTCACCCACCAGGCGCGTGCTGACAACGCGAACCGGCACCAGCGTGCCATCCACGCACCGTGCCTGCCAGAGGCCTGTTCGGGACGGCTCACCGTCTAGGTCTGAATGGAAGAGACCATCCTGAGCCTGAGCCGGCAGCAAGAGCTCAGACGGCTCTTGGCGTCTGATATCACTCATCTCGCGTTGCAATAGCTGACATGCAGCCTTGTTGGCATAGGCAACGTTGGCATCGCCGTCACGGAGCAAGATCAGAGCATTAGGAAGCGTATCGAGCGAAGCCCGATAGAGCGAGGTCGCGGCCTCGCGATCGATCGCGGTTGTCGACTTCTTCATGCTTGCCTTTCGACTTTCCGCACTCGCTCAGGGCGTCACCGGCCCCGCGTACGGGCATCGTAGCACCGGGCCTGGGATTGTCAAGGCGCAGGCTATGCCGATGTCCGCGAAGCAAGGGCGTGACGGGAAATGCCCAGGGGGCGACCGTCGCCGGTCACCCCCTGGGGCTCACCATTCAGCTTCTGAAGGGCGGTTAGCGATACAGCCGCGCGATGAGGAAGCCAACTCCGCCCGCCAGAATACCGAGGAAGGCGAGCAGCGCGGGTGGCGGACCTGATTCTACTGGCGGCTGCTCCACGGGCTCAGGCGTGGGGGCAACTACGACGACCGGCGTCGCACGGATCGCAAATGGCTGCGGGGTGGCCGTGGGCTCAGGCTTCACCTGAGCGCTCCTGCCTGGACCGTCCAGCAAGCCCACCACGCTCGCGCCGAAACCGAATACCACACCCTGGCGCGGCGGCGTTGCCTGCACCCAGGCTTGATCCAGGGTGAGCGCATCAATCCGACGGGCGGTGCCGTCACTACTCACCGGATCGTGATAAATGATCTCATCGCCCTCATAGCCAATCAGAACGATGAAGCGGTCGGCCTGTTCCGGCGCAAGCTCGCCGCTGAACAGGACTTGGGGCCGAACCAATGCCAGCACGGGATATCCCCGTCGGATGAAATCACGCGCCATCGCGGCGGTCCAGTCGCCACCACCGGGTCCGCGGCCGGTCCCGATGGGCCGCAGCGCGCCACGCTCGGCGATCCTGACCAGCGTATCGATGGATACGCTATCGCCATCGGTCTTGGTCTCCTGCCAGCGTTCCGCCAGCGCCTGGAGGTCCGCCGTTGGCGCGGTCACTCCGAATGATTCCAGGATCATGCCAAGGGAAGTGGGGCCATCCGTGGCCACGTTCGCACCCGCGGGGT
>JBJXFJ010000630.1:0-7485 GCA_046154735.1 Chloroflexota bacterium | reverse complement strand
TGGGTGGGTTTCGGTATTGAAGCCCGAGTTGATGGCGCGGTGGGCGGGCCGGATGACTGGCGCAAGGCGGCCGATGAGTGGCAGATTCTGGGCGCGACCCACCTCTCGATCACGACAACGAAGGCTGGATTCGAGGGTCCCGACGCGCACATTGCCCGGATTCGATCGGTCTGGGAGGCGCTTCGCTAACTTCGCGGTCCTTCACGGGCTGACCGGTACGTTGTCATCGTTGATATGTTCACGGTGCCGAATCGTAATCAGGTGACCCTCATCGTTGTCGATGACCACCCGTTATATCGGGAAGGCGTGATTTCCGTGCTTTCTCGAGAAGGCACGGGCATTCGTGTCATTGGCGAAGCCGCTAACGCCGAGCGCGCGCTCTCGCTGGTGCGGGAGCGTCGCCCGCGGGTGCTTTTGACGGACCTGCGTCTGCCCGGACGCGATGGTATCTGGCTTATCGGAGCTGTTCTGGATACCTTGCCGGATGCGCGGATCATCGTTGTGACCGGGGTTGATGACCCCTCGGGCGTGCGGGCTGCGCTTGAGGTGGGCGCATCGGGCGTCCTGAGCAAGGAGGCAAACGCAAATCAGCTCCGGGCTGCCGTCCTCTCGGTTGCGGCTGGCGGCGAATTCGTCAGTGCACCCATTGCACGGCTCCTGGCGGCCAGCCAGACCGGGCCGGATGGTGATGGGAATCCACACCGAGAGCTTTCAGCGCGCGAGCGTGAAGTGCTGGCACACCTCGCCGCGGGTGAGTCAAATCGGCAGATTGCGGAGCAGCTCGTGGTGAGCGTGCGTACGGTGGACAATCATGTACGGAATCTCTACGCGAAGCTCGGAGTGCATGACCGCGCTCAAGCTGCGCTTTCCGCGGCTCGACTTGGTTTGATTATGGTATCGAGTAGCTAACGAGGGGGCTGGAGCAGGTGATTGCCAGCCCAGGAGTCCCCGTCACCGGGGGACTACACCTCGATTTGCGCAGGTCTATATGCTAGAAGTGTGAGCGCTCAGGTCTCGCTTGGGACCCGGAAGAGCTCCAGGGTGGATCTCCAGTGAGCGCGGTAAGAAATTTCTCTGCCATGGAAATGATCATGCCTGAGATTCGGGTGACGGCGAGTGGGATGGTTCAGGCGCCGGCAGATCTCGTGTACCGGTGTTTAGCTGACTATCGGGAGCATCATCCAAATATCCTCCCATCAGTATTCTCAAACCTTGAGGTGGTTGCTGGCGGGTATGGCGCGGGTACGGTCTTCCGTTTCCAGATGAGCATAGCCGGCCGGATCAGACATGCTCAGATGACGGTTACTGAACCGGAGCCAGGGCGCGTTCTAGAAGAGAAGGATGTTGCTTCCGGTCTGGTCACGCGGTTTGTAGTCACGCCGTTGGTCGATGACGGGGCTACGCGCGTGACAATCGACACGCGCTGGCAATCCAGCTCCGGGGTTGGCGGTCTCGCTGAGCGTCTCTTTGCCCCACTCTTACTCAAACGGCCATATCGCGATGAGCTTATCCGCCTCGATGCCTATGCCAGGGGTCTCAGCCAAGGGAGTTGATTGGCGTGATTGGCGCCTGGCCGCTGAGCACGGCGACGATGTTTTCAGCAGCTAATGTGGCCATGCGTGTGCGCGTGGCGAACGACGCGCTGCCCACATGCGGCGTGATGATGCAATTTGATAGCGTGAGTAGTGGATCATCAAGAGGGATTGGCTCTGGATCAGTCACGTCGAGCGCGGCCCCGGCAATCACACCATCGCGCAAGGCTTCATACAGCGCCGCCTGATTTACGAGTCCGCCTCGCCCGGTGTTGATCAGGAAGGCTGAACGTTTCATCATCTTCAGTTGGTTGGAGCTAATGATGTGCCGTGTGGCCTCGTTTAGTGCCAGGTGGAGACTCACAAAATCCGAGGTGGCAAGGAGCTCCTCAAAGCCCACATATTCGAGCCCCTGCTCGAGCTCCTCGCGGCGCATGCGACTGTGATACAGCACCCGCATATCGAATCCCCGTGCTCGCCGGACCACAGCCTGGCCGATCCTGCCCAGGCCCACAATCCCGAGCGTGGCATGATGGAGGTCTGGGGTGAGATGGAGCAGAGGACCCCAGATCTTCCAGTCGCCACGGCGCACATAGCGATCACCCTGGACGATTCCACGGCCCACGGCCATGATGAGTGCAAAGGCCAGATCCGCCGATGTCTCGGTCAATATATCTGGGGTGTTGGTTACGATGACTTGATGACGGGTGCACGCTGGGACGTCAACATTGTCATAGCCCACGGCCATGTTGGCGATGACTCGGAGATTGGGCGCGAGCGCGAGTAGTTCTTCATCAATGCGCTCAGTAATCATCGGGAAGAGCGCTTGCGCGTCACCAATGGCCTCTAGCAATGTGGCTCTCGGGATAGGGTCATCGCTGTTCCACTGTCGTACTTCAGCCACGGCCTCCAGCAATTGCACGGCTTCCACAGGAATGCGCCTCGTGATGTATACGATGGGCCGGGCCACCTCGGCTAGGCCTCCACACGAATGACGCTACCGATGGTGTCAATGACGCTGAGACCGCGAATCTCGGTGATTGCCTGCTGCATTGCCGATTCCGTGGCTTCATGTGTCATAAAGACGATCTCAGCGTGCCGGATCGATGAGCCCCCGTTCTGAGGCTCCACATCTTCTTTCTGGATCACCGATGAGAGACTGATATTGTGGTTGCTCAGGATCGTTGCAATAGCCGCGATGACGCCAGGCTGATCGGCTGAGATGAGGCGCAGATAGTATCGAGTGCGAACGTCCGCGAAGGGCAGCGGGTGGCGCGACGTATCGTACGGTCGAGGCGGAACGCCCACGGCGCCGGCCCCGGCTCGCTGAGCGATATCAATAATGTCCGCGACAACCGCGCTCGATGTCGGGCCAGAGCCAGCACCGCGACCGTAGAAGAGAATTCTGCCCACCAGATCGCCGTCCACCTGAACGGCGTTAAAGACGCCGTCCACATTCGCCAGCATCGTGTCTGCCGGGACCATCGCCGGGTGAACCCGTAACTCGATTCCGGATCCGTTCAGTTTCCCAATGGCGAGTAATTTGATGACGTATCCAAGCTCGTTGGCGTAGCGGAAATCAGACGGGCTGAGTTGGGTAATGCCTTCGTTGTACACATCATCCGGATGGACTCGTGCGTGAAATGCAAGACTGGCGAGGATCGCTAGCTTATAGGCCGCGTCGATCCCCTCAACGTCGTTACGGGGATCGGATTCGGCAAATCCCTGATCCTGAGCTTCGCGCAGGGCGGCACCAAACTCCATGCCATCCCGCGCCATCCGCGTGATGATGTAATTGGTGGTGCCGTTAATAATGGCAGTGATTTGACTGATATCGTTTGCCAGAAGATCGAGCTTGAACGGGCCGATGACGGGAATTCCGCCGCCCACGCTTGCTTCGTAGGCAACATCCACACCGCGATCAGCCGCGCGCAAGAGGATCTCTGGGCCATGCTTGGCCATGACCTCTTTGTTGGCCGTCACCACGTGCTTTCCAGCGTCGATGGCGCGGAGAATATACTCCAGGGCTGGATGCTCCCCACCCATGACCTCGACAACTACCTGAATGTCCGGGTCATCGAGGACCGTGGCGGGATCCGTCGTTATTGGGACTATGGCGTCAATCTCGCGGCTTCGCTCCAGATCGCGGACGACGGCGCGGCGCAGCTCAACCGGATGGCCCACGCGGTTGGCAATGGTGTCTCGTTTCTCAATGAGCGCCCGAGCGACGCCGGCGCCAACGACTCCGAGCCCCAATAATCCGACACCGATAGCGTTTGCCACTCTCTCCCCCTCGTGCGTTTCAATAGTAGCGGCCATATCAAGCACGCTGCCAGCCCGACGGTTACGGTATCGTCTCGAATTCAACAGCTATCGGGGAATCAATCTCGACAACTTCGCTTCACTCTGGCAGAATGTAATTGAAACGAAATAGTGTGAGGCGAATGATGGCGCAAATGAAGACGGTAGGTCCTGAGGCAAAACAGCGCCTCAAAAATGTCGGCAAAGGCTACGTAGAGCGCCAGCCATATCGTGATGCAATAGGAACGCTTGTAGGTGATCAGAATATTGAAGTAGAACCGGAGTCTGGCGAGACGCTGCGAAAGCTCAAGCTCATGGTTCGTCGCGCAGCGAGGGAGATCGGTCAAGAAATTGACTATGGGGTTACGTTGCAGGACACGCTCCTTGTTTGGATTGCGCAACCGAAACAGCGGCGTCGTCGTGGGCGTCCACCAATTGCCTCGTAGCCAGGGTGAACACGAATCGACAGGTAAGCCGCGCTCATCATGCGCGGCTTTCTTCATGTCACAATTCACGTTTGTCCGGATGAGTCGTTACGATCCGGTGCATTCGATAGTGCGGGCGCTGTGAGTCTGTCATCCTGCTCAGAGCCGAATCTGCTTAGCCGTCTATACTCACGGTCATGATCGGCAGTCAGTTGAATCGCGTGCTCATCGCTCTCTGCGGCGCGTACATTTCCGTGATCGTCGGGTGTATCTCGACGTCGCAGGCTGGAGCAGACCCAGGATTAACTCTGGGGAATGCTGAGCGGGAATCCAATGCATCTCCAGGCGTTGATGTCACCCCGTCCCGATTGGCTTCGATCACGGACGGCTGGAAGACCGATTTTGGTCGGTTGAGTGTGCCAATATCTGAGATTCAATCTGGTGGTCCAACTCGTGATGGGATTCCGCCCATTGATGCACCTCAATTTGTGAGCAATCAGGATGCTCGTATCTGGCTAAAATTACATGAACCAGTGGTGACGCTTGAAGTCAATGGTGAGGCTCGAGCCTATCCACTTCAAATTCTTGTCTGGCATGAAATCGTGAATGACACCGTGGGCGGTCGTCCGGTGAGTCTTACCTACTGCCCGTTGTGCAACCTCGCGATAGCCTTTGACCGTGAAATTGATGGCGAGACTTATAATTTCGGCACCACTGGCTACCTGCGCCAGAGTAACCTGGTGATGTGGGATCGGCAAACTGAGTCGTGGTGGCAGCAATCCACCGGTGAAGCCATCGTTGGTGCCCGGACCGGTACCCGGCTCGCCGTGTACCCCTCGGCCATAGCATCGTTTGAGGATTTTCAGTCCACCTACCCTCGTGGTGCAGTGCTTTCGCGAGACACGGGCTTCATTCGCGGCTATGGTCGGAACCCGTACCCCGGTTACGATGATGTTCGAGCGTCGCCATTCCTATTTAGCGGCAGCATTGACGAGCGGTTGAAGTCGTTGCAGCGTGTTGCCACCGTGAACGTGGGGCACGATTCAACGGCCTATCCATTCACCGAGCTTGAGAACGTCAGCGTTGTTCAGGACACTGTTGCGGGGCAGGACCTTGTGGTGCTCTTCGCCCGAGGCACAAGATCTGCTCTGGATCGAGGTGAGATGGCGGATTCGCGTGACGTTGGTGCCACGGGAGTGTTCCGCCCGTCCGTAGGGGGGCGGACTCTGAGTTTTCTTGCACGGGGGGGCGCCATCTTCGATGCAGAAACGGACAGCCAGTGGAATGTGCTCGGGCACGCGGTTGCTGGTGCACTGGTGGGCAGTCGCCTGGAGCCCATCACCCACGGCAATCACTTCTGGTTCTGCTGGGTGGCATTTCAACCATCAACGCGCGTCTGGACGCGCTGAGCCCAGAGGGTGCGATCGAAACGTGCGCAAGTCCAGCATTTGGAATGCGGCGTGCGAGAGCGCCGCTTTGGATGTACCCACAGCCCAGTCCGGGGGATAAGGAAAGCGGTGCTCCCGCACGCCGCACCCTAAACGCCGGGCGCACAGAGCTCGAGGTTTTGGCGCTCACGCACCGATTCGCGATGAACGAGGAGGACGAGCAGTGTGAGGCTCGGGAGGGCAGACTCATCTGTCGCACTCCTTCACTCTTCGCTGCTGTTAGCCCCGGACCCGGGGCGAGCCGGTCGTCAACAGCCGGGTTCCCCGGGGCGACCGCAGCAGGTGGAACCCGTACGCACTCGAACGAGGATGTTGGCGACCCAGCGGGACGCCTTCCAGCGAGCTGAGCCCGGCTTGGTCAGGTTACCCCAAACCGCGCCCAGGCTTTTTGGCGGCTCCGCGTCATGGTCGTGGTGATGATGTCCGGCGCACATATTCGGTCATCCTCCGGTCTCTGAGCTCACTTTAGCCTATCAGAGCGCGGCAGCGAGGCGAGCCACGGCTCGCCCCGCTCTGACCTGGTCATCAAAGGCAATGCTCAGGTCAACAGACCCACGAGTGGTGAGTGCTTACCGCAAATCGCGCGAAACGATTTCCGCGTAGTGATTAAAGACGGCGTTCCCCATGCCCCGGTGCTGTTCCGCGTTCTGTCCCTGGAAATGGGGCAGGTCGGCGAAGGGGATGGTGTGATTGAAGGCCTCGTCCACCAGGTCTTGCGGAATCGTGGGGTAATTGGGCCCGGCGGCGCTGTAAGCGTAGTAGTTCATTTTGGCTTGCTCTTCAAGGCCCAGCGCTCCCACCACCACCTCATCCATGGAATCTCCGGCGACTACTACACCATGACCAAGGAGTAGCATGGCCTGGTTGTTGCCCAGGGTCTCGGCCACCTGCATGCCTTCTTCTTCGCTCTGGATGATCTTGTACTTGCGCATCATGTTGATGGGCTTCTTCAGGATGCTGATGCCCTGGCCCCCAGCCATGACGTGGATGGGGGTGCCCAGGATCGTCATGAGCACGGTGAATTGTGGGTGGACATGGACAACGGCCTTTACGTCCGGCCGCGCCTTGTAGATGCAGGAGTGGATCTTCACCTCATAGCATTGAGTCCCATTAGGTGGGCCATCCAGCTTATTGCCCTCCAGGTCACAGAGAATCATGTCGTCCGGCATCATGCGCGGGAGCGCGTCAATCGCATAGCCCCGTCCCTTGACATAAAACTTGTCTGGCTCTGACGGCAGTCGCATGCTGACGTGGCCTAGCGAGATGGTCGGACCATTTGCCAGCCCTAGCTCCGTTAGCACGCGATTCGCAATTGCTACATTCTTTCGTACCTCGTCCCGTTCAGCCATTGATCTGTTCTCCTCTTGCTCATGGGCTTAAGGGGAAGGTGGAGTACGCGCTCGCTATCTTCCCTGCCACGCCCGTGAAATTGCGCTACACAGCGTACTCCTTCTGCGTGCGCTTTGCCATCTGAATTTGCAGGCTGGGTGCGCGTCAGAGTTTCCCGGCTCCACTGGGAGCGCCGCTATCCCTGGCGGCCCGGCCCCTGAGGGCCGCACCGCGCGATCACAATCAGCGACCGGGAGTCTGGAGAGCGGCCTCGACGGCCGGGCCGCCAGGGGTGGCAGCGCTCCCAGAGGGGCCGGGCCGGCTGCTCCCGGGGACCGGAACCTAGCAGGCTCGTGTGCTTATTGCAGTCGAGGTGGGCCGAGACGCCCCGTTGCAGAGAGAAATCGGCCCGAGATGGTTGCTCATGACGGAGCGAGAACGCTCAGCATG